>USCR01000151.1 GCA_900553295.1 uncultured Eubacteriales bacterium | reverse complement strand
GATTTCCCAAGAGGAGCTGGCCGAAAAGGTGGGCGTTTCCCGGCAGGCTGTTTCCAAGTGGGAGAGCGAGCAGAGCATGCCTGACCTGGAGAAAATCATCGCCATGAGCGATTTCTTTGAGGTTACAACCGACTATCTGCTAAAGGGCATAGAACCTGCAAAGGATCAGGAGCAAAAAAATAAGGCCCTGGCCAGCATGATCCTGTATATTGCCTCCACGGCTTTGATTGCCATTGGCTTGTTCTGCGCCTTCGGCGGGTGGTATGAGAAGCAAACCATGGAGGTTGTTTGGGGCGGAATGGTCATTCAGGCGGTGGGGGTTGCGGGGTATTTTATTGGAAGATTGCTGTCCATGGAAAAACCTCCGTTTGCTGTTACCTGGCTCAATATCGTTGGCATCGCGTTTATGCCGGTATCCATGCTGAGCGGGTATCTCTCCGTACTTGTTTTCAAGGACGGATGGATTGCGCCCTATCCGGTTGGCATTTTCGGAACCTTGGTGTTCGGCGTCTTATTCTTTGCTTTTTCGGTGATCAGCTATATGATTATGAAAAAAAGGCACTGAACCGGCCAAAGATCCAACGCCAACCCCTTGTGCCCCGATGGCCTTGCCCGCCAATGGCTTGCGCTGTGCCATTGGCGGGTGGCATGCGGCACAAACCAGGCTGCTGCGTGTGACGCAGCTCACAAACTTTTGTGCCATCCTTTTGGAGCATCGAACTTTTCAGCACAAGAAAAAACCGCTATCCCTTATGGGATAACGGTTTTTTCTGGAGCTGATGACCGGATTTGAACCGGTGACCTCATCCTTACCAAGGATGCGCTCTACCTACTGAGCTACATCAGCACATGGCGTGACAACGATGGTATATTACCACATCGCAAAGAAAAATGCAAGCATAAATTTTGGAATTTCGAGAATTTTTTGAGAAATTCCGTTTTCACCCTGGCAGAAATCCTGTGGCTTCCTTCGCCGCACCATTTCCCTGTATCTTCTTTGTATGAAGGATTGACTTTTTTCCCTAAAAGCCTTTATAATTTACTTTATACCCACTACACGAGGAGGCGGCGAAATGGCGAAGCTGACCATTGTCAAGGATCTGTGCAAGGGCTGCGGCCTGTGCGCGGACGTGTGCCCAAAGGGTCTGCTTGCGCTGAGCAAGCATATTAACGCCCGGGGCTATCATCCCATTGCCATTGAGGAGCAGGAAAAGTGCATCGGCTGCGCGTTTTGCGCACGGATGTGCCCGGATGCGGTAATTACGGTGGAAAAGTAAGGAGGACTGCCCCATGGGTCAAAAAATGCTTATGAAGGGGAACGAGGCGATCGCTGAGGCGGCCATCCAGGCCGGGTGCCGCTTCTTCTTCGGCTATCCCATCACCCCCCAGAATCAGATACCCGAATATATGTCCAAGCGCCTGCCCAAGATGGAGGGCGGCTGCTTCCTGCAGGCGGAGAGCGAGGTCGCGGCCATCAATATGATTTATGGCGCGGCAGGCGCCGGCGGACGGTGCATGACCAGCTCCTCCTCCCCGGGAATTTCCCTGAAGCAGGAGGGCATCAGCTATATCGTGGGCGCGGAGCTGCCCTGCGTCATTGTGAACATGGTGCGCGGCGGCCCTGGCCTGGGTTCCATCCAGCCCGCCCAGAGCGACTATTATCAGTCCACCCGGGGCGGCGGACACGGCGACTACCGCATGCTGGTGCTGGCGCCTTCCTCCGTGCAGGAGGCCGTGGAATTGACCCAGAAGGCCTTTGACCTGGCGGACAAGTACCGCAACCCCGTGCTCATCATGGGCGACGGACTCATCGGCCAGATGATGGAGCCCGTGGAAATGCCCGATTACCAGCCCGACCCCACCCTGCCGGAAAAGACCTGGGCGGCCACCGGCTGGAAACCCGGCTGCGGCCGTGAGCGGGCCATCATCAACAGCCTGTATATTGATCCCAGCGCCCTGGAAAAGCATGTGAACAAGCTCTATGCCAAGTACGCGGTAATGGAGCAGAACGAGTGCCGCTGGCAGGAAGAACTCACCGAGGACGCGGATTATGTGCTGGTTGCCTACGGCACCACCGCCCGCATCGCCCGTTCCGCCATGCGCAAGCTGCGGGACAAGGGCATCAAGGCAGGGCTGATCCGGCCCATCACCCTGTGGCCCTTCCCCAATGCGCCCATTCAGGCCGCCGCTACCCACGCCAAGTGCTTCCTGACCGTGGAAATGTCCATGGGCCAGATGGTGGACGACGTGCGCCTGGCGGTGAACGGCGCCAAGCCCGTGCACTTCTTCGGCCGCACCGGCGGCATTGTGCCCACCGTCCGCGAAATCGTGGAGCAGGTAGAGCAGCTGGCAAAGGAGGGGAAATAATATGGCCATCGTTTACGAAAAAACCAAAATGCTCACCGACAAGCCCCTTCACTACTGCCCCGGCTGCACCCATGGCATTATCCACCGCCTGGTGGCCGAGGCCATTGATGAACTGGGCCTGCAGGACAAGGCCATCGGCATCGCTCCCGTGGGCTGCGCGGTGTTTGCCTATGACTATTTCAACTGCGACATGATGGAAGCCGCCCACGGCCGTGCCCCGGCGGTGGCCACGGGCTGCAAGCGCGTGCGCCCCGACAACCTGGTCTTCACCTACCAGGGCGACGGCGACCTGGCCTCCATCGGCACCGCCGAGATTGTGCATGCCGCCACCCGCGGGGAAAAGATCACCACGATCTTCGTCAACAACGCCATTTACGGCATGACCGGCGGCCAGATGGCCCCCACCACCCTGCCCGGTCAGGTGACCACCACCAGCCCCTACGGCCGGGACCCCGCCCTGTGCGGTTATCCCATCCGCATGAGCGAGATGCTGGCCACTCTGGACGGCCCGGCCTACATTGCCCGGGTGTCCGTCCACGACGTGAAGCACATCATGGAGGCCAAGAAGGCCATCAAGAAGGCCTTTGAAATGCAGATGGCGGGCAAGGGCTTCACCCTGGTGGAAGTGCTCTCCACCTGCCCCACCAACTGGGGCATGACGCCCCAGGAGGCCCTGAAGTGGCTCCAGGAAAAGATGATTCCCCAGTATCCCCTGGGCGTGAAAAAGGAGGTGGAGTGACATGGAAGCGCAGTTCCTTGTGGCAGGTTTCGGCGGCCAGGGCGTGCTGCTCATTGGGCAGCTGCTGGCAAAGGCCGCCATGCATGACGGCATGAACGTGAGCTGGATGCCCTCCTACGGCCCGGAGATGCGCGGCGGCGAAGCCAACTGCGCCGTGGTGATCAGCGACGAGCCCATCGGCAGCCCGCTGGTTACCGAGCCGCCCATTGCCGTGCTCATGAACAAGCCCAGCCTGAAAAAGTTTGAGCCCGCCATGGAAAAGGGCGGACTGCTCCTGTACAACTCCTCCCTGATTGACGAGGCGCCCACCCGGGACGACGTCACCGTGGTGGCCGTGCCCTGCAACGACATTGCCGAGCAGCTGGGCAACAGCCGCACTGCCAACATGGTCATGCTGGGCGCCATGATTGAGCGCACGGGTGTTATCTCCATCGACAGCGCCATGGAGGCCTTGAAGGCCACCTTTGGCCCCAAGAAGGAGCACCTGCTGCCCATCAACCGCCAGGCCATGGAGGCCGGCGCGGCGGCAGCCCGGGCCTGAGGAAAAATAAGCAGTCAATACACAGGGGCCTCCCGTGCCAGTAAGGCGCGGGGGGCCCGTTTTATTGTGCTGCGATACTGAGAATAAAGCTGCCACGCACAGGATTCCACCGAAATGCGATGGTTGCCAATGCAGCAGGTTATGGCCCACGGAAATCCCTGCCGGTTGCTTGACAAAGCCACTTCAAAATTCTATAATGTATATAAGACAAATGTGTCTGAAGCGATTATATATACGATATGTATCATATAATACGTTTTGAAATGTATGCATACAACTGATGACCATCGCAGGGAGGAAAGAGCATATGGAAATTCGCGTATACGACAACGCGGCCCAGGCAGGACAAGCAGCGGCGGCGCTCTTTGCCGCGCAGCTGACCCGCAAGCCGGACAGCGTGCTGGGCTTGGCAACGGGGTCGACCCCCATTCCCACGTACAAGCAGCTGATCTACCTGTATCAGCAGGGGGCGGTGGACTTTTCCCGGGCGGTGAGCTATAACCTGGATGAATACGTGGGGCTGGCGCCGGAACATCCGTGCAGCTACCATGCCTTTATGATGGAGCAGCTGTTTGACCATGTGAACATGCGCCGGGAGGCCATCCATGTGCCCAGCGGAAACGTGGCGGATCTGGCCTCCGCCGCCCGGGATTACGACGCGGCCATTGAGGCCGCCGGGGGCATTGATATCCAGCTGCTGGGAATCGGCCGAAATGGACACATTGGCTTTAACGAACCCGGGGAGTGCTTCATTGACAACTGCCACCTGGTAACCCTGAGCCAGAGCACCATTGAGGCCAATACTCGCTTTTTCCACAGCGTGGATGAAGTCCCGCGCCAGGCCGTGAGCCTGGGCATCGGAGCCATCATGCGTGCACGGCAGGTGGTGCTCATTGCCACCGGGCCGGATAAGGCGCAGGCCATTCATGATTCCGTGCTGGAGAACGTTACCCCGCAGGTGCCGTGCTCCATTCTTCGGTATCATCCCAATGCGATTTTCCTGCTGGACCGCGAAGCGGCATCGCTGCTGTAAGCGGATACGAAGCCCACGGAATACATTGCGCCCCGGCCCAAATGGGCCGGGGCGCATGATAGGATAACAAAGTTTTCGGGAAAGTATGTGGAAAACGGGATTACCCCGCTTTTTTTATTTGCCCGAAACGGCCAGCGTGCCCACATCCACCGAGGGCGCGCCCACGCCGCTGGCAGGGAAGGTCAGGTCATTGCCCAGGGCACGGATGTCCTTGAGCAGCTGATAGAAATTCCCGGCCACGGTGATCTGCTCCACCGCCCCGGCCCGCTTGCCATCCTTCACCCGATAGCCCTGAGCCAGCAGGGAAAAATCCCCGGATACGCCGTTTGCTCCCGCATGGAGGCCGGAAAGGTCGTCGATGACAAGCCCGTCGCCCATCTTCTGCATCATATCCTCCAGTGAATCGGCTCCGGGTAGAATATAAAGGTTGGTCGGCGCCACGCCCACCGTGGATTTATAGCTGCCGCGGCTGGCATTTCCTGTGGACTCAGTTCCGGCTTTGGCGGCTGTCGTCAGGTTGTGCAGCAGCGTGATCAGCCGGCCTTTTTCAATCACGGCCTTGGCGCGGGACGGTACGCCTTCTCCATCAAAAGGCTGCCCCGCGAAGCCTCGGGCCGCTTTAGCCGCCTCATCTGATAGGCAAGTCAGCATCGGATCGTCCATCAGCGTAACCTGCCCGGAGGCAATTACTTCGCCCTCGCGGCCGGCCAGGCGAGAATATCCCTTCTGAGCGTTATCAGCGCAAAACATGCCGCAGAAGCACTCCAGTAGGTCGGCGGCCGCTCCGTGCTCCAGAATAACCGGG
>USCR01000150.1 GCA_900553295.1 uncultured Eubacteriales bacterium | reverse complement strand
TAGATTTTGATGCACCCCCCTCCGCTTTTCGGGAGAGCGCGAGAGGGGCTTTTCTCAGAAAAGCCGCCTCTCGCATCCCCCGCAGGTTCCCTCACCTCCCGGCGAACCACATCACATCCGCCAGCCCCTGGGGGGAATCCGCCGCCACCTGGGCCAGAATGCGCTCCCGGTCCTCCCCCTGGGCCAGAACAGGCGAAAAATCATTGGCCGGGATCGCCCCGGAGGTCAGCACCGGCAGCAGACGCAGCTGCGTGCCGGTGAACTCCCCGTCCCGGAAGTGCAGCTCCAGCTGCGCCAGCATGGCGTCAAAGGTGGTCATTTCGTGGGTGCCGCCAAAGACCAGGTTGCCCAGGCTCCACAGCACCAGCGCGCTGTCCCGCTTTTCAATTCCCTGCACCACGTGGGGATGCGCGCCAATGAGAATGTCCGCGCCGCAGTCGATAGCATAGTCCGCCATGCGCTCCTGGGTGCGGTTGTGGGGGGGGCTGTATTCCTTGCCCCAGTGGCAGGAATAAATAATCACATCGCACTCCGCCTCTTGCAGGGCGCGGATGTCCTTGCGCACGGTCTGCGGGCTCTCCTTCCATACGGCTTCCCGGCAGCCCCCAAAGCCAATGCGCACGCCCTTCGCCTCCCAGATGTACAGGTGCCCAAAGCCGCTGTACGCCACCTCCGCCGCTTCCAGCGCCGCCAGGGTGGAGGCCTGGCCCGTGGCACGGTAGTCAATGAAATGGTTGTTCGCCACGTTCACCTGCTCCACCCCGGCCCGGGGCAGCATTTCCGCGTAGGCCGGATCGCCCCGGAAGGTGTGCTGCTTGCCGTAGTCGTGGCCCTGGTTGTCCGCTTGCAGGACGCATTCCAGGTTCAGCAGGGTCATGTCGTCCTCCAGGAAGATTTCCCGCAGGTTGCGAAAGGGCCAGTCCGCCCCCCGCTCCGCCACCACGGTGAGAAAGGTGTCCTCCTCCTGCTGCCATTCCTCCCGGGTGCCCAGTACACAGTCCCCGCCCACGGTGAGGGTCAGCACCACTTGTTCCGCCGCGGCCCCCGCCGCCAGCAGCCAGCACAAGCATACCGTGAAAAGAAAGCGCCCCATGCTGCGTCCTCCCCCCATACCCTATACCCTTAGGACGTCCCGGGAGGCGCAAAAGTTTTCTCCCTTTTCTCAAATTTTTTTGCATTTCCCGTGTTTGCAGCCTGCGCTTCCTTGCCTGCGCGCTGTTCCCGCAAGGGGTGCATGGGCCTTTCCATTTTGCATTTTTCAAAAAAGAAAATTGCATTTTGCGCTTTTGGGGGGTTGCGTGAAAGGCTGGAAATGTATATAATGGAATTTGCAACCGTATTGCTTGCAATTCTTTTACCATAGCACCTCCCGCAAACCCTGATTCTTCCGTGGGGTTTGGGGCCAGGAATGCAATCCCAAAGATGGGAAAATGCAAAAGGAGGAGCTTTTCATGGCTTTGACCGTATCGCACCGTTGCCAAAATATCGCCCCGTCCATGACCCTGAGCATTGACGCCCGGGCCAAGGAAATGAAAGCCGCGGGGCTGAACGTCATCGGCTTTGGGGCCGGGGAACCGGACTTTCCCACGCCCCAGCATATCTGTGACGCAGCCAAGGAGGCCATCGACCTGGGCATGACCCGGTATACCCCCGCCGCGGGCACCAAGGAACTGCGCAAGGCCATCTGCGAAAAGCTGCGCCGGGATAACGACATGACCTACACCTATGGGGATATCCTGGTATCCAACGGGGCCAAGCACAGCCTGTTCAACATTTTCCAGGCCATCCTGGACCCCGGGGACGAGGTGCTGATCCCCACCCCCTGCTGGGTATCCTACCCGGAGCTGGTGCGCATGGCCGGTGGCGTGCCGGTGTTCATCCCCGCCACGGAGGAGACCAACTTCATCCCCACCAACAAGGACATCGCCAGCCGGGTTACCCGCCGGACCAAGGCCATCGTCATCACCAGCCCCTCCAACCCCAACGGCAGCGTGTGGGAGCAGGAGCAGCTGCAATTCGTGGCCGACCTGGCGGTGAGCCACCCCTTCTTCGTGGTCAGCGATGAGATCTACGAAAAGCTGCTCTACGACGGGCGCAAGCACCTGTCCATCGCCCAACTGGGCGAGCAGATCAAGAGCCAGACCTTCCTGGTCAACGGCGTGAGCAAGGCCTACGCCATGACCGGCTGGCGCATTGGCTACGTGGCCGGGCCGCGGAACGTGATCTCCGCCATGTCCAGCTTCCAGTCCCAGGCCACCAGCAACCCCAACAGCATCGCCCAGTACGCGGCCATGAAGGCCCTGCAGGGGGATCAGAGCTGCGTGGACGCCATGGTCGCCCAGTTTGAAAAGCGCCGGGACGCCATGGTGGAGAAGATCAACGCCATTCCCGGCCTGAGCTGCCGCAAGCCCCACGGCGCGTTCTACGTGATGATGAACATTCGCGGCATCACCGGCAAGCGCTACCACGGCAAGGTGCTGGGTGGAAGCACCGCCATAGCGGAAGCGCTTCTGGAACATGCACATGTTGCGCTGGTGCCGGGAGCGGCCTTCCTGGACGAGGGCTTCTGCCGTATCAGCTATGCCACTTCCATGGAAAACATCGAGGAGGGACTTCGGCGCATTGCCGCCTTTGTAAAGGAGCTGGAGTAAATGCTGGAATACAGCGAGAGAACCCATCAGCTCATGCAGGCCAAATACCAGTATGAGCTTCAGGACGTCGCGGAGCCCAACCTCTACCGCGAGATCTTCGACTACGAGTCCATTCCGAAGATCGCCTTCAACAACCGTCTGGTGCCCATCAACATGCCTGCCGACATCTGGATGACCGACACCACCTTCCGCGACGGCCAGCAGAGTGTCAGCCCCTTCAAGCCCGAACAGATCGAGCACCTCTTCAAGCTGGAAAGCCGCCTGGGCGGGCCCAAGGGCCTGATTCGTCAGAGCGAGTTCTTTCTCTACACCGACCGCGACCGCGAGGCGCTGGAGCGCTGCCAGGCGCTGGGGCTGAGGTACCCGGAGATCACCACCTGGATTCGCGCCAACGAAAACGACTTTAAGCTCGTCAAAGCCGCGGGCGTGCGGGAGACGGGCATCCTGGTTTCGTGCAGCGATTACCACATTTTCAAAAAGATGCACCTGACCCGCGCGCAGGCCATGGACAAATACCTGGGCATCGTCAAGGCGGCGCTGGAGCAGGGCATTGTGCCCCGCTGCCATTTTGAGGACATCACCCGCGCCGACTTTTACGGCTTTGTGCTGCCCTTCGCCGAACAGCTGATGCACCTGTCCGAGGAAAGCGGGCTGCCCATCAAGGTGCGCGCGTGCGACACCATGGGCTATGGCATCAGCTACCCCGGCGCGGCCCTGCCCCGCAGCGTGCCCGGCATCATCTACGGCCTCAACCACTATGCCCGCATTCCCTCCGAACAGCTGGAATGGCATGGCCATAACGACTTTTACAAGGTCGTCTCCAACGCGGGCACGGCATGGCTCTACGGCTGCTCCAGCGTCAACTGCTCGCTGCTGGGCATCGGCGAGCGCACGGGCAACTGCCCGCTGGAGGCCATGGCCATCGAGTATCAGGCCCTGCGCGGCACCACCGACGGCATGGACCTGACCGCCGTGAGCGAGATCGCCGAGTACATGGAGCGCGAGATCGGGCTGGAGATCAGTCCGCGCCAGCCCTTCGTGGGCCGTCACTTCAACGTGACGCGCGCCGGCATCCACGCCGACGGCATGCTCAAGGATGAGGAAATCTACAACATCTTCGATACCGCCACCATTCTCAACCGTCCCGCCTCCGTGGCCGTGGACAGCCACAGCGGACTGGCCGGTATCGCTCACTGGCTCAACAGCTATTTCCGTCTCAAGGGCGAAAACGCCGTGGGCAAGCAGGACCCGCTGGTGGCAGCGGTCAAGGAGCAGGTGGACGCCCTCTACGCCGAGGGCCGCAACACCGTGATGGGCGACGAGGAGCTCGAAGTCATGGTCCGCGACGCCGATCAGGAGCGTTACGAACGCCTGCTGTTCCATAAGAGCTGATCTTGGGTGTCCATCGCACCGGCAAAGGCCCGGCCATTGGTTGGCCGGGCCTTTGCATGTCGGAAAAGTCCGCCCGCGCCGGCGTTTTTCGACATGCCGAGATGCGCTTCTTTTTCGCCTGACATTCAATGTGATTCGACATACACATCGCCATTCAAAGCATCGATCAGCACCTGATCGGATTCCGCATCAGATGAACCAAAGCCAACTTCGTAAACAATTCTGTTCTCTGAGATCTTATATAAAGTAATGTATGCCTTTTGCTCACAGGAGGCATCATCATGGAGATGGCTCCGTGCCATTTCAATCGCAACATCCGGTTCAATCATCTGATCGGTCGGCAACACATGCTGATGCTCAAGAATTTGCTTTGCAAAGGTAGGAAGCTCGCCATACCTTTCGATCTGCCGCTGTTGAAGCGAAGCGACTAATGTATAGAACTTATACTGATCATCCAGCCCCCACCAGTGGAAAGTCTGAAAATTATGCAGAGCGCAATGATATTGATATAGTGCCTGCAAGTCGTTTTTGTCATGAATATCTATGGAAATGATGTCAGTATCCTGGTATAAGGTTCCCGTAAACTCCGGTGTTTTTCTATCTTCGCCATAATATTCAAAAACCCAGGTGCCCCCTAAATCGGGATACCTCCAGAAATGTACGGTTTCCTGATAGTTGCCAAGGTCAATCATGGACGCATCCTTTTCTGCTGCCAGCTCTGCATAAAGCTCCTCCTGGACAAGCCTTCTCGCCTCATCAACCGAAAGGTCTTCTGCCGTAGGTAACGCAGCAACGGTTTGGTCACTTAATCCAATCTCTATTTCATAATGGGCGTATTCGTATTGTTGCTCCAGGGACCATGTCGTTTTATCTCCCCATACTTCTTCAAATACATTTTGAAGTGCATGATAGGGTGTTAACCATTCTCCATCATAATACTTGTCAGGATCAATGTTCTCAATGACAATGCCACTATCTTTGACGATGCTCGCAAAGAGATCCATGTTCTCGTCATTCCATTCATCCAAAAAACTTGATTTTTCCTGTTCCTGCTTTAGCCGTGTCTTGAATTGGGACAAATTTTCGTTTTGATTCGTTTGTGACTGCGCAAAGGCAACAATCGGCAGCATGGCAACCACCAGCAGCAGCCATACGACAGTGCAAGGCTTCTTCATGTGAGGTCCTCCCTTTCGTTGCGTGAGCAGATTCCCCTTGAACACAGGATGGAATGGCAACGTATGAAATTTCAAAATGGATCGCCACTTACGCTTATTAAACGAAATAATCGATCGCTCCATTCCCATTTTTTGTTTTCGTAACTTTTTGGATTTGCGAGATGCATAGGCCATCGCTTACCAGCTTCTTCGCCTGGAAACCCACACACAGCCTTTCATATCTGTATTCGCAAATACATGGTCTGTCAGGACTTTTCCAGAAATGAACGGTTTGTGCAGCGGCAGAGCGTACGGCCACACAAGTTAAACAATCCATATTTCAACAGCCGAAGCAGGTGAGCAAGCTCCATCGGCAACCTTCATCAATCGTTGGTTCATCTGGCCCCATGGATAGAGCGCATCGTTCACATCGATGGGGGCACAGGTTCGGGTCCTGTTGCGACCACCACATTAAGACGTCGTCTATGGATATCGCATAGCGGCGCAAAGACATGGGCGTGTTGCAAAACACCCCAACAAAAAAAGACGAGGTAAGGAACCGCAAAAGG
>USCR01000149.1 GCA_900553295.1 uncultured Eubacteriales bacterium | reverse complement strand
TCAACGGCCGCGGCGATGCTTACTGCGGCATGCTGAACTGCTCCTACAACCTGGGCATGCGCCACATTGACGCCTACATCCCCGAGTATCCCGTGGGCACCTGCGACGATATCGCCAAGATGATCGCGGACTTTGTGCCGATTGCCCGCGCGGTGATTGGCGTGAAGAACCTCAAAATCATCACCTTCGGACCGCGGCCCCAGGACTTCTTCGCCTGCAATGCTCCCATCAAGGGCCTGTATGAGCTGGGCGTGGAAATCGAGGAGAACTCCGAGCTGGATCTGCTGGTGTCCTTCAAGGAGCATGAAAACGATCCCCGCATTGATGACGTATGCGCGGAGATGGTCAAGGAAATGGGCGAGGGCGCCTATTACGAGGCTCTCAACCGCCGCATGGCGCAGTTTGAGCTGACCCTGCTGGACTGGGCGGAGAAGCACAAGGGTGCACGGAAGTATGTGGCCTTTGCGGACAAGTGCTGGCCGGCCTTCCCCAGCCAGTTTGGCTTTGAGCCCTGCTATGTGAACAGCCGCCTGGTGAGCCGAGGCATTCCCGTGAGCTGCGAGGTGGATATCTACGGCGCCCTGAGCGAGTACATCGGCCTGTGCGTCAGCGCCGACGCTGTAACCCTGCTGGACATTAACAACACCGTGCCCGCCTACATTTACGACAAGGACATCAAGGGCAAGTACGACTACAAGCTCACGGATACCTTCATGGGCTTCCACTGCGGCAATACCCCCGAGTGCAAGCTGTGCTCCAACCGTGCGGTGAAGTATCAGCTGATCCAGCACCGCTTGCTGGAGCCTGCGGGCAGCGAGCCCGACTTCACCCGCGGCACCCTGGAAGCGGATATCGCCGCCAGCGACATCACCTTCTATCGCCTGCAGTGCGACAGCGAGGGCGTGCTGCGCTCCTACATCGCTGAGGGTGAAGTGCTGGATGTGCCCACCCAGTCCTTTGGCGGCATCGGCATTTTCGCCATTAAGGAGATGGGACGCTTCTACCGCCATGTGCTGGTGGGCAAGCGGTACCCGCATCACGGCGCGGTGGCCTTCAAGCATGTGGGCAAGGCGCTGTTTGAGGTGTTCAAGTTCCTGGGCGTGAAGGACATCGCTTACAATCAGCCGGCTTCCCTGCCCTATCCCACGGAGAATCCCTTCGCGTAAGATTTACAGCATATACCATACACAGACTGGGCGCAAGGCGGATCAAACCGCCCTGCGCCCTTTTTATGGGTGAAATGCCTTTTGTGATTGGATGTAGAGGGAGGTTTTTGCTGGATGGGATGAAGAAAAAGACCCAGTTATGCCAGGAGGAGCTTACCATTAGAATGCTTGGAAATGGGACTGCTTTGCATATTCACGGGGCGTACAATGATAATACGCTTTGAAGGATTTGGCAAAATAGCTGCTGTTTGCGAATCCGCAAAGTTCACAGATTTGGCTCATGGAGGTTTTCCCGGCCCGGAGGTAACCGGCAGCTTGTTTAAGGCGGAATTTCTTCAAGTACTGTATGGGGGAAACACCAATCACATGCTTGAAGCAACGAAGCGCCTCGGTCACGCTTACAGATGCGGATTTGGCAATATCAGAAAGGGTAATGGGCTCAAAAAAATGCGAATGGATATAGTGAAGCATACTCTTTGTGCGCAGTTCCTTTAGCCTTTGGTCCGTGGGGACAGTCAAGCCATTTCCATAGGCACAGAGCATCAGCTTAAAAAAGTCGGATAAGGTATTTCTCAGGTACAGCTCATATCCATCGCTTTCCGCGCAGAAGGCACTCCACGCGCCTGTGAGAGCAGCAAACAGGTGCTCCATGTGGGGCTCCTGGCTCCTGAATACATAGCCATTGAGACTGGTGCTGCTTATGAGGGGCAATACATATTTCTGATGGAAAATACTGTTTTCAGCGCCCCCAACAATGGACCCGTGAAACACAATCGCCTTGAAGACAGCGGGCTGTCCCAAAGCGGCATTGCGCATGGCGTGTATCGCCTGGGAATTGATGAAAAAGATATCGCCCTGATATAATGTGAACTTGCGATTTCCGATTTCTACGGAAACGGCGCCTTCACTTACGCACCCAATCTCAAATTCCGCGTGCCAGTGCCACGCCACCACATCTGTGCTCACATCGTCCAGGTAGACGGCGGCGGGAAATGCCGCCGTACCGGCAATGGGCTCCATGCAGGATGCGTTTGGGGATGCCGGTAGGGCAGGGGGACAAAGCTCCTTTGAAAGCGATGGACAGGTACTCACGGACATAATCTTTCTCTCCTGGTGATTTTGTTATACGAAATCGGTCAAAACGGTATAGAATATGGCACGCTGTGACGATATAATTCTAAAATGTTTCGAGGGTGTTTTCAATCCCGGGAAAGAAATTTTTGAGGAGTGCCGATGGAATGATTACGGGCAACACAAAGAAGTACAGCAAGACGCTTTTGGCGTGCTATTTGGGATTTGTCACGCAGGCAATTTCAGCAAACTTTGTACCGCTTTTGTTTCTCACCTTTTACAGAGACTATGGGATATCTTTGACCGAACTTGCGCTGATACCAACGTGCTTCTATGTAACGCAGCTGATTATCGACCTTGTGTGCGCAAAGCTGGTGGATAAAGGCGGGTACCGCATCTGTATCGTCATCTCGGAGATTGCCTCCGCCGTGGGCCTTTTGGGCCTTGCGTTTCTGCCTGATTTATTGCCATCGCCCTTTACGGGAATCCTCCTTTGCACCATGATCTATGCCATTGGAAGCGGACTGATCGAGGTACTTTGCAGCCCCATTGTGGAGGCGTGCCCATTTGAAAACAAGGAGCGCATGATGAGCCTGCTGCATTCCTTTTACTGCTGGGGTGCGGTGGGGGTGATCCTGGGCTCAACGCTGTTCTTCTCCCTGTTCGGCACGGGAACATGGCGTATCCTTGCGGGTATCTGGGCGCTGATACCACTGTATAACATTTATAATTTTGCCACCTGCCCCATTGAGCCCATTGTGGCGGACGGCAAAAGCATGACGATTTCGGAGCTTTTCAAGACGAAAATATTCTGGGCCTTTATACTTTTGATGATCTGCGCGGGGGCCGCGGAAGCATCGATTGCGCAGTGGGCGTCTGCGTTTGCGGAGTCGGCGCTGCATGTTTCCAAAACAGTGGGCGATTTGGCGGGACCCTGCGGATTCGCGGTGTTTATGGGCATAAGCAGAGCACTGTACGGAAAGGCAGGAGGAAGAATCGACCTTACGGCCTTTATGATGCTTTCCGCTGTGCTCTGTCTTGTATGCTACCTTGTGGCAGGGCTTGCAAACATCCCCATGCTGGGGCTTGTGGGGTGCATGCTCTGCGGTTTCGCGGTGGGCATAATGTGGCCGGGCTCCATTAGTATATCATCTTCCATTCTTCCCAGCGGCGGCACAGCCATGTTTGCCCTGCTGGCGTTGGCCGGAGACATGGGAGCCTCCATGGGCCCCGCGCTGGTAGGCACAGTGTCGCAGATTGCCGGGGACAATTTGCAGGCGGGCATCCTGGCAGGCGCCGGCTTCCCCGCGGTTTTAGCCATTTGTGTGTTGCTGGTCAGAAAATGGAGACGGGGAAAGCGACCCCAGCAAGCCTGATACCCCGTGCCCAAATGCCACAAACAAAGAGCAGGAAAACGGAAAGGTTTTCCTGCTCTTTTGCTTATGCTGCAAGAGAAAGCTTGCACCGTTTCAATTTTCTCTCACTGGATGGGACACAGCCTTTTCACAAGGTACGGACACCTTACCGGTCAAAGCCCACGGCGGCAAGAAAGGTCTTCGCCAGGAACATGCAACCCACCTGGTTGGGGTGAATGCGGTCCCAGGCGATATTGCAGGGGTGCATGTGCTGGAACAGCCCGTCCCAGGCGGCCTGGGTGTCCACGCAGGGCAAACCGTACTGCGCCGCCAGCTCCTTGACAATCTGGCCGTATTCGTCCATGCGTGCGCGCATGGGGTCGGCCTGGTTCGGCTCCATGAAATAGGGCGTCAGGAGTACCATGCCCTTGACGGTGGGGAGGGTTTGCTCCAGCAGCCGCTGATAGGTGGCGCGGTACTCCTCCGGGGGAACGTGAAGCTCCGGCTGGCTGGGGCTGTCAAACTGCCGCCATACGTCGTTGATGCCAATGAGCACCACCACCCAGTCGGGCTTCAGGTCCAGGACGTCCGTTTGCCAGCGCTTGTCCAGATCACGGATCTGGTTGCCGCTGATGCCCATGTTGATCATGCGCAGGTGCAGCTCCGGATACATGGCGCACAGCAGGCTGGAGGCCATGGCGGCATAGCTGGTGCCCCAGGCATTGTACAGTCCTTCCCCAACGGGGCGGGCGCGGTTGTAGTCGGTAATGGAGTCACCAATAAAAAGCACGGTGTCGTTACGCTGAAAGAGCATGGGGAGAGAACCTCCTTGTGCGTGTCAGGAATGCTTTACCCCCGATGTCCCCTCAGTTTTACTGCTCAGAGGACCCAGGCGGTAGGTGAGCATGTAGTTGGAATTGGGAAATTCCTGGTAGAACCGCCGCTTCAGCCGCTCCATGACCAGCTTGCCGGATTCAAAATTCACCATGGGCAGCAGCAGGGCATACTGCGTGGGGCTGAACTGGGTGATGGTATCCCCTTTGCGCAGGTTTTGGGTAAGCACCTTGAGCAAGCCGTTCATCACATCGTTGAGCTTCAGGGGCTTCATGGGCTTGCCGTCCATGCTGGAAACCATCAGCAGGGCAATGAACATGGTGGAGCCCAGGCGCTCCAGGTTCCGCATTTGCAGGTTGTAGATTTCCTTGAATACGGCATATTCACATACGAAGGCGCCGGATACTTCGCCGTATTCCTGGAGCTCCTCGCGGATGCTGTCGATGTTCATTTCCAGGGTGTTGCCGGCCTGAATGATCTGCTTGTAAAACTCCTGAATGCCCTCCGGAGGCTGCACGCCCAGGTAGCGGAAATGCAGGTTGGTCACATGCTTGTACTGCATAAGCGCTTCGTTGTTGCGGCAGGTTTTGACCAGGGCGTTCATCAGCTGCAGGTGCAGGGTCTCGTCAAAGGCGTCCACATCCAGGGCGGTGCGGCATACGTTGATGATCTCCTCGTAGAGCTCCTGCTCCTTGAGCAGGTTCAAGTATTGATACACCAGCTTCAGGTAGGCGGTGTGCAGCGTAACGGAACGGTTGACCACCCACTCTTCCTCGTTGCCCTGGAGCAGGTTTCCCGTATACAGGCGGAGCACCTGCTGGTAATCCGCCCGGGACTGGGGCGTTAATGCCGTGCAGCCGTTCAACCGGTGCTCCAGCTCCTCAAATTCGTACAAATCCACGGTTACACCGTTTTGCGTAACCCAGCGGTAGGAGCCGCGCTCGGTGACAATGCAGGCGGCCAGCGCAGGGCTGACCTGGGCCAGCATCACCCGTAAACGGCTGACCAGGGTTTTCAGGGCGCTTTCCGGGTTGCTGCTGCTTTCCCCGGACCAAAGCGCGTCGATCAGCCGGTAAATGGGGACGCTCTCTCCGTGCTGCAGTGCCAGGTACTGCAAAAGCAACATGCCCTTGCGGGATTTGCTGACCAATTGGTCCATGCTCTCGCCGTCTACGTAAATATGAAATCCGCCCAGCATGGCGATGTGTACAGATTTTCGCATATGCATCCCTTGCCTTCCGGAACAATAACCTGATATCCATTATAGCATACTCCGGATAAAATGCAAGGGAGCCACCCCCCCGCGCCCCGGCTTCCGTGTAGAGCTACAATACATATTGGACAGATGAGAAAAAAGAGTGAGACTTGAGCG
>USCR01000148.1 GCA_900553295.1 uncultured Eubacteriales bacterium | reverse complement strand
TCCCAGAGATGTCCTCTCTTCCTTTACTGTCCAATATGTTTGACAAACCTACACGATTTACAAAATTTCAAAAATTTCTCACGGGCAAGTGGATCGGCTGCACAATCGCTTCCCTTCATGAGCGCAGCCCTAGCGCACAGCATGCTGCGCCTGGAATGTTGTATGAGAATGTTTCATTTGGTCTATAATTAGTCAATTGTTCCGGTTTTCTGTTGACAAAAATTGGTGGTTGCCTTATACTGAAATTGCCTTGTTATGCCCTGAAAAATATTGTTGCAAAAGTTGGCGCGATTTTTTGGAAGCACGGGAGAGGAATGTGTTTCCATAAAAAATATATATGGCCCGAAAGGAAGGTAGCCCCATGAAGAAACTGCTTGCACTGGTCCTGGTTGCTCTGATGCTTATGCCTATGACCGCGTCCCTGGCCGCCACGGAGTTTGACGTGACGGAACCCATCACCATTACCTGGTGGCATGCCCATGAGGATCAGCTCACGGAATACCTGAACTACATGGTGGACAAGTTCAACACCGAGAACGAAATGGGCATTACCGTGGAGCCCGTGTATATCGGCAGCTACGACGAGATCAACACCCAGTTCATCGCCGCGGCGGCCGCCGGCACCGGCACCGTGCCCGCCCTGGTTACCTGCAACACCTCCTATCCCGCCAGCTATGGCAAGGACGGCCTGTGCGAGGTGCTGGACCCCTACATCGACGCCTTTGACTACGATCTGGAAGACTTCGGCGAGGGCCTGATCGCCTCCACCAGCTATGAGGACGAGCAGATCTGCCTGCCCTACCTGATCTCCACCCAGGTGATGTACTACAACAAGACCGCCGCGGAGGAGGAAGGCATCACCATGCCCAAGACCTTCGACGAGATGGACGCCTTCCTGGAGAAGGCCACCCTCTTCAACGAGGACGGCACCACCAAGCGGTACGGCACCGTTATCGGCGGCTGGGACTACTGGTACTATGAGATGCTGTACAAGAACAACGGCGTGGAGACCGTCACCGCCGACGGCACCACCGACGTGAACAGCGAAAAGAGCGTGGAGATCACCACCAAGATCAAGGAGTGGATCGACAAGGGCTACGCTTACTACGCCTACGGCACCGACGCCTCCACCAACATGCGTCAGCTGTTCTGGGACGGCGGCGCGTTCAGCGTATTCCACACCTCTTCCCTGTATGATACCTATGTGACCAACGTGGCCGCCTCCGCCAATCCCTTTGAGGTGGGCATGGCCTGGCTGCCCGGCGGCAGCGACGGCGAGTCCTTCAAGAGCGAAGTGGGCGGCGCCGCCATCCTGATCCCCGCCGCGGCCTCTCAGGCGGAAAAGAACGCTGCCTGGCAGTTCCTGATGTTCATGACCAGCCCGGAAATCAACCTGTACTGGGCCGACAAGACCGGCTACTTCCCCACCCGTGCCAGCGTGCAGGGCACCCCTGAATACGAGGAGTACCTCTCCCGCAAGCCCGCCATGGCCGACATCGTGGCCATGAGCAGCTGGATCAACCCCCGCAACCAGAACCCCGCCTACGACGCCTGCGCGAACCTGTGGCGGCATGCCCTGGCGCAGATCTTCAACGAGGGCGCGCCCATCCAGGAAACCCTGGACGCCCTGGCGGTGGAAATCCAGGAGACCCTGGACGACCAGTAACCCTTCACCGCACCCGTCAAGCGGTCTGCTTCAGACCGTACAGGCATAACATCCCCATAGAGAATTTCATGGCTGGGAGGGAAAGCGCTAGCTTTCCCTCCCATGCCAAAAGCGAATGAGGTTGGTAATGTGAAAACAGAGATGGTCGGACTTTCCTGGAAGCGCAAGGAAAAACTGAGGGAAAGGCAGCTCATATCCTCACGACAGCGCGCCGTGGGCGTCCTGCTGATCGTATTGGGTGTGCTGGTGTTTGCTGTGGGACTGTTCGGCTATCTGGCCGGAGATTTGCAGCTGAGCAGCCTGAGCTGGCTTTCCGATCAGGTGTATGCCGCCCGGGAGGCGGCGCAGAGCGCCGGCACCGCGGTGACCGGTGCTTTTGATCTGTATGGTGAGGACAGCGGCGTGCGCGTGTTCTACGCCACCTATGCCGCCGGGGAGGAGAGCGGCGTCATCAGCGCCCAGGACTTTGAGCTGGGTGAGGACAAAGGCTCCCTCAAGGGCGAGGGCCTGCAATTCCCCGGCACCAAGGACTACAAGAACCTGGTCATTGCCGAGGAAACCCCCGTTACCCTGGATAACGGCATGGAATTCACCCAGAGCGTGAAGCTGCGGGGGGCGGGCTCCAGCAAGTACCGCAGCCTGAAGCTCACGGTGGAGGCGCCGGGCACCCTGACGGTATACGCTCTGTCCTCCCTGGCGGATCAGGAGCGGCAGCTGGTGCTGTACAATACCCGCAACGGCGCGGAGGTTTCCACCGCCATGGCGCCTGCTTCGGCGGAGGGCGCCCTGACGCCCCTCACCTTTGAAATCCCAGAGGCGGGCACCTTCTACCTGTCCAGCAAGGGCGACGTTCCCATCGCGCCCATGAGCACGCTGATGAACATCGCCATCATCCTGCTGCTGGTGGGCGTCATCATGCTCTTCAACGGCGTGATGCTGCTGATTCAGCGCATGGAGCGCATGAAGGACCTGTTCTGCGTGGAGCCCGCGCTGCTGTTCTTCCTGCTGTTTGTGTACTATCCGGTCATCGACCTGGTGCGCATCTCCTTTACGGACATGGGCATCCTGACCACGGGCAAGCAGGAATTTGTGGGCTGGGACAACTACAACTGGCTGTTCAACCAGTCCGGCTCCCGCTACTTCTGGGAATCCCTGCGGATCACCGGCATCTATACCTTCTGGGAGGTTATGATTACCCTGGTGGGCGGCATGCTGCTGGCGCTTTTGTTCAACCGCATGACCCGCAGCTTCAACGTCATGCGTTCCATCGCGTTCATGCCCAAGTATATCGCCGTATCCACCAGCGCGGTGGTGTTCATGTGGATTCTCTACAGCCCCGCGGCCACCGGCGCCAACCAGAGCGAGGGTATTCTGAACTATACCCTGTCCCTGTTCGGCATTACCGGCCCGCACTGGCTCATTGATTCCGCCACGGCGCTGACGGGCATTCTGTTCCTCACCGCCTGGCGCGTGGTGGGCTATGCCATGATGATCTACCTCTCCGCCATGAAGGGCATCCCCCAGGACTACTACGAGGCGGCGGTTATTGACGGCGCGGACGGCGTGCAGCGCTTCCGCTACATCACCGTGCCGCTGCTGGCGCCCACCAGCCTGTTCCTGTTTGTGACCACGTTCATCGCCAGCATGAAGGTATTCCAGAGCGTGGACGTGATGACCGGCGGCGGACCCGGCACGGCCACCAACGTGATGGTGCAGTGGATCTACAACCTTACCTTCAAGGATTTCCGCACCGCCCGCGGCGCCGCGGTGTCCCTGGTGTTCTTCGTGATTCTGCTGGTGTGCACCGTGGCCACCATGCGCTTCTCCAACAAGAATGTCAACTACGATGCCTAAGAAAGGAGCGATTCGATGCTGAATGCCAAGAAAAAGTT
Source organism: uncultured Eubacteriales bacterium (assembly GCA_900553295.1). Taxonomy (GTDB): domain Bacteria; phylum Bacillota; class Clostridia; order Christensenellales; family Aristaeellaceae; genus Egerieenecus; species Egerieenecus merdigallinarum. The sequence goes on along the minus strand of USCR01000148.1, from coordinate 2,345 downwards.
CGGAATTGGGCTGACGCTGGCGGGCATGGCGCTCCTGCTGCTGGCCTTTCTGTCCATTCCCTTTGCCTGGGAGATGCGTATCCGCTGGCTGCTGCTGGGCGGTGGCATCCTGCTGCCCGTGGTGGCGGCCTGCATCATGTGGCAGGAGGGAATTCAGAACCTGCGCAAGGCCGGCAAGCCCGCGGGAGGCTACCTCCATGTAATGCGCCAGAGCGGCTTTTTCGACCTGGTGGTGGGGATGCTGATCCTGGCGCTGGTGCTGGGCATCCTGTGGGGGATTGGCCTGATCTCCTACAACGCCACCTTCCATGCCCACGCGGTGCTGGCGGCGGGGGATGGCCCCGTGCCCGCCACCCTGGAGGAAGCCCGGCTGCTCCCCGACTTTGTGGAGTATAACTTCAAGCAGGACCTGAACCTGCTGGCCCAGAGCTACGGCGCCTTTGGCATGCTGGCGCTGATCCTGGTGGTGGTAGCCTTTGTCTGCCTGCTGTACATGCGCTTTGTGTCTCCCATCGTCCGTGCGGACGATTCCCTGCGCATTGCCCATGGGGTCTACCGCAAGGTGGGGCAGTATGCGGCGGCCATTTTTGTGACGCTGATTATGCTCTTCCCCATCTACTGGATGATTATTTCCTCCTTCAAGACCAGCACGGAGCTGCTCTCCCCGGTGCCCACCCTGTGGCCCCAGCAGTTCATCTGGCAGAACTACCCCAACGTGCTCAACCGTGCGCCCTTCCTGCGCTACCTGGTCAATACCCTGGTGACCACCCTGTGCATCATGGCCGGGGAGTTGACCATCGGCGTCATGGCGGCCTACGGCTTCTCCAAGGGCGAATTCAAGGGCAAGAACGTGCTGTTCATGCTGGTGCTGGGCGCGCTGATGGTGCCCATTCAGGTGACCTTCGTGCCCATCTACGTGCTCATTGCCCGGCTGAACTCCATTGACACCTACCTGGGCATCATCCTGCCCAACCTCATCAGCGCGTACTTCATCTTCATGCTCCGGCAGAACTTCATGGCCGTGGACAACAGCTACATCGAGGCCGGACGGGTGGACGGCATGGGCCGCATCGGCACCATTTTCCACGTGCTGTGCCCCATGTGCAAGCCCACGCTGATCACCGTGAGCATCATCTCCTTCATCAACGGCTGGAACAGCTACTTCTGGCCCAAGATGGTCACCAAGACCGAGGCCAGCCGCACCATCGCCGTAGGCGTGCAGCAGCTGAAAAACACCTTCGCCGGGCAGGAGGTTTCCAACTACAATGAAATCATGGCCGGCGCGGTGATGGCCATTATCCCCATTGTGCTGCTGTTCCTGGTGCTGCAAAAGTACATCATGACCGGCATGAGCAAGGCGGCCATGAAGTGAGCCGCAAAAGGAGGGAAACCCACCCATGCTCAAGCGTGCGCTTGCCCTGACCCTGTCGCTGCTGCTCCTGTGCGCCGCCGCCCTGGGGGAAACCACCCGCTACGGGGAGGTGTTCGATGCCCAGGGGGACGCAGGCCGGCTGACCGTGCGCTTCCTGTGGCTGGGCCCCCAGGTAGCCGAGGACAAGCCCGGGGACGCCATGATCCTCACCTCCCCCGACGGGAAGGTGATGGTCCTGGACGCCGGGCATCCCCAGGCGGCGGAATATGTCACCGCCGCCCTGGACGCCCTGGGCGTTACCCGCATTGATTACCTGGTGGCCTCCCACCCCCACATCGACCACATCGGCGGCTTTCCCACGCTGCTGTCCCGCTATGAGGTGGGCGCCATTTACACCAGCGTCCTGACCTACGAGGCTTCCGCGTACTACCAGGCTTTCCTGGCCGCCATGGCGGACAAGGGCCTGTCGCCCATCCTGCTCCAGGAGGGGGACAGCTTCTCCTTTGGAGAGGAAGTCACCGTGGAGGTGTTCAACCCGCCCGCGGAAATCACCTATCCCGACCGCTACCCCGAAGGCGCCACGCAGTTCATCAACAACCAGTCCCTGGCGCTGAAGTTCACCTATGGGGACTCCACCATCCTGCTGGCGGGGGACCTGTATGCGGGGGCTGAGCGGGAAGTGGCGGAGCGGTGGGGCGAAGCCCTGGACTGCGACGTCATGAAGGCAAACCATCACGGCAGCAACACCTCCTCCTCCCTGGCGTGGCGCAACGCGGTCAGCCCGCAGATCAACGTCATCACCAGCGACACCATCGAGGACCTGAACACAGCAAAAAAGCTGGCCAAGGACGGCCAGCAGATGTATCACACGCTGTTGGATGGCTGCATCCGGGTCAGCACCCCCGGGGACGGCACCTATGCGGTGCTCACCGAAAAGGACCGAACCACCACACTCTTTGACTGACGCCACGCG
>USCR01000147.1 GCA_900553295.1 uncultured Eubacteriales bacterium | reverse complement strand
CCGCCCAATCGTAACATGAAAACAGTCTCCCATTGCGTCCCAGGCAATGGGAAAGGAGGCTTCTGCTCGTGACAAAACAAAGACGGCTATCCAATCTGAGCTTCGTACTGCTGGCCCTCGTGATCCTGCTGTGTGTCAACTGGCTCTGGCAGAACGACAACCATGTGGACCAGCTGGAATACTCCCAGGTCCGCCAGCTGTTCCTGCAGGAAAAAGTGACGGGGCTGACCATTGACAGCGGCGGCACACTGACCCTGGAGCTGCGGGAGCCGGTGAACGGCAGCGAGACCGTGCGGTATGAGCTGTACAGCTTCCAGCTGTTTTATGACGACTTCAATGACCTGGTTCAACAGCAGTATGCGGAGGGTATCATCCAGCACTATGATTACCCGGAGCCGGTGCGCACCAACTGGCTGCTGGAGCTGCTGCCCTTCCTGCTGACGGCGGTGATCCTGGGGCTGATGTGGTACTTCCTGGTGATTCGGCCCCAGGGAGGTGGCATGGGACCGGACAAGATGGCCAAATTCGGCTCCGCCCGGACCCGGATGCTGACGGACAAGGACAAAAAGGTCACTTTCGACGACGTGGCCGGCGCCGATGAGGAGAAGGAGGAGCTCCGGGAGATCGTGGAGTTCCTGAAGGACCCCAAGAAGTACCTGTCTCTGGGGGCCCGGATTCCCAAGGGCGTGCTGCTGGTGGGCCCTCCCGGTACGGGCAAAACCCTGCTGGCCAAGGCGGTGGCGGGGGAAGCCAACGTGCCTTTCTTTTCCATTTCCGGCTCGGACTTTGTGGAAATGTTTGTGGGCGTAGGCGCCAGCCGCGTGCGTGACATGTTTGAGCAGGCCAAAAAGGCGGCGCCCTCCATTGTGTTTATCGATGAAATTGACGCCGTGGGCCGCCATCGTGGCGCGGGCCTGGGTGGCGGACACGATGAACGGGAACAGACGCTGAATCAGCTGCTGGTGGAAATGGACGGCTTCGACATCAACGAGGGCGTTATTGTGATGGCGGCCACCAACCGCCGGGACATTCTGGACCCCGCTCTGCTGCGCCCTGGCCGTTTTGACCGCCAGGTAACGGTGAACTATCCCGACCAGGCCGGGCGGGTAGCCATCCTGAAGGTGCACAGCAAGGGGAAGAAGCTGGCCGCGGACGTGGACCTGGAAAACGTGGCCAAGCGCATGCCCTTCTCCACCGGCGCGGAGCTGGAAAACGTAATGAATGAGGCGGCTATCCTGGCTGCCCGGGGCCGGAAGCCGGAGATCACCCAGCAGCTGCTGGTGGATGCCATTGCCCGGGTGCAGATGGGGCCGGAGAAGCGCAGCCATAAGGTGAGCGAAGCGGATAAGCGGCTGGTGGCCTGCCATGAGGGCGGCCACGCCATTGTGGGGCATTTGCTGCCCGGGTGCGATGAAGTTCATTTGATTACCATTGTCCCTCGGGGGCAGGCGGCGGGTCACACCCTGTCCTTGCCCGGAGAGGAACATGACAACATGAGCCGCAGCCAGATGCTGGACCAGATCTGCATGTGCCTGGGTGGCCACGCGGCGGAAAAGGTGGGCCTGGGTGAAATTTATACCGGCTCGTCTTCGGATCTGAAGCGGGCCACGGAGCTTTGCCGCCGCATGGTGACCATGTACGGCATGAGCGAAGAGATTGGCACCATTTATCTGGCAAATGACCAGGAAGTTTTTGTGGGCATGGAGTTTGGCCAATCCCGGGCGTATAGCGAGGAAGTGGCCGCGCAGATTGACCGGGAAGTGAAGCGTCTGCTTTCGCAGTGCTATGCCCGGGCGGTGAAGCTGTTGGAAGATCACCGCAAAGAACTGGATACCCTGGTGCAGGCATTGCTGGAGCGTGAAACCCTGAACCGGCGCGAATTTGTGGCGCTGATGTCAGGAGAGGCACTTCCCCCCGCGGAGGAAGCGGCCAAGGAAAAACCGCAGCCTGCGCCTGATATTCCTCCCCAGGAGAAGAAACCTGCAACCCCGCCGGAAAAGCCTGAGATTCCCGATGGCATTTTTCTGGGTGGTTCAGGCGGCCAGCAGGCGTGAAAGCGGATTTACATGTGCATACTACCTTCAGCGATGGTGCATGGACACCCCTGGAGGTAGCACAGGCCGCGGCGGCGCAGGGCATGGATGTCCTGGCCATTACGGATCATGATGCCTTGGGCGGCGCGGATGCGCTGCGCGGGCAGTCTCTGGCGCTGCAAGTGATTCCCGGCGTGGAGCTGAGCTTGCGGGATATGGCGGGACTGCATCTGCTGGGATACGGGGCGGACGCGAGGGCAGCTGCCCTACGGCACAAGCTGGACGAGCTGTCCAAGGCCCGGGTGGAGCGCGCGGCGGAGATGCGTAGGCTGCTGACACGCTTGGGCTTTCCGCTATCCTTGCAGGAACTGCCGTGCCAGGGAACCGTGGGCCGTGCGCATATTGCCCGCGCCATGGTGGAGCGTGGCTGGGTCGCAACGGTACAGGAAGCCTTTGACCGCTTCCTGGCGGAAGGCGCTCCGGCGTATGTGCCGGGGCAGAGGTTGAGCATGGCCGAAGCGCTGGAGTTGCTCCATGGATGCGGCATGGTGCCCGTACTGGCTCATCCGGCACTGATACCGGTGGATTCGCTCGCGCTTCCCGTGTTGCTAAAGCACTGGCGTGACCAGGGCCTGCAGGGCGTGGAGGTATACCATCCCGCACAGAGCGCGCAGGGGTATGCAGTACTGGAGCGACAGGCACGCCGGCTGGGGCTGCTCGTTACCGGAGGCAGTGATTTTCATACGCCCAGGGCGGACCGGCACGGTCAGTTGGGGGCAATGATCCCCCCGTGGACGCGGATCTCGGAGGACGTCCATGCGCTGCTGGAACGCATTGGGGCAATAAGGTGAACGCAGGGCGTTTCACTGTGTACATAGACAGGTGAAAGGAGAATGGGCGTGTATCAAAACGGCTACGTGCCGCCCCAGTCAGGGGATGGCGAACGCAGACGCCGGGCGCAACGAGTGCCGGCCGTTCCTTCCCGCGTGATGGATGCGGCAGCGGCGGCATACCAGCAGCAGCGCCGGGATACAGCAGCTCCATTGGGCAATAGGCCAAATACAAATGACCCGAGGCGCAGTGGTAATCCGCAGGCAAATTATGGCGGAAGCTATGCGCGCTATCCCATGGAGAACCGGCCGACCACGGCCTATGAGGACAGGTTTCGCCGTCCACCCAATACGGCAGTTCCTCCCCAGGACGCATCCTATACCGCCAACCGGGGCGGACAGGCAGCGCCACCACCGGCCCGGGACATGTATGGCAACCCCATGGGGTATCCGGCACAGGGATATTACCAGCAGGGTTCCACAGCGGGTACGGGCGGCGGTGAGCCCCCACGGAAGCGCGGCGGCAAGCGCTGGCTTGCGCTTGCGATTGTGGTGCTGCTTCTGGCGGGGGGCGGTTATGGCGGCTATCGCTATATGCAATACGCCTCGGTGGCCAATGCTGTACAGGCCTATGACAACGTGTTTTGCCAGGGCGTGTATGTGGATGGCATCCATCTAGGGGGCATGACCCCCGATGAGGCTATCGCGGCTGTGCAGGCCCAGGCCCAGGAACGAAACAGTGCCTGGAAGGTTCGGCTCATTTTCAGTGGTCAGCTGGTAACGGAGATTACGGCGGATCAGCTGGGAATGACCGTGGACATCATGGACGTGATGAACCAGGCGTGGAGTCAGGGACATGTGGGGGATATTTACCAGCGTCAGGCTGCCATGGAGGCACTGGCGGAGACACCCTTTCAGGCCTATACGGCCATGCCAAGCGGGGATACCAGCGTCATTGACGGCATTCTCCAGGATATTAAGAACAATGTATACCGTGCGCCTCAGGATGCCCGGTTGCTGACTTTTGATCCTAGCCAGTCCTACCCCTTTACCTTCCAGGAGGAGATGCAGGGGCGTTACCTGGACACGGAACCGCTGAAGGAGCGGCTGTACCAGATGGTATCCACCATGGAGAGCGGCGATGTGGAAATCATTCCCCAGGTGATTGAGCCATCTGTGACGGTGGAGGATCTCAAAGCGAACTTGACCCTGCGGGCTACGGCGCAGACGCCCATTTCCACCAGCAGTACCACAGAGCGCACCAACAACATCCGTCGGTCCTTTCAGCTAATCAGCGGCACCATTGTGAAAGCGGGGGAAAAATTCTCCTTTAATGGCGTGGTGGGTGAACGTACCGAAAAGAATGGATTTTATCCGGCCATTGAGTATGCCTATGGGGAAAGCGTCATGGGCATTGGTGGCGGCGTATGCCAGGCCAGCACCACCGTGTATCAGGCTGCGGTAGCCGCAGGTATGGAGATCGTTACCCGTGAGCCGCACTCCGACGCGGTAAGCTATGCCAGCTATGGCGAGGATGCTACTGTGTATTGGAGCAATGGCCGGAAAATTGACCTGGTATTCAAGAACAACACGGAACACGATATTTATATGGTCGCTGCCGTGGAAGCTGATTCCAGCAACAGCAAGCGTCTGGTGGCCACAGTATCCATCTACGGTGAGGATCTGGGGAACATCCGTTATGAGCTCCAGAGCAAGACTGTGGAGGTTATCCCCGTACCCACGGAACCCAAGTATATTGAGGACAAGAACCAGAGCTACGTGACCTATACGGACGAGGAATATGAGGTAAAGGGCAAGGAAGGCTATGTGGTGGAGAGCTACCGGGTAACATACGAAAATGATAATGTGATTTCCAGAGAGCTCTTGTACACGGATACCTATAAGGCCAAGCAGCCGCGGATCTATGTAGGCACCAAGACCCGCGAAGAGGAACCATAAAAGAAAAAGCGGCGAAGGCGCATGCATAGCATCCAACCATCGCCGCTTTCTTCTTTCAATGGAATACCCCCACGAAGAACGGAGGAATACTGCCATGATGAAACAATGCATCCTATGGATTTTGTGCATTGCCCTGCTGCTCAGCGGCGCGGCGGCGGAAGAAGCGCGCACGGATGCGCCGCTGCCGGAGCTGGGATTGACCTTTCACCTGGACAACGCGCGCCTGGAGGCGCTTCAGGCGGGCACTTACGGCTTGCTGCCTATTCTGGGCGGCGAGACCGATCCGTACTTTGGCCGGGTATACGCGGCGCTGCTGAATGAGGAGGATCAATCAGCCATTGCCGAAATCACCACCATTGAGGCGCTGCTGGACTATCTGGAGGAGAAGAATCTCCTGATATACTGCATCGAGGTGGTCCGTCAGGACGAGGAAAGCGCGGATACGCGTACCCCCTTTGCTACGGCGGGCGACTTTGCCTTTTACTGTGATACCTATGCTTCTGCTCCGGCGGGGGATGACGCGGTACTGGCGCTGATGCAGGCAGATGCCGGAGACATTGGCACGCTGGTTTCGGCGGCGGTGCCTACGCCGCTTCGCCCTTATGGCACGGCGGCCATGTCGGCCATTGCGCCCTTTACGACCACCGACTTGAACGGGGAAACGGTTACGGAGGAAATCTTTGGTCGGGCAAAGCTGACCATGGTGAATATCTGGGGCACCTATTGCACGCCCTGCCTGAGCGAAATGCCCGGCCTGGGCAAGCTGGCACAGGAGGCCGATCCGGCTGAGTTCCAGCTGGTGGGCGTCCTGGCGGATGTGATGGAAGCGGCAGGGCCGGAGGACGAAACCTGGGCCAAGGCGATCTCCCTGGTGGAGGAAACCGGCGCAGCCTATACGCACCTTACCCAGAGTGAATCCCTGTACTATGCGGCGCTGCAAGGCGTCAGCGCAGTGCCTACCACCTACTTTGTGAACGCGAAAGGTGAGCTGGTGGGTGAGCCGGTGGTTGGCTCCCGGTCCGAGGAAGCATGGCGGGAGACCATTGCGGAGCGCCTGGCGATGGTTACGGAATAAATTGCAGCAATACAGCAAAGGGCCGCGA
>USCR01000146.1 GCA_900553295.1 uncultured Eubacteriales bacterium | reverse complement strand
GCTATTATGGGAAGGATTGACGCGGTGCGGTGCAAGGGCCTTGCGTGAAAAATTCCCCCGGTGGTTCTTTCGCCACCGGGGGATTGCTTTACTTATCGGCTTTTCCCTTTAGCTCCCTGATTACCCGGGAGGCGATGAAGTACGCAAACACGCAGGTGCATACGTCGCTGATGGGCTGCGCCAGCTGGATGCCCAGCAGGCCCAGCGCCGGGGGAAGGATCAGCAGCAGGGGAATGAGGAAAATACCCTGCCGGGCAATGGAAATCAGCGTGGCCTGCAGGCCGTAGCCGATGGACTGGGTGAACATGTTGCTCATGGTGATGTACGCCCACAGGGGCAGGGTGCACAGCTGCAGGCGCAGCGCCAGCGTACCGATTTCAATGACCTGCAAGTCGTCCCGGCGGAACAGCGTCACAATCTGCTGGGCGAAGATGAAGGATACCACGCCCAGCACCAGCAGCACCACCGTGCCCACCTTGATGCAGTAGGTATAGGCCTGGCGCACCCGGCTGTACCTCCCCGCGCCAAAGCAGAAGCCGCACACGGGCTGGAATCCCTGGCCAAAGCCGATCATGGAGGAGTTGATGAACATCACAAACCGGTTCACAATGGACATGGCCGCGATGGCCGCGTCCCCGTACACCCCGGCGGTGGTGTTGAGCAGAATGGTGGATACGCTGGCGATGCCCTGCCGCCCCAGGGAGGGGAAGCCATTGTAGAGTATCCGCTTGTAGAAGCTCCACTTGGGGGTAAAATCCCGGAAGCGGATGGGGATGGCTCCCGCCCGGCGGTTGGTCATGGTGAGCAGAATGCAGAAGCTCACCACCTGGGAGATGGCCGTGGCAATGGCGGCCCCCGCCGTGCCCAGGTTCAGCCCGAAGATCAGCAGCGGGTCCAGCACCATGTTCAGCACCCCGCCGCTGGCAATGCCGATCATCCCGTAAAAGGCCAGGCCCTCAAAGCGCAGGAGGTTGTTCATCACAAAGGAGCACATCATGAAGGGCGCGGCGTAAAAGATGTAGGACGCGTAATCCTTGGCATAGGGGGCGATGGTCTCCGTGGCGCCCAGGAAGCGCACCAGGGGATCAATGCTCAGGTTGCACACCACCGCAATGAGAATCCCCGTGGCGAAGGCCGTGAAAAAGGACGTGGCCGCAAAGCGCTGGGCACGCTCCTCATCCCGGGCGCCCAGGGCCTGGCTCACATTGGTGCCCGCGCCCATGCCGAACATGAAGGCCACCGCCTGTATCAGCGACATGGCGGAGAAAATCACCCCCACCGCCCCGGAGGCGGAGGTACCGATCTGGCTGACGAAATAGGTGTCCGCCATGTTGTACACGGAACTGATCAGCATGGAAACAATGGTGGGAAGGGCCAAGCGGGGAATCACCTTCGAAATGGGTTCCTCCAGCATCATCTTGGCCCGCTGTTCGGACGCGCTGCCGGGCATAAATATTCCTCCTTTGTACGGTACATAAAGCGCTGCGGGCCTGCCCCTCAGCCCATATCATAAACGCTGCGCACGGTGAGCTGGCGCTGCACCTGGTCCAGGGACAGGGGCGCGGAAAGGGCGTCCCTGGGCAGGTACACGGCGCGGGGCCGGCCGGGCAGCAGGGCAAACCAGTTGTCGGAGAAGCGGCCGTCCGCCTGGCTCAGCTCCAGGCACACGCCCCAGGCCGCGGCGTCGCAGTCCAGGGTGATGCGGAAGCCATCCGCCTCCTGGGCAATCTCCCAGCGGATGCGGGGAGGCTGGAAGGCGAAATGCTTGGGCAGGGAGAACAGCTCGCAGCCCTCGCTGACGGCCTGGCCTTCCCCGTCCAGGAGGGTGAAGTACACCATGCGGTCGTCCTCGGGGTGGCGGGCCGCGGGGTCAAAATCGCCGGTGAAGTCCATCAGCCCCACCTCCAGGGCGCTGAGGACGGGACAGGTTACGGCGCGGCGCTCCGTGCGCAGCACCTGGCCCCGGGCGTCGGCCAGCAGGCAGACCAGCTCCCCGGAAAAGTCCTCCGGGCGGTCGTTGGTCACATAGAAGCGGGCCTTGCGTCCCTCCAGCACGCAGGAGGCCAGCACCGGCGCGAAGAACCGCCGGGCCGCGTAGTGCAGGGCCTTCCACCGGCCGAAATAGTCCACCGAGGACCAGGAGGCCACCGGCCAGCAGTCGTTGAGCTGCCAGTAGATGGCGCCCATGCAGCGTCCCCGGTTGCGCCGCCAGTGCTCCACCCCGTAGCGGATGGCCTCCGCCTGGAGCAGCTGGGAGGCGTAGAGCATCCCCTCAAAGGAGGCGGGCATGCGCAGGGTTTGGGCCAGGTAGGCCAGGATCTTCTGGTTGGCGCCGCCGTTCTTTTGGTGGCTCTCCATCACCCGGGAGAAGATGTTCTGCTCCCGCCCCGTGGCAAAGGACGCCACGGTCTTCATGCAGGGGAAGGACTGGAAGCCAAACTCCGAGCAGAACCGGAAGTAGAACTGCCGGTAGGCGGTGAAGGGCTTGTTGCCATGCCACACGTCCCAGTAGTGCACATCCCCGCGGTTCTCGTCGTTGGGGTTGTCAAAGCCGCCCCCGGAGGAGGGGGAGGAGGGCCAGTAGAACACGTCCGGCGCCGCGTCGTGCACGGCGTTTTTCAGCACGTCCTCAAACTGGGTCAGGTAATCCCGGCGCAGGCTTTCGGGGTGGCGGGTCACGTCCTCCCAGCAGCACCAGGCGGTTTCCATTTCGTTATTGCCGCAGACCAGGCCCAGGCAGGCGTGGTCCCGCACCCGGGTGAGGTTCTCCTCCGCCTCCCGGCGGATGTTCTCCCGGAAGGCGTCGGTGAGGCGGTAGACATTGCACGCGAACATCAGATCCAGCCACACCACCAGGCCCATCTCGTCGCACAGGTCAAAGAAGAAGTCGTCCGGGTAATAGCCCCCGCCCCAGACCCGCAGGCAGTTGAAATTGGCGTCCACGCAGTCCTGGAGCAGGCGGCGGGTACGCTCCCGGGTGACCCGGGGGAGCAGGCTATCCTCGGGGATATAGTCCGCGCCCATGGCGAAGAAGGGCACGCCATTGCAGCTGAGGGCGAAGCTCTCCCCCCAGGGGTCCTTGTGCCGGTCCACGGTGAGGGTGCGCAGGCCCAGGCGGCGGCTCCAGCGGTCCTGGACATTGCCTTCCCCGTCCAGGAGGGTCACCTTCAGGGTATACAGGGGCTGGCCGCCCAATCCCCGGGGCCACCACAGCAGCGGGCGCTCCACCGTCAGGGTGCAGGCGCCGCCGGTGAGGCCGTCCTCCCGCACGCACAGGCTCCCGTCCGGGTGCATCAGCTCCAGGCGGCAGCGGGCGCACTCCGCCCCGGAAACCAGCAGGGGCGTAACCTCCAGCGTCACATGGCCCCGATGGTGCCGCTGGCGCACCCGCACTTCCCGCAGGCGCTCCCCGTTCCAGCTCTCCAGCTCCAGGGGACGCCAGATGCCCGCGTCGGGCAGCTGGGGACCCCAGTCCCAGCCGAACATGCAGTGGGCCTTGCGCAGGGCATAGTTTCCCCGCATGGTCCCCGCGGCCTCATAGGTGACCTCCGGGTCGGCGGCCACGGCCTGACGGAGGAAGCGGTTGGGGGAGGCAAAGACCACGCGGATGCGGTTCTCCCCCGAGCGGAGCAGGCGCTTGACGTCAAAGCGCCAGGAGCGGTGCATGTTGTCCGCCTGGCCCGCCTCCTGGCCGTTGATGTACACGGTGGCCAGGGTATCCAGCCCCTGGCAGTACAGGGTCACATGCTCCCGGGCCAGGAAGGCGGCGCTGAGCTGGAAGCTGCGGGTATAGGCGTAGTCCCGGTCAAACAGATCCCGGGCGTCGTATTCGTTTTCCCCCTGGAAGGGATCGGGGATCAGGCCGTTTTCCAGCAGGTCATGGAGCACGGAGCCGGGCACCTGCGCGGGAATCTCCCGCTGGCCCAGGGCCTCCTCCAGGGTCCACGGGCCGCATAATGAGAACGTTTCCACCATGGTCGGCAGCCTCCCATTTTTTCAAGCATAAAGGTTCGCGGGGGGTCAAATGTTTTGCAGGATAAGGGCCAGGCCGGAGAGCATGAGCATCACCATAATCACCCGGGAAAGCCTCTCGGGGTCCATGCGGCGGGACAGGGCGGAACCGCCCAGGAAACCCGCCACCATGCAGGGCAGCAGCTTCACGGCCTCCACCAGCACGGGCAGGGTAATCAGCCCCGTAACGGTGTACAGCACCAGGCGGAACACATTCTCCGCCACAAAGACAAAGCCCAGGTTGGCCCGGTATTCCCCGGGGTCCTTGGCGGTGCGGCTCATGTAGGCGGCCAGGAGCGCGCCCACGCCAAACAGCCCCGCCGTAATGCCCGAGAGCAGCGCCACCGCCCCCTGGAGCACCGGGGAGCCCTTGCCGTTTCCCCCCTGGGGGCGCATAATCCGCTCCAGCCCCAACCCGATGAGCAGCACGCCGAACACCACCTTCAGCGCCGCGGGGGACACCCCCTTGAGCAGGAGCGTCCCCGGGATGCACCCGGCCAGGAGCACCGCACACACGGGCAGGGCCTTTTTCCATTGAATGCTGCGGCGCTGCTGGAGCATCATCCACACATTGGCGGGGAAGGAGAGCAGCAGATCCATGGGGGTGATGTCCCGGCCGCTCCTTTCAAAGCTCATGATGGCGGTGAGCACCAGGGTATTGGCAAACCCTGTCAGGCCCTTGACCATGTAAGCCAGGCACACGGCAATATAACATCAGCATGGGTCGTTTACTTCCTTCTTATGCAGGATGGGCGGCACTTTCCCCGCCGCGCAAGGACATTATGGACAGTATAACATAGTTCCCGGCGTATGTCATGTGAAAAACGGCAAGATTTCCCACAAAATCCGCCCAGGGAAAAGAATTCCCGCCCGCCGCTTTTTGCCGCCCCCACAATGTGATATAATACCCCTTGGAAACAACCCATGCAAAGGAGAAGGGGCCATGTCCATCAAGTCCTACCGCTTTGACGGCGGAAAAAATCTGCGCCTGCAGGAGCAGCCCACCGGCGCCGGAGAACAGAAACAGCAAAAGGCGGAGCTCAAGGCCAAGACCGCCGAAAACCTGCGCAAGGCCGCGCTGCTGGCGGAAAAGCTCTGCGCCGCGGGCACCGAGGGGCTGGTGATCGCCATTCAGGCCCGGGACGCCGCGGGCAAGGATAGCCTGGTCAAGCACGTGTTTTCCGCCCTGAACCCCCAGGCCATGGAGGTGCACGCCTTCAAGACCCCCACCAGCCAGGAGCTGAGCCACGACTATCTGTGGCGCATTGTCCAGGCGCTGCCGCCCCGGGGGAAGGTGGGCATCCTGAACCGTTCCCATTACGAGGATGTGCTGGTGGTGAAGGTGCATCACCTGGAAAAGACCTACCGCATGGCGCCCCGGTGCCTGGGGGATGACTTTTTTGAAAAGCGCTACCGGCAGATGCGCCACTTTGAGGAATACCTCTACGAAAACAGCTACCGGGTGGTGAAGCTGTTCCTGAACGTCTCCCGGGAGGAGCAGAAAAAGCGCTTCCTGGACCGCATTGAGCGGGAGGACAAGCACTGGAAGCTCTCCACCGCCGACATGAAGGAGCGCGCCCTGTGGGCGGAGTACGACGCCGCCTATGAGGACTGCATCAACGCCACGGCCACCGAGCACGCGCCCTGGTATGTGCTCCCGGCGGATGACAAGTGGTACACCCGCTATCTGGTCAGCGAGATTCTCCTGGACACGCTGACGGAGATGAAGCCCGAGTTCCCGCCCCTGAGCGCCACGGAGATGGCGCTGGTGCCCAGCGTGAAGGCGGAGCTGGAAAGCGGAAAATAACTGCAAAAGCCCTGGCTGCGCGCAGTCAGGGCTTTTACAATGTCTTTTTGAGGGGAAAAGCGTTTTCTCTTTGGCGCGGGGTTTCGCCTCTGCGGAGGCGACCAAAGGGCTTTCCGATCGCCCTTTGGAAACCTTCGG
>USCR01000145.1 GCA_900553295.1 uncultured Eubacteriales bacterium | reverse complement strand
TTTTGGGGAGCTGCGTCCCGCTTCCCTTTTCTTATGCCTGATATCCCAGCGTCGCCAGGAAACGCTTCATACCGGCTAGGCCGGCTTCGTCCTGTTTATACACGCCTGCATCCGCCAGCACCTGCGCGCAAACAGCGGCTACTTCTTCCCGCAGCACCTGCTCCGCCTGCGCCTCATCCGTGCACAAGCCACGCCGGGCCACGATGTCCTCCAGCCAATCCCAATGCTTGTAGCTGGGGTCGCCTTCCTCCGGGCGCACCATGGGCTTGCTGCCCGTCAGATAGGCCTCCAGGAGCTTCAGCTCCGTCTTTAGCCGCCCGGGAAGGATGAACAATCCCATCACCTCAATGAGGCCGATGTTCTCCTTCTTGATGTGATGAAGCGGCGCGTGGGGATGGAAAATACCCAAGGGATGTTCCGCGCTGGTACGGTTGTTCCGCAGCACCAGCAGCAGGCGGTATTTCCCATCCACCCGGCGCAGAATGGGCGTTACGGTGTTGTGCGGCTGCCCCTCCGTTTCCGCGTATACTTCGCAGGCAGGGTCGCTGTAATTCCGCCAGGCGCACAGCAGCTTGTCCGCCAGCTCAATGAGGCGTGCCGGTTCCGTGCCCGTCAGTGCCAGCGCGGACATGGGCCAATCCAGGATGCCCGCTTCCACCTGAGGGTCAGGGCATTTCAGCGCGCAACGAATGGGCGCCTTATCCATGGGGAAAGTATAATGGCCGCCCTGGAAATGGTCATGGTTCAGGATGGAACCGCCCACAATGGGCAGATCCGCATTGGACCCCAGGAAGTAGTGCGGGAACTGTTCCACAAAGCTGAACAGCCGTTCAAAGGTGCCCCGGGAAATCTTCATTGGCACGTGCTTACTGTTGAAAATGATGCAATGCTCCGGGTAATACAGGTAAGGCGAATACTGGAAAAACCAGGGATCGCCCGCCAGGGTGACCGGCACGATGCGGTGGTTCTGCCGTGCGGGAAAATTGTTGCGGCCTGCATAGCCAGGGTTCTCCACGCAAAGCATACATTTGGGATAGCCTACGCTGGGAGCATTTTTCAGCTTGGCAATTTCCTTGGGGTCCTTTTCCGGCTTGCTAAGGTTGATGGTAATCTCCAATTCGCCGCAAGGGCTGTCGGCGAAGTAACGGATATTCTGCGCGATGGAATCCACCTTGATGTAGTCGCAAGCCCGGCACATTTCGTAAAATGCCGCTGTGGCTCCTTGGGGATCACCTGCCGCCATGTGCTGGGCGAAGTTCTGCCGTACCTGTGCGGGCGCAGGCGTGACGCATCCCATAAGCCGTGCGGAAAAAAGGTCGCGGGTGGTCTGCATATCCTCAATCAAGCCTTTTTCCACGGCAGCGTCGCATAGACAGCGCAGCAGCGAAGTGGCAGTTTCAGGGATTTGCGTTTCAGAGGGGATCACATCCGCAGGCGCGTCCATCCCCATGACATCCAGCAGCAAATTCCGGCAAAACGCCCGGTCCAGCGGGTCCACCAATCCCTTTGCCTGCGCAAAGGACAGCAGTCCTTCCAGCGCCGCGGTGACTTTTTCAGACCATTCCATGTATTTTCCCCTTTTCTTTGCGACACATTTCAAGAAGTGTCGTTACAATTCTTCCGTTTTTCTATTATAATGTTTCCATGAAAATGTGTCAATGAATCATCCGCATTCAAAGCATTTTCTCCACACGGAAGGAGGAGGTTAGTCTTGAACCCCAACAACGAAGTGAAGCCCCCTAAAAAACCACTGATTTTCTACTACGTAATTGCCATCCTTGTGGTCTTTCTCATCAATGCCTTGCTGATGCCTTCCATCTACAAGGCCTCCATTCGCGAGGTATCCTACAGTGATTTTCTGGACATGTTGGACGCCAAAATCATTGAGGAAGCGCAAATCGACGACGATGCCATCACCTTCGTGGCGACGGTGGACGGCGCCCGCGGCATATTCACCACCGGTAAAATCGACGACCCGAACCTGGTGCAAAACATGCGCGATGCGGGCGTTGACTTTGGCAAGGTGATTCCCCAGCAGAATTCGCCGCTGCTGGAGTTCCTGCTGGGCTGGATTCTGCCCATGGTGCTGTTTATTGCCATCGGCCAGCTGCTGATGCGGCAGCTCACCAAGCGCATGGGCGGCGGTCCGGGCGCCATGTCCTTTGGCAAGAGCAACGCCAAAGTATACGTGGCGGCTCAAACCGGTATCTCCTTTTCCGATGTTGCCGGAGAGGATGAAGCCAAGGCGGCCCTGGCGGAGATCGTCGATTTCCTGCACAATCCCTCAAAGTATACCTCCATCGGCGCCAAGCTGCCCAAGGGTGTTTTGCTGGTCGGCCCTCCAGGTACGGGAAAAACCCTGCTGGCCAAGGCTGTGGCCGGGGAAGCCCATGTGCCTTTCTTCTCCATTTCCGGTTCCGAATTTGTGGAGATGTTTGTGGGCATGGGTGCGGCGCGGGTCCGTGACCTGTTCAAGCAAGCACAGGAAAAGGCGCCCTGCATTGTGTTCATCGACGAAATTGACGCCATCGGCAAGAAGCGCGACAACGGTCCCATGGGCGGTAACGATGAGCGCGAGCAAACCCTGAACCAGCTGTTGACAGAGATGGACGGTTTTGACGGTGGCAAAGGCGTGGTAATCCTGGCCGCCACCAACCGCCCCGAGAGCCTGGACAAGGCGCTGCTGCGCCCTGGCCGCTTTGACCGGCGGGTACCGGTGGAATTGCCTGACCTCCAGGGACGCGAGGCCATCCTGAAGGTTCACGCCCGGAATGTAAAAATCTCTTCCCAGGTGGATTGGCGCAGCATCGCTCTGTCCACCAGCGGCACCTCCGGCGCGGAGCTGGCCAACATTGTCAACGAGGCCGCGCTGCTGGCTGTGAAGGACAACCGGCAGCAGGTGGAGCAGCGCGACCTGGAGGAGGCCATCGAAACCGTGCTGGCGGGCTATCAACGCAAGGGCGCGGTCATCAGCCCGGAGGAAAAGAAAATTGTTTCCTATCACGAGATTGGCCATGCCCTGGTGGCTGCCCGCCAGAAGGCCTCCGCTCCGGTGCGGAAAATTACCATCATTCCCCGCACCTCCGGCGCGCTGGGCTATACCATGCAGGTGGATGAGGACGAGCATTTCCTGATGACCAAGGAGGAGTTGCTCAATAAGATCACCACCCTGACCGCCGGGCGTGCCGCTGAGGAGCTCATCTTCAACAAGGTTACCACCGGCGCCAGCAACGACATTGAGCAGGCCACCAAGATTGCCCGCACCATGATTACCCGTTACGGCATGAGCGAGAATTTCGACATGACCGCCCTGGAAATCGCGACTAATCAGTACCTTACCGGGGACAGCACCCTGGTGTGTTCCGGGGACACCGCCGCGCGGATTGACAGCGAGGTGGTGGAGGTGATCCGCACCGCGCACCAAAAGGCCATGGAGATTCTCAAGGCAAATGAGGAGAAGCTCCATGAGCTGGCTGGCTACCTGCTGGAAAAAGAAACCATCACCGGCGAAGAATTCATGAGCATCCTGAACAAAGCTTCCTGATTCAATCAAAAGACGGCCTTCGTCCCCTGGCTTTTTTGCCAGGTACGAAGGCCGCGTTTTTTATGCGTTAAGCTCCTTGGATGTCAGGAAGCCGATGCCCGTAAGCATGGCCGCTACAGCACCAACCAGTCCCGACCATCCCAAACAAGGATATAGAAAAATCAGCACGGAGCCCAACAGGCCGATAACAATCAGCGCAATGCCCAAGCCGCGCATAACATTCCTCCTTCAGGGAGCGCAGTCCCACGCCCCGGTTTCATGTTATGCCGCAACGAAAGCGGTGGTGCGTCACCGGCTCAGATTGACCTGCCCCTGCCGCACGGCCTCCAGCAAATCATGCAGGTCGGCAATACGTTCCTGCATTTTCTGGCCGCGGTCCGTATCGGCGACCATCTTGCGCTTCTCCCAGGTGGCAAACACATAGGGCTGGGAATGAATGTCCCGATCCTCGTTCAGGGCATCCTCCAGATCCGTAAAAGGCTGATGGGAAACAATGCGCATGCCATGGGAATTGGAGATGAGCGTATAACCCGCAATGCCGGTGGTTTTCTGATACGCCCGGCAAAATCCTCCATCGATCACGATGCACTTTCCCCCTGCCTTGATGGGGCTTTCCCCGTGCGTGACCCGAATGGGCGTGTGACCATTGATAATCCGTGACTGGGCATCCCGCAGGCCGAATTCCTCCAGCAGGCGGGTGCATGCATCCTCCTGGTTGGCAAAGGTGTAGTACGGGTCCCGGGGCTCCTGCCACGCTTCTTCCTGAGCGGTAAAGTAGCGCTGGAACGTTTTGATCTTCCGCCCGCAAAGCGGGGAATAATCCGCACACCACAAATACCACATGTAGTCCAGTGCCTTGCCGTCGCCCTCAAAATAGGCCCGGCGGGCAATGGCGTCCAGGGCATCCATGAGCGCGCGCCCGGAGCATTTCCGCCCCTCGATTTCCACGGTACGGAATGCTCCGCTCTCCGTCATGGGGACGCAGCCATGGAACAGCAGGTTATGGTTGTACTTCCGGTACAACCGGCCCCGGTCGTAGAGGAAGTTCACCTGCCTGCGCAAGCGCATGGATTGCCGGAAGGCCTCCACCAGCCCTGCGGCCACGGTTTCCTCCTCCGCGGAAAGCTGATATGGGTCCTTCTGTTCCAGATGCAAGGGAGGCAGCTCCCGCAGGGGCCATGTCCCTTCTCCATCGGTGAAGCAGCCGTGCTTTCCATCCAAACGGTGCAGCAGCCTGCGGTCCTCCATGCCAAAGTCGGGGTTTCGGGCAATGAGCTGGCCCTCCAGCTTGAACATCATGATGGTAATGGCATGCAGTGCCGCCGCTTCCGGGGAAAGGCCGGGATAATGCTGTTCCGCAAAAAGAGTCAAGGGCCGCAGCGGAATGCCATACCCCCGCTCCAGGATGTCCATGTTTCGGTAGCTCAAGCAGTTGCGCACCACTGCGCAGCAGCATACCGGCGAGCCGGATGCCGCGCCCATCCACAGTATGTCATGGTTGCCCCAGGTAATGTCCACCGCGTGGTGCTTTTCCAGCAGCTCCAGCACGCTATCCGCCCGGGCTCCCCGGTCGAATATATCCCCCACCACGTGCAATCTGGCCACTGCAAGATGCTTAATCAGCGTGGAAACCTCCACAATAAACCTGTCGGATTCCCCCACGTCAATCAGGGACTCCAGCAGGCGGTTATGATAGGCCACCTGGTTATCATCCTCATCCGCCTGGGCGTGAAGCAGTTCGTCCAGCAAAAAGGCATATGCCTCCGGCATAGCCTTGCGCACCTGCTCCCGGGTATATTTGGAGGAAAGCAGTTTGCTGAGCGCAATCATCTCCTGCAGGGTGCGGCGGTACCATTCCCGGGTAAGCTGCTTTTGTTTTTTCAACCGCTTGAGCTTTTCCTGGGGATAGTAAATCAGCGTACACAGGCCGGAGATCTCCCGGCCCGTCATGGTTCCGCTGAAAAGCATATTGACCTTTTCCCGGATGACGCCGGAGCAGTTATTCAAAATATGGCAAAACGCCTCGTACTCCCCGTGAATGTCACTCATGAAATGTTCCGTGCCCTTGGGCAGCGCCAGGTGTGCCTCCAGGTTCACGATTTCCGTGCACAGCGCCTGTACCGTAGGATACCCCTCTGCCAAAAGCGTCAGGTATTTCAGCCGCTCCGCTGTATATTCCTTCTCCCCCATTGCTCCGCCCCTCTCCTCTTTGGTAGCAAAATCATGCTCAGCCGGCTTTGGTCTCCAGCCTTGCCTGGGCCGTCGCCTCCTCGGCACTGATGGGTTGAGGCTCGTGGTAGGAAGGCAGCAGCTCATGCATGCAGGCGCGGATGTCGCCCCCCGCATCCAGACACTCCCGCAATCGCCGCAGCATCCGCTCCACCTCCGGCCAGGCCACCTGTTCAGGCTTGG
>USCR01000144.1 GCA_900553295.1 uncultured Eubacteriales bacterium | reverse complement strand
TGGACGCACCACTGGTGCAACTGTTGTCGTGCCAACGGCATAGCAGGGAAGCGAAATGCGGACGGGATAAACGCTGAAGGCATCTAAGCGTGAAGCCCACCTCGAGAATAAGACTCCCATTCGCAAGAAGTAAGACCCCTGGAGGACTACCAGGTAGATAGGTCATCGGTGGAAGTTCGGTAACGGATGTAGCTTGATGATACTAATCGGTCGAGGGCTTGATTGCACGCAAAGTCTAGGGAGACTAATTGGAGAAAAGGCAAGGAAGTTCAAATCAGAAAAGCTGTGCAGTTGTCAGGGTGCGAGGAAAGAAAAAGTTCACAGTTTCCGGTGATGATGGCGAAGGGGTCCCACCTGTTCCCATACCGAACACAGAAGTTAAGCCCTTCAGCGCCGATGGTACTTGGCTGGACACGGCCCGGGAGAGTAGGACGTTGCCGGAATCCATATATGAGAAGCAGTAATGCTTCTCTTTTTTTGCGGGCTTTGCTCCTTTTTTTCCCGGGAACCGGGCTTTCCATTGACAGGGATTTTTGCCCCGTGGTATAATAAAAACTGGACTTTCAAGGCGCTTCTTTGCGGAAGAAAGCCGTTCTTTTGCGCGGAAAGGAGGCGCTTCGAACGACCGGGAAACGGAATATCGCGATCATAGCAGGCATACTTGCGCTGGTGGCGGTGCTGCTGGCGGTGGCCGCGCTGATGCCCAAATCCCAGTCCTCCACGGGGGAGAGCGAGATCCTCATCACGGTGGACGGGCGGGAATGGGGCAGGTATCCCCTCTCCCAGCCACAGACCGTGGTGGTGGAGCAGGCGGACGGCAGCCGCAACGAAATCGTCATCACCGGGGAGGGCGCGTATATGCACGCATCCTCCTGCGATAATCAGCTCTGCGTTCAGATGGGGGAGGTTACCCTGGACAACTGGGAAACCAGGCCGAACCAAACCTTCATTATATGTCTGCCCAACCGGGTAACGGTGGAACTGATACCCGCACAATAGGAAAGCAAGGAGGAAAGGAACGCAGGTGAAGAAACGATTGGTCTGTCTGCTCCTGCTGCTGACGCTGCTGCTTACGGGCTGCACCGCCCAGAGCCAGGAGAATGAACCGGACGCCGCCACCTCCACAGCCACTGACCCCAACGTGCGTACCACGGGCACGGGCTTTTATTTTGACACGGTGGTCACCTTTACCCTTTATGGAGCGGATGCCACCCTCATGGACGACCTGCAAAGCGCCTGCCGCCGGTATGAAAACCTGCTCAGCCGCACCATTGCCGACAGCGACGTGGGCCGCATCAATACCGCGGGGGGCGAAACGGTTACCGTGGAC
Source organism: uncultured Eubacteriales bacterium (assembly GCA_900553295.1). GTDB lineage: Bacteria > Bacillota > Clostridia > Christensenellales > Aristaeellaceae > Egerieenecus > Egerieenecus merdigallinarum. Next base: position 4,648 of record USCR01000144.1, on the reverse strand, counting down.
CCCGAAACCGCGCATATTCTCACCCGCGCCCTGGAGATCAGCCGCATGACCGATGAGGCCTTTTGTGTGACCATCGCGCCCCTGACCTCCCTGTGGGATTTCTCCGGCGGCACCCAGCGCATGCCCACGGAGGAGGAGCGCCTGGCCGCCCTTCCCCTGGTGGATGACAGCAAGCTGGTGGTGGATGGCAACCAGGTGACCCTCCCCGCGAGGATGCAGATTGACCTGGGGGGCATCGCCAAGGGCTACATCGCCGACGAGCTGGCCAAGATGTGCGAAAACCGCAGCTATGGCGCCCTGCTGAACTTTGGCGGGAATGTGTACGTCACCGGCGCCAAGCCCGATGGCTCCCTGTACCGGGTGGGCGTGCGGGACCCGAAGAATACCGCCAGCTCCCTGGCGGTGATTTCCATGGGCCCGGGCACGGTGGTTACCAGCGGCGTGTACGAGCGCTGCTTTGAGAAGGACGGCGTGTTCTATCACCACATTCTGGACCCGCAGACGGGTTTGTCCGCCCAGACCGACCTGACCAGCGCCACCATCGTGGGGCAGAGCTCCATGGACGCCGACGCCCTGGCCACGGCGCTGATCGTCATGGGCAAGGAAAAGGCCCTGGCCTTCTGTGAGGAAAAGGGCCTGGACGCCATGCTCATTGACTGGGAGGATCAGGTTTTTTGTACCCAAGGCTTTGCGGAAAAGTACGCCCTGGAGGTTGCTCCGTAAAGCGGCATTACTTACGGCGAAGAGCCGGTGGACCGGCGACGGCCCGGCCGGTTTTTCCATACACCCACTGTTCCAAGCAAAGGGGCTATGCCCCATGATGGAGGGATTTGTACCATGGAAAACAATACCGCCAATGTGAACCAGGAAAACGGCGCTCCCGCCGGGAAAAAGGGACTGCCGGCGTATATCATTCTGGGCATCATTGCCCTGGTTGCCGCCGTTGCCCTCGCCGTGACCAATATGATCACCAAGGGCCCCATTCAGGAGCGCGCCGACGCCGCCCTGCGTGAGGCCTTTAACGCGGTGATGCCCGCGGAGAGCTATGAGGCCATCACCATTCCTTCGGGTTATGAGGTCTCCAGCCTGTATGCCGCCAAGAACGGCGATGAGGTGGTTGGCTACTGCGTTACCGCCAGCGCCAATGGTTACAACGGCCCCGTGGCCGTGAACCTGGGCGTGGGCGCCGACGGCCTGGTAACGGGCTGCGCCGTGGGCGACACCAGCTTTGCCGAAACCCCCGGCTTTGGCGCCCGGGCCAAGGAAGCATCCTTCCAGGACCAGTTTGTGGGCATTGACGCGGTGAACGGCGGCTCCTTTGACGCCCTGTCCGGCGCCACCGTCACCTCCACCGCTGTGCTGAACGCCACCAATGAGGCCCTCCGCTGCGTGGCGGAGGTGGCCCTGGGCCAGACGCCCACCGCCGATCCCCTGGTGACCTTCGGCGCCAAGGAAGAAACCAGCGCCCCCGCGGAAACCGCTCCCCTCACCGGCGCCGTGCAGGAAGGCTCCGCCAAGGGCTTTGCCAGCGACGTGAAGGTGCAGCTCACCCTGGATGACGCGGGCGCCATTGCGCAGCTGTCCATTGATGCCAGCGGCGAAACCGCGGGCCTGGGCCAGCTGACCATGGAAGACGCCTTCACCTCCCAGTTTATTGGCAAGACCGGTCCCTTCACCCTGGGCGATGGCATTGACAGCGTGTCCGGCGCCACCATCAGCTCCCAGGCCGCGGTGGATGCCATTAACAGCGCCCTGTCCGCGCCCGCTTCCGCCGGCGCCGATGTGCTCACCGCCACCGCCAAGGGCTTTGCCAGCGACGTGACCGTGAATATTACCCTGGAAAATGGCGCCATTGCCGCCATGACCGTGGATGCCAGCGGCGAAACCGCCGGTCTGGGCCAGCTGGCCATGGAGGAGGAGTTCACCTCCCAGTTCATCGGCAAGTCCGCGCCCCTGACCCTGGGCGATGGCATTGATGCGATTTCCGGTGCCACCATTACCTCCCAGGCGGTGGTGGATGCCGCCAACGAGGCCCTGTCCAGCGCGGGCAGCGCTTCCAGCCAGGACCCCGGCACGGTGGTTGCCCAGGGCAATAACACCACCGTTTCCGTGAAGAACGACGGTACCGCCACCGTGGCCGTGAACGAAGGCTACACCGGTGACACCACCGTAACCCTTACCGCCGAGGACGGCAAGATCACCACCGGCACCATCGGCGCCGCCGAGGATGCTGGCACCCCTGCCACGGGCGAGGGCCAGACCGCGACCATGAAGGGCTTCGCCAGCGACGTAACTGTGACTGCTACCCTGGATAATGGCACCATCACCGCGCTGACCGTGGACGCCAGCGGCGAGACCGCGGGCTTCGGCCAGAAGTGCGGGGAAGAGGACTTCACCGCGCAGTTCATCGGCAAGACCCTGCCCGTCACCCTGGGCGAGGATGTGGACGCGGTAGCGGGCGCCACCATTACCTCCACCGCTGTGGTGGACGCCCTGAACAGCCTGGCCGCTTCCACTGAGGAAGCTACGGAAGCACCCGAAGCCACCGAGGCCCCCGCGGAAGAAGCCACCCAGGCTCCCGCCGCAGAGGAACCCGCGCCTGAAAATCAGCAGACCGCGACCCATCGCGGCTTTGGCGGCGACGTGACCGTGAAGGCGGTGCTGGAGGATGGCAAGGTGGTTTCCCTGGAGGTAGAGACCCCCGACGAGACCCCCGGCCGGGGCCAGAAGTGCTCCGAGGAGGCGTTCACCTCCCAGTTCATCGGCAAGACCCTGCCCGTCACCCTGGGCGAGGATGTGGACGAGGTGTCCGGCGCGACCATCACCTCCACGGTGGTTGTCAACGCCCTGAACAGCCTGGTCAAGTAAACAAGAGAAACCCCCGGTGCAGCCGGGAGCGAGCGGCCCTTCTCCGTCCCGGGGAAGGGCTTTTGCGTGGAAGGAGCATTTGCGTGAAGGAAACCTTTATCACCAGCCTGGCGGATCAGGCGGGAGCCTTCCTGGGGGCGGTCCGTGCCATTACCCAGGCGGGGGCCAATATCCACCGGGTCAGCTATAACAAGGCCGTGGACACCCATATGCTTTTCCTGGACGTGGAGGGGGAGGAAGCCCAGCTCAAGGCGGTGGAGGAGGCCCTCACCCGGCAGGGGTACCTGGCGGACGGCCGCAGCGATGCCCGGGTCATCCTGCTTTCCTTTACCCTGCCGGACCATCCCGGCGCGCTGCTGCCGGTGCTGGAGGTGATTGAGGATTTTCACTTCAATATTTCCTATATCAGTTCCCAGGGGGATGGCAGCGGGGTGCAGCACTTCAAAATGGGCCTGTTCACCCGGGATATGCGGGCCATGCGGGCCTTTATTGCCCGGGCTTCCGCCCTGTGCGAGGTGCAGGTGCTGGACTACGATCAGTCGGAAAAGGTCATGGACAATACGGTGTTTTACCTGTCCTTTGTCAAGGAGCTGGCCCAGCGCCACCACATGACCCGGGAGCAGCGCATGAAGCTCATGTCCGACGCGAACCTCATCATGCAGTACCTGGAGGAGCGCGACGCCCCGGCGCACAAAACCTTTGAGTACATCGCCCAGTTTTCCGAGCAGATCTGGGCCGCACGGGGGCCGCACTTTTTGCCGCGGATTACTCAGCGGGAGCTTCCCGGCTGCATGCTCACGGTGATTGAACCGCCCACGGGCAGCAACATGACCCTGCTGGACTTTGGGAGCGAGATCCTGGCGGTGGATTCGGGCTTTGCCTGCTATGACAAGGAGATGCGCGCCGTGGTCACCGGGGTGATCCCCGACTTTTTCCATCGGCCGCGCACCTTGCTGCTCACCCACGCGGACATTGACCATTGCGGGCTGATGGACTGGTTCGACCGGGTGCTGATGACCGGGGACGCCCTGGCGGACTTCTGCCACGAGCAGGAGGGCTTGCCCTGCTGGCGGGAGACCAGCGTGATTCACGCGCCCTATTGCCGCATCAGCAAGCTGCTCTCCGGCTACCGCCGGCCTGACCTGACCCATTTGCAGCCGGTGGGCAGAGGTCGCGTCACTTCGGAGCCCCTGGAGGAAACGGGCACCTTTACGGTGGCGGGGCATGTGTTCCGCGTCCTGGAGGGGGCCGGTGGCCATGTGCGGGGAGAAGCCTGCTATCTTTGCGATGATTTAGCCCTGGCTTTTCCCGGGGATATTTATGTGAATGCTGCGGGCTTTACCCAGGCGCAGTCGCGGTTTAATCAGTTGGCGCCCTATTTGATGACCAGTGTGAACATGAATTCTCCCATGGCCTCAGCGGAGAGAAAGGCTTTCGTGGCCCTGGTGGGGCGGAAGTATCACATTCTCAGCGGGCACGGTGCGCCCATCTGGGGGGAGGAATAGGGGGAAAATGCAAAAATATCTCACGCGCGTATGGGCGGTGAGATATTTTTGTATTTCCCCTATGGGAAGCATTCCCGAAGGTTTCCAAAGGGCGAGCGGAAAGCCCCCTGGTCGCACCCGCAGGTGCGAAATCCCCTGCGAAACAGGAAAAAGCAAGGAAGAGCTTTTCCCTTGCCATCCACAAGGAATCTGTTTTTTTGCGCCACCCCTTTGCTGCAAAGGGCCCGAAGGTTTCCAAAGGGCGAGCGGAAAGCCCTTTGGTCGCCTCCGCAGAG
>USCR01000143.1 GCA_900553295.1 uncultured Eubacteriales bacterium | reverse complement strand
AAGTCAGAGGGGCTGCGGCCCCTCCGACACCTCCTGAAGGTTTTTTGACAGTCTGTGGCCGGAGGGAAGGTATCCCTCCGGCCGGTTTTTTTTAGGGATGTGAACAGAGCATCAGGTGTGTCCGCAGCTGCACCCGTGGTTATTGCAGCTATTGCAGCAGCTTCCGCTGCAGCGGCAGTTGTTGGGAGCAACCGTACCCTCATTGCACAGGGACATGGGCGGGAAGAGCGGCAGCGAGAAGAATTCGTCGCATACGTGCGACGCAACAGGCGCTCCTCACAGGGGAGAATCGGGACGGCGGGGATAGAGAATCAGGGTGAACTGATGGGCATCTTGCGTGATACCGGAGCCATTGGCGTGCCCCCGTGTCTCCTTGCGAAAGACAACCTTTTCCAGGCAAGTGCGGAGCAACAGGTTTTGCAACCCTGCCGAAGCGCCAGCAAAAAGCTCACCAATCCGGTAGCTTGATGCGCTATCCCGTGAGAGGGCAGGGGAAGCTGCGGCGGCAGATGCTTCCGCCAAGCGCTGGGATACCTGTTCACACCGGGCGTTGAGGGCCGAAAAACGCTGTCGATATTGTGCTACGGTGTAGATGTTCTGCTCCAGTAGCTCTTGCAGGCGTTCCATCTGCCCATGGATCAGCGCAAGCTCTTTTTCCAGCCGCTTCCATGTGGAATCACCGTGCTGCGGTGATAGGGGGAAGGCGGCGGATGCCGGAACGCGCCAGCGGGAAGATAGCCATGGAGACAGTATATCCAGCATAGCGCACAGCACGGGCGCACGGTAGGTTTTTACGTTGGGGCAGCCTTGCGTTGGGCAAAAGATGCTGGCTGCTTGCCGTCCATAGGCAGGCAACCCGTGCATCACTGCTCCGCATGCGCTGCAAACAAGGAGGCCGGAGAGCGGGTTGGTCAGGCTGTGCCGGTGCGATGGACGGTTGGAGCGGTGTAGCTTTGCCTGCGCGCAGGCGAAGTCTTCCTTAGAAATAATAGGTTCATGGCGCCCCGGGTACAGTTCATAGCTGGGGGAGGTGACCCGCCGCTTCATGGCTCCGGAGGCATCCAACACGTGGGCGATGCGGGTTTTCCCCCAGCGGAGCATGCCAATATACACCTCATTGCACAGCAACCGGTGTACGCGGCAGGCGGACCAGCCCTTTCCCTCTATGCCCACGGGTGCGGCGGTTTGGGTAAGATGCCGGGCAATTTCTGTTGGCCCCATGTTTTGATGAATATAAAGCCGGAATATCTCCCGGACGATTTCCGCCTCGGCAGGGTGAACGGCCAGGGTATAGCCTTTTTCTCCCTGGAGCTTTGCCTTTCTATAGCCATAGGCAGGGCGGCTGCCGATGTATTTTCCTTCCCGGACGGAATACATGCGTCCGGCCTGAATGCGGCGGTTGATGGCCTTGTATTCCCGGCGGGACATGAACAGGGAAAATTCAAAGTATTCCACGTCACAGTCATTTTCCGGGAAGTATGTTTTTGCGGGAGTAATGATGCGCGTTTGACTGACGGTGAACACCTCGGCCACACGCCCCTGATCCACCGGATCACCCCTGGAAAGGCGCTCCACTTCCATGCAATATACGCCTTCCCACCGGCCGGCGGATACGTCCGCCAGGAGGCGTTTCATTTCCGGCCGGGCACGGATGGTTTCGCCGGAAACGACTTCCGCATAGATTTCCCCGATGGTGTGCAGGTTTTTCCTGGCCAGGTTCATCAGCGTTTCCCGATGCCGTGCAAGGGTCTCGCCCTGGCCCAGCAGCTCCAGCTCCATATCCTGGCGGCTTTTTCGCAAATACATGGCATACATGCTTTTTCCCTCCATGGACGATTCTCCATAGAGCATATGTGTCCGGAGGAAAATACAGCCGCAGAGGCGTTGCGGTCTATGCGCCATAAACCCTGCATAGGATGCCGGGAAGAGAGGTGCATGCTGCATGAGCCCGGACCAACCCACGCGCGTGGAACGCGAGGACGGAGGCGTTGAGCTGCAATACCCCAACGGCGCTCGGGTCATCCTGATGCCAGGCTTTGCATGGGCGCAGGAAGCGGAAGGCGCCCTGGAGCAGATGCTGTTGCAAATTTTGCGGGAAAGATGGCAGGCGCCGCCGGAGGAATTGGCGCAGCGGCAAGTCGCTTTCCGGGAGACATATCAACAGGCAAAAGCACTGCTCATGCGCCCTGCCAGGCTGGATTACAGCGGAAAAACGGAAAATGAAAACCGCCACGGCGCTTCCTCTCCCTGAGAGAGAACGTCGCGGCGGAAAGCAAGGAACAAGCGCCATGGATGCGGTCGCTCAGGCCTTGGTCCCAGCTGAGCAAAGACGATGCAGTGTTTGCGTCAGCAGTGCAAAATCAATGGGTTTGGCGATATGGCCGTTCATGCCGGCCTTGGCGGTGCGGTCGATATCCTCGGCAAAGGCATTGGCCGTAACGGCAATAATCGGTACGCTGGCCGCGTCGGGTTTATCCAGGGCGCGAATGGCTTCCGCGGCTGCGCAGCCGTCCATCACCGGCATTTGCATATCCATTAGGATGGCGTGGATGGAGAAGGGCGCCGCCTGCTGGAACAAGACCACGGCCTCCTGACCGTTCTCAGCGGGAATGACCTCCGCGCCGTTCATGGTAAGCATTTCCGTGGCGATTTCCCGATTGAGGGCATTGTCCTCTGCCAGCAATATCCGGTATCCGGTGAGGTCCGTCAACGCTTCACTGGAGGACTCCTGATTGGGGGAATGGCCGGAGACCACCGTCTCCAAGGGCAATGTGATGATGAAGCGCGAACCCTGGCCCAGCTTGCTTTCAACAGAGATTTCACCGCTCATTTGCTGTACCAGGCTTTTCACAATATACATGCCCAATCCCGTACCGATGGTCCCCTTGCTGGAAAAATGCGTCTCACGGCTATAGGGATCAAACAGGTGCTCCAGAAATTCCGCTGACATACCAATGCCTGTATCCGTAATGATGAACTGGAACTTGCTGTGCTTCTGGAATTCAAACTGCTTGGCCTCCAGGGATATGCTGGCCCCGGGATTGCTGTATTTGAAGGCATTGGACAGAATGTTGTTTAGCAGCTGGCCGATTTTAAACTCATCGCCGATTACTACTTCATCCTGAAACTGAATGGATACGGTATAGGTCTTGCGCTCCTTATCGGCCTGGGCACGGAAAAGATCGGCGGTTTTTTCCACAAAAGAGCGCAGATCGAAAGCATGGGCGTTCAGCTCGCTCTTTCCGGCTTCCAGACGGGAGAACTCCAGAATGTCATTGATTAGGGAAAGCAGTTGCTGACCGGCAAAGGAAATTTTATCCAGGTACCCCATCACTTTGGAGCTGCAATCCGAGGTCTTTTGGGCCAAGTCCGCATAGCCAAGAATGGCATTCAGCGGTGTACGCATGTCGTGGGACATGTTGCTGAAAAAGACCGACTTCGCCCTGGTGCTTTGCTTGGCAGTATCCAGCGCCTGCTGCAAAAGGAGCGTATGCTGCAACTGCTGGCGTTTTTCCGCGTCCACATTGCGGAAGCACCAAATAACCTCCTCCGGGGCGCGCTCCGCATCATAGATCGTGCGGATGTTTACCCACTGATAGACGCCGTCGAAGCTGCGCCGGAAATCGCCGCCATAGTCGTGAATATTTTCCGCAACGCGCTTGCGGATGCTTTCCTGGGAAAAACTTTGCTCAAAGGCCTCAAAGGTGCTTTCATCCACAAATTCCTGAACCACCTGGAGCAATGTTTCATAGTCGCCGCTGGTGCTGATGCGGCAGGCCACGTCGGGAGAAGATTTAATGGATTCATAGCGCTCGGAATGGAAATTGATGCGGTAAATGGCATAATAGGAGTCGCTGAGAATCTGAATGGTGCTGTCTGCCTTTTGAAGCCGCTTATGGTTGTGCAGATCCCGCAAAAGCATGTAGGTCAGCGCCAGCAGCAAAAGGCCGCCCGAACAGATGAGCAGGATATAGGCAATATTTCGTTTACCATATAGGATTTGTTCCATGGGGATGGTGACAATGATGGACCAACCGTTGCTCATCTCATAGGCGTATGCACCGCGGCTTACGCCATCCGGATCTTGAAAAGAAGCGTCATAGGCCACCAGACGGCCGCTTTGCATGCCTTCCATGAGCTGGTCGCCAAACTGTTGCAAGGTTTGCCTGTCCACATCCCAATGGGTTATTGCGTAAACCAAGGTTCCCTGGGAGTCAAACAGATAACACGAGTAGGATTCAGGCAAAGAACTGGCGCTGATGTGCAGTGCCGGGTTGTCCAGGTAAACATCCATGGCAAACACGTCGCCGTCCTTTTGAAGCGCCTTGGAAACGGTGATGACCGGCTCGCCGGTGATACTGTCGGTATATACGTCGGAGAAAACGACCTCCCCGGCAGAAGCCAGTGCGTCCGTGTACCAGGCACGCTGGGAGAAATTGAAACTGCCACCCCCTTCCCAGGGATTGGCCGCGATAATCTTTCCGTCAATCACAGCGTAGGAATCTACGCTACCGGGGCCAAAGGTATCGGTAACCTTATCAAAGTATTTTATCAGCCACTCTTGAATTGTCTCAGGGGAAGAATTGGTGGATTGCAGCACATCCACATAGAGCGCGCCCATTTCCAGCGCGCTGCGAAAGGAGTTGATCTGCGATTCTTCTTCCAATGCATAGCTTTTTACCAGTGCCATGCCCAGCTGCTGCGTATTCTGCAAAAGCTTGATGCGCACAAGATGAATGGTAAAACCCATTAAAGCCGAGATAAACAGCAACAGCGTAATGCTCAAAACGAGATGCAGGGATACGCCGGTATTTCTTTTTTTCAAATCTATGCTCCTTTCCTCGGAGGAAAACATGTTTACCGCCACGCCGACAGTGCATCCAGCACTTGCCCATAGGCATGTTGCAGCGGTAACATTTGCTCCCGCGCAGCAGAAAGATCCCTGCGGCGCAGGCTTTCCACCACCGTGGAGGTAGCGGCAAACAAAGCATCCAGGGAGAGATTGCCGGCCACGCCCTTCAAGGTATGCGCGGCGGTGAAAGCGGCTTCCATGTCCCCTTGCTCCATGGCTTGGCATAAAAGCGCGTAGTTGGGATCATCGGGGAAACGGCGCAGATATTTTTCCATCAATGCCGAGTTGCGGAGAAAGCGTTCCAGAGCGGTATCCACATTGATACCTGCTGCAAGCAGGTGCTGCCGTACGTTTGCGTCCATGTTCAACATCCCTTCTTTGCCTTGCACACAAGGTACAAAGCGTTAAGCTTGCGCAATATAAAGCTGACGGATTTCCGGTTCCACGCGGAAGAAACAATCCAACAGTTTGGGATTAAAGGCGCCGCACTGTCCCTCGCGGATCATGGCGAGTGCTTCATCAACGCCTAAGGCGTTTTTATAGCAGCGCTTGCTGACCAGAGCGTCATAGACATCGGCCAGGGAGACAATTTGCGCCCAGCTGCTGATTTGATCCCCCACCAGGCCTTCCGGGTAACCACGGCCATCCCAGCGCTCATGATGATGCAGAGCGATGTCATAGGCATAGGGGTAGGTGGGATTATCGCGCATTTGCGGAATCCTGGATAGCAGCTCTGCCCCTTTGTTAGTGTGCGTCTTCATAATTTCATACTCTTCGGGGGTCAAGCGCCCGGGTTTATTCAAAATAGCGTCGGGAATGGATATTTTGCCAACGTCGTGCATGATGGACGCCATGGCGATCAAAGTGATCTCTTCCTGCGACAGTCCTTTTCCCATGTCAGTGTGCTTCAGCAAGTACTCGGTAATATGGTGAATCCTGCGGACATGCTCTCCTGATTCATCGCTGCGGAACTCGATGGTGGTAGAAAGCGCTTCTACCATGCCAAAGCTCATTTTCGCCAGCTGCTGAGCCTGGTGCAGCAGACGATTCTGCTGGAGATGGACCGTTCGTCCCAGCTTTCTTCGCGCGGAAAAAAGCTCCACAATGGAATCCACCCGCCGCTGCACAATAT
>USCR01000142.1 GCA_900553295.1 uncultured Eubacteriales bacterium | reverse complement strand
TACGCGTCGATCTGGTAGACAAACGCATTGCGCACCGCCTTGTCCGGCGCGCCGCGTCGATGATGCGCCCCTGCTCATCCACCAGGATCAGGTTGGAGTGCCGGCCCATCACTTCCAGGATCAGCAACCGCTGCACATGGTCGCCCAGCTCGTTGACGGTGTCCACGGCAAGATGCAGCACGCGGTCGCCGCCAATCTGCTTCAGGGACAGCACCCGCCCGCCCAGCAGCTGTTTGCGCAGGAGCATGCAGAACATGGGCGGTTCCAGGGGATTGGGGAAATTTTGCGCCGTCAGGTGGCAGCGGGCATTGTTCGGGCTGGCGCACAGGAGCAGCCGGCGGTTCTCGCTCCCGGCGCGAATCCATAAAATCAAGGTATCCTTTTCCGGCTGGGTGACCTTATCAATCCGTCCGCCCAGCAACAGGGGCTCCATTTCCCGCGCCACGAAGCCAAGGGTAAGTCCGTCCATGGGCATGGGAAACGCCTCCTTTCTCACGCGGCGGCCTACACCGCAGCGGGCATATAGGTTGTTCCAGCGGGCGCCGCTTTTTCGACACCCGTTTTATTATACCCGCAATATTCTTCGGTTTCAAGCGTCATAGCCGGGAGGGCAAAGTCATACATTGCTTGCGAAGAGCGATCAACTGACTAAGCGGCAAGGAGTGACGACGGCGGTGAAATGGAAAATGAAGCGGGCGGATATGGAGCGAATCCTGATCGTATGCGCGGCGGCGCTGGTGGTAGCGCTGGCATTGAAGGGCGGCGGCAATACCGTTACCGAAACCCTCTACGAGGAGCCTCCTCTGACCGTGACCCAGACCTCGGCGGAGACCTCCGCCCCCGCGGTGGAGACCCAAAGCACCGTATGCTACTATCAGGATGGCGACGGCTACCTGGTGCCTGTTACCCGGCAGGTGGAAAAGCAGGACGGCATTGCCAAGGCCACCCTGGCCCTGATGGTGCAGTCCAGCCAGAATGATATGGACGCTGCCCGCATGGGCCTGCGTACCATCATTCCCGAGGGGACCAGCTTTGACATTGACATTTCCGGCGGCAAGGCCCGGGTGGACATGAGCAAGGAAGCTCTGAACTGCGCCAGCATGGAGGACGAACTGCTGATGGTCCAGGGCACGGCGGCGGCGCTATGCTGCTTTGACACCGTGCAGGAGGTGGAATTCCTCTTTGACGGGCAGAAGCGCAGCAAGCTGACCCATGGCGCGGATGTGAGCGGCACCTTTGACGCGGAATGCGTCAACGTGGAGGCGGTAACCACCATGGCCACCGGCAGCAGCGAATATGCTTCCCAGGTGCAGCTGTACTTCCCCTCCCAGACGGGGCGCATGCTGGTGCCCGTGACCCGGACGGTATTCTCCACCGCGGACCTGACCACCGCTCTGCTGGAGCTGGCCAAGGGGCCCCGAAGCGATAGCGGCCTGGAACGCCCGCTGCCGGAGGATTGCGGCATCCGTTCGGTCACCGTGAAGGATGGCGTGGCCACCATTGACTTTTCCAAATCCTTCCTGGATATCACCAATAACAGCGACGGGGGCAAGCAGGCGGTTCGCGCGGTACTGTTCACCGCCAGTCAGTTCCCCGGCGTGCAAAAGGTCCACTTTACCGTGGAAGGGCAGGATTTCCAGCCCCCAGAAGAAACCACCGAAACCTTCCTGAACGATGCGCAGGAGGTGATGGCCCAGTATCCCGGCGTGGTGGAGATTGATTGACGGATAACGCTGCCGCGCTGGCTGCATGCATAGAAGCGCCGTTGCGAGGATGGCTCCCTGCAACGGCGCTTTAGAATCTTGACATGTTGTAGGGCGCTTCCCCCGTAGGGAAAGCGCCCCTTGCTATTTTTATGCCGCCTGCATCTGGGCGGTATACAGATCGTAGTAGCGGCCCTTTTTGGCCATGAGCTCCTCGTGATTGCCGGCTTCCAGGATGCCGCCCTCACCAATAAAGAGGATGCGGTCGCAGCTCTTGATGGTGGAAAGACGGTGGGCAATGATGAAGCTGGTGCGCCCCTTGAGCAAGGCTTCGATGCCCTGCTGGAGGAGACGCTCGGTCTTGGTATCGATGGAGGAAGTGGCCTCGTCCAGGATGAGGATTTTGGGATCGGAAAGCAGGGTACGGGCAAAGGCAATGAGCTGCTTTTGTCCCTGGCTTAAGCCGCTGCCCCGCTCATTTACCGGCGTATGATAGCGCATGGGCATCTGATCGATGAACTCATGGGCACACACAGCCTTGGAGGCGGCAATGATCTCTTCCTCAGTGGCGTCCAGCCGCCCATAACGGATGTTGCTGAGAATATCGCCGCTGAAGATGAAGCTGTCCTGGAGCATGATACCCAGCTGGCTGCGCAGGGATTCCAGCGTTACCTGGGAAATGTCCTGCTCGGTGCCGTCGGCGCATTTCAGGGTAATTTTGCCGCCACGCAGGTTATAGAAGCGGCAGAGCAGATTCACCACCGTGGATTTCCCCGCGCCCGTGGGTCCCACCAGGGCGATGCGCTCGCCGGGGCGGACGTGCAGGTTCAGGTCCTTGAGCACGGTTTGCCCTTCCTCATAGCCGAAATTCACATGGTCGAAATGCACTTCGCCGGTGAGGGGAGGGAGCTGCGTGGCATTGGGGGCGTCGGCCACCTCCACCGGTTCATCCATGGTTTCGAAAATGCGCTCCAGGTAGGCAATGTTATTCACAAACGAGTTGTAGATATTCGCCAGGTTGGTAATGGGCTGCCAGAAGCGGCTGACGTAGGAGCCCATGGCCAGGATGACGCCAAAGGAGACGATTTTGCCGCCCATCCAGTAGACACCCGCAATATACAGGAAGGTGAAAACAATCTGCGTGAGGGTCTCAGAGGAGAGCCATACAGCGTTGGACACATAGATGGCGCGCATCCAGGCCACGCGGCAAGCCTCGGCCAGGCGCTTCATGATGGAGCAGTTTTCCTCCTGCCGGGCAAAGATCTGGCTCAGGCGTACACCGTCGATACTCTCGGCCAGGTAGGCGTTGTAGTTGGAGTTTTTGTTGCTTTGCATCTGCCAGGCCTTGCGCTGCCGGGGCTTGAGAATCCACACGATGGCAATGAAAATGGGCAATCCCGCAATGATAACCGTGGCCAGCGTCACATCCAGGCTGAACATGAACACCACGATGACCGCGATGTTGATGATTTCCAGAATGCTGTTGATAATACCGTTGGAGAGAATGTCCGACACGGAGTTCACATAGTTGATTACCCGCACCAGGATCTTGCCGGCCGGCCGGCTGTCATAGTAGCTGAAGGGCAGCTTTTGCAGGTGATGGAACAGGTCCTTGCGGATGTCGTAGATAATTTCCTGGCTCACATAGGCCATGATCCGGGAACGAATCAGGGTGAACACAATGCTGATGGCGATGAGAACGGTAAAGATGACCGCCCAGTGCAGCAGGGCTTTCACGTCCTTATTGGGGACGGCCACATCCAATACCCACTCCATGATTTTGGGGGTGTACAGGCTGGCAATGGAAGCAAGGATGCTCAGCCACAGGGCCAGCAGCATCTGGGTGCGGTGGCGGCGGATATACTGAAATGCGCGCTTGAGATGTTTCCATTGAAACGGGGACTCCAGTACCTCGTCCTGGTCAAACTTGTTGCGGGCCATCAGGCTGCGCCTCCTTCCACGGGCAGGTCGTTTTGCAGGGCGTAGGTTTCCCAATAATAGCCGTGGTTCTTGAGCAGCTCCTCATGGGTGCCCCGCTCGGTGATTTTCCCCTCCTGGAGAATCAGAATCTGATCCGCATCCTTGACCGCGCTGATGCGCTGGCCGATGATGATCTTGGTGCAAGGGAAGGGCAAGTGCCGCAGCTGCTCCTGGATATAACGCTCCGTCTCGCTGTCCAGGGCGGAAGTGGTGTCATCCATAATCAGGATGCGGGGCTCCATGGCCAGTGCCCGTGCAAGGGCGATACGCTGCTTCTGCCCACCGGACAGGCCCACGCCGCGCTCGCCGATCAGCGTGTCATACCCCTCGGAGAGCTTGGAGATGAATTCGTCTGCGTCGGCAATGCGGGCATATTCGTGCACCTGGGCTTCGGTCAATGCCTGGTTGCCAAAGGCAATGTTGCCATCCACGGTATCCGAAAAGAGAAATACATCCTGCGTAGCGACGCCAAGATGACGGCGCAGCTGCTGGAGCTTCCAATTTTTTATGTCGCAACCGTCCACTTCCACGCTGCCGGAGCTAACGTCATAGCAGCGGGCAAGAAGATTGATGATGGTGGTCTTGCCTGAACCCGTGGGCCCCATGATGGCCAGGGTTTGCCCGGGCTTTACATCAAAGGAAATGTCGTGAAGCACTTCCTGACGGTCGAAATGGAAGGTGACGTTTTTGAAGGCAATGGCGCCCTCCATATCCGCATGATCCACCGCATCGGACCGATCGGCAATATGGGGACGGCCGTAGTACAGCTCCATGACCTTGGTGGCGCTGGTGGCGAAGCGCTGGGTATCGTTGATCAGGTTGCCCAGCTGGCGCATGGGATTGGAAAGCGCCCAGCTCAGCTGGGTAAAGATGGTCAGTTCACCGGGGGTGATTTCACCCAGAATGATGAAGAAACCACCCAAAAATACGGTGATGATCGTCATAGAGTTGGCCAGCAGCTCAATAAAGGGGTAGAAGCTCAGCCACATTTTGTTGATGGCCAGCTGGCTGTCCCGGAAGGCGGCGTTGCGCTGCTCAAAGGCTTCTTCCTCGAACTTTTCCCGGGCAAAGGCGCGTACGACGCGATTACCGGCAATATTTTCCTGCGCGGCGGTGTTCATTTCGCTCAGCCGCTCGCGCATGGCGACGAACAGCGGGCGTACCTTGCCGGAATACACCTTGGTAATCAACATGAGGATGGGCGTCACCACTGCCAGGCACAGGGTGAGCTTCCAGCTGACGCAGAAGAAGAGGATCAGCGTGCCCAGGAACATGAACACGCAATCCACCACGGCGTAATCCATGTAGGAAATGAAGTGCCGGCACCAGTCCAGGTCGGCGGACATACGGGTCATGAGATCGCCCGTACGGTTCCGGTCAAAGAAACGGGTGTCCTGGAACTGCAGCTTTGCGAACAACGTCCGCCGCAGGGAGTAGACCGTATTCTGGGAAGCCGTTTCCAGCAATACGATCATCAGGTAACGCGCACCTTCCCGAGCCAGCTTTACAATCAGCATGATTGCCAGAATGCCCAACAGCGGTTCGGGATTTTCCGCAATGATGACTTCATCCACTAACGTTGCGGTCAGGGAAGGGTTGACGAGCAGCATCAAACTGGTGACCGCCGAGATCACCATTGCCGTGATGATGCGGACATGGGATTTGTGGTCTGCGCAGCCCCATAGCCATCGGATTGGTTGCATGGTTGCCTCCTGCTCTGGTTGTAATGAAGAGTCGCATCGTGGGTATTGTAATCCTTCCTGCACGGTTTTGGAAGGGGGATTTTCAACTTTTTTACGTCTTTTTTCCGGGGAATGATATTTTCATTTTCAGGGAGAAAACAAAGGCTTTCCGGGCGTATGCTCTGAATGAAAAACATCACCGGAAAGGATGAGAAAACGGCATGCAGGCAATCTATGAGCTAAGCGGCTTTCACTCCTCCAGCGGTAGCAGCTCCGTGGATAGCTGGTATGGGCTGAACGCTACCATGTACGCGGACTCCAGCGGCCCCGCGCTCAAGGACTGTACCATCCATGGGGCATCCGTGGTGTTCCCGTATTGCTCCAATCATGAGGGGATTATACTGCGGATAACCCGGGGAGGCGTACTGATGACCACCGGGGAACTTCCGGGGCGGGAGGATACCAGCCTGAGCGCGTCCCTGTCCGGCGCAAATCTGGCTGCGTTTGCTCAGGCCACGGGAGAGGTGGCGATTCAAATCTTTGCGCATAACAACAACCAGGACAAGTTTTTCAAGACCCGACAGGATCATGCGCAACTGGTGGTAAACTATACGCCTAATACGTCCCGGCTGACGCTCTCGACCGCCAGCGTGGACGCGGGCGGAACCGTGACGGCCAGCATCGGGGCCTATGACCCGGCGTTTTCCCACCAGGTGCGGCTG
>USCR01000141.1 GCA_900553295.1 uncultured Eubacteriales bacterium | reverse complement strand
GTAATGTTTCTACACATGCAAAGAACCGCCCGCCCAGGCACGTGGATGGCCTGAGGCGGACGGTTCTTGTTTTTTTATGGGTTACTGTTCTTCGCTTTCCTGGGGCCGCAGCTTGCGCAGCAGCGCATGGGCCAGGCCGCGCACGGCGGAAACCGCCACCAGCCCGGTCAGGGGCAGGAAGTGCTTGGCCACATCCTTTACCGAAACGCCCCACGCCAGCTGATACACCACGTGCAGCTCCGCCAGCTCACCCTCGGGCAGGCGGATGTACAGCTGCGGGTCGTCGCAGAGGAAGAGCAGATGCTCCTTGCCCCGCAGGCCGTTGCTGCCCACATTCCGCAGGGTGTACTCCTGCTGGTTGCCGTTGTTCATCTTGGCGGTGATGTGCAGCTGCCGCAGCCGGTAATGGCCGGTGTTGCTGGGGTCCAGGCGCACCTGTCCCCGCAGGTGCAGGGAGGAGAGCTTGGTAAAGCTCAGGTACCACTTGTTGTTCTTCAGCTCCACCTGGTCAGGGTTGCGCTTCAGGGCGGTGGAATACTGGCCGTTTTTCATGCCGAAGAGTTCGATATCCGCCTTCTGCTCGTCGGTGGGGTCGGTATCCGGGATCAGCGCGCCCGGGGGCAGCAGCACAGGCACCTGGCGGAGCTTCTTTTGCACATAGTGCAGGTTGTCCGCCCATTCCTCCTCGGTGTGCAGGGAGGAGGAGTTTTCCGCGTTGCTCCACAGGCGGTAAATGGCGGTGACGCTGTCCAGGCTGGTGATGCCCACCAGGGAGGCCACATGCATCAGGTAGTCCCAGTCCTCCACGGTGTTGAGCTTTTCGTCAAAGCGGAAGGGGAAGCGCTGGAAGGCGTCCCGGGGGAAGGCATTGGTCATCAGCGGGCAGCGGTTCACCTGGAACTGGCTGGCCCAGTTGAAGTCGTGGGCAAAAATGCTGTTGAAGTTGCTGGTGGCGGCCAGGAGGGTGCGGTCCTTGCGCTCCAGCTGGGACCAGGTCTGCGCCACGGAATAGCTGTGCAGCACGGCGCCGGGTGTCTCGGCAGCGGCCTGGTGGAACACCTGCACCCAGTTGGCAAAGACCAGGTCGTCGTCGTCCAGGGCCACGATGTACTCGCCCCGGGCGGCGGCAAAGCCCGCGTTCAGCGGCGTGGAGCGGTTGCCGCCCCGCACGGTGTGCACGCTGATTTTCTCCCGCAGGGAGGCGGGGAATTCCTCAATCAGCGCCTGCACGGCCTCCAGGCGGCCGGGCTTGGGATTGTGCACCATGACCAGCAGCTCAAAGGAATCGTCGTCCTGGGCGGCCAGGCAGAGCAGCGCCTCCCGCATGGCTTCCACGCGGTTGCCCACCGTGCGCATGACAATGCTCAGGAAGGGCGCATCCCCCTGGGGCGCGGGCGTGGAAGGCGCCGCGGCTTCCTCCGCGCGGTATGTGCGGCAAAGGAGACGGACCCGGCTGTGGCTGTCCACCAGGCCATGATAGTACGACAGGCCCCGGTACAGCGTGGAGCCGGTGGCCAGGAAGCTATTGTGCTCCGCAACGGGCTGCGCCTGGACGTCCTGCGCCTGGCAGCAGGTGAAACCGGCCTCCCCCATCATCCGCTCCAGGGTGGCGTGGGTGAACAGGCGGCGGGAGGGGCACTGGGCAAAGGGCGCGTCCCCGCCCTCCCCTTCGCCGCTCATCAGGTGCAAAAGCAGCGTCTCGTTGCTGGCATTGGGCACGCATACCCGCAGGCTGAGCCCCGCGCTGCGGCACAGGCCATGCAGCTGGGACAGCAGCGCCCGGGGATCCTGCTCCAAGGCCAGGGCTTGTCCCGCGTCCAGGCACGCGCCCTTGTGGGCGGAAATCTCCGCGGGGGTTACCACCGTCCAGCCGGCCTGCCGCCACTGCTGGGCCTGGCGTTCATCCCGGCACAGGGCGGGAATGCCCGTCGGGTCCGGGGCGGCCGCGCCCAGGGGCGCCACATAAAGAAGGGGCTGGGTTGCACAGTTGCAAGCAGTTTCCATGATTTCTCTACCTTTCCTCGCGTTTCCGGCGTATGTCCGTGCTTACAGGGTAAAGCGCATGGCGCCGTACCCGTCCTCGGAGAAGTCCGCGATGCGGTGCAGGGGATCAATGGGCTTGGGCAGCCGTCCCTCCTGGGCACGCTTGCGATAGCTCTCCACGGCGAACAGTCCGTCGGGCTCGCCCTCTTCCTCGTAGTTGCGGATGATTTGGTCCCGCAGGCGGGGCCTGGACCACTTGTGCGCCAGCAGGATGGACGCCTCCGCAGAGAAGCGGCGCTCCGCCTTGGTGGTTTTCCACCGGCCGTGGTGGTCGATGGACTTGTCATGAAAGACCACCGCGTCCGGGCAATAAATCAGCTTGTACCCGTTCAGACGAAGCCGCCAGGAAAAGTCCAGGTCGTCGCAGTACATGAAAAAAGTCTCCGCGTCAAAGCCCTGCACCTCGTCAAAGCACTTGCGGCGGATGATGGTGCAGGCGGTGCTGGCCCAGGCGGTTTCCAGGGTTTTGGGGTCATAGGCCTTGGGATGCTCCACAGGGGTTTGCCGTGCCTCGGTCATGGCCACCTTGCTCCCCTGCTCTCCCTGGAAGGGGACCAGCAGGTTCAGCAAGGTGCGCGGCCCCACCACAATGTCGGGATTCATAATCATGATATATTCCGTATCGCTCATGGCGGCCATGCGGTTATGGCCCTTGGCGGTGCCGGTGTTTTCATGGAAAAACTCGTAGGTGAAGGTGAAGGCGTCCCGGTACTTCTCCTGCGTTGCGGCGACTTGTTCCGGGGTAAACAGCGGCTGGCTGGAGGCGTCCCCATACACCACGCGCAGCGCAATGTCCCAGCCCTGCCGCCGGGCAACCTCCAGGGCGTTGGCCAGGTACTCCAGGGAGCGCATCAGGTGGGAAACGTCGTTGTGAAAAAGTACGGTTTGCATTTGTAGGGTGGTCGTATTCACGGTTGATTTACCTCACTGAACATCATGGGAGAGGGGGGTACGGACGCGCGGAAAAATGGCGCTGCCTGAGCCCGACGTGCCCGCACGGGCGCCGGGGCATGGACGGCTGCTGGTGCGGGCGCATCATACACAAGAGCCGGCGGGACAGAGTTCCACCGGCCCTTCACAGGATATGATTGCCGGTTTGGGGCGCTGGGATGCTTCCCGCACCCCAAACCGGCAAAATTTCAGTGACGAAAGGTTCGCCAGCTCCGGATCAGTTCGCCAGAACGGGAATCCACTCGGAGTATGCCCGCGCCCAGGTGATGCCATCCCAGAGCACTACCTCCACGGCATAGATGCCGGTGGCGGTGGGCGTATAGCTGAAGGTGTTGGAGATAATGCCGTCGGTGGAGGAAGCAACCGCCTTGCCGTTGATGTCATACACGGTGTACTTGCTGTAGGTCAGGGTGCTTCCGCCGGTGGTGTAGGTAGTGAAGTTGATGGGCTGATTCACCTTGGCGCTGGACAGGGAAGAGGAAACGGACTTCACCGTCAGCACATCGCCGGTGCTGTACACCAGCCAGGTGGTGTACTTGCTGGCCCAGGTCACGCCGTCGTAGGCAATCACGTTCACCGCGTAGGTGCCGCTCTTGGACATCAGCAGAACGATGGAACCGTTCTTGCTGCTGGTGGTGGAGAGCAGCTTGCCGTTGATGTCATACAGCTGATAGGTGTAGGTCACGTTCCCGGCGGCGTTGGCCACGGTGGAAGAGACGTACAGGCCGTTCATCTGCTGCTTGATGTTGGCGGTGGTCACGGTGAGCTTCTGGTCCACGTTCACGTTCACACCGGCGCTCCAGCCGTTCTGCCAGTTGCCCGCAGCGGCGGCGGATACGCAGAAGTAGTAGGTGCCGGAGGTCTTGGGCACGTAGGTGAAGCTGGTCTTCTTGTACAGCACAGCCTCGGTATGAACGATGCTCCAGTTGCTGTCGTACACGGTGAGCACGGTGTCGGAGACGGTGTTGCTGCTGGAGATCTGCGCGTTCACGGTGATCACGCCGCCCTTGGCGGTGGCGGTCACGTTGCTCACGCTCAGCTTGGTCTGGGCCACGGTGGTCCAGGCGCCATAGGCATCCACCCAGGTGGTGCCGTCAAAGAGGATGACGCGGACGGTGTAGGTGCCGCCGCCGGCCACCTGGAAGGTGTGGGAGCCGGTGGTGTCATACCAGCGGTCCAGGAGCACGCCATTGATGTTGTACAGTTCAAACTGGGAGGAAACGATCTTGTTGTTGCCGCCCGCGGTGGCCGCGGTGGCGGTCAGGGTGCCCGCGCCCGCCGTCATGGTTACGGAGTCAATGCGCAGGGGGGAAGTGTCGGGCACAACCACCCAGATGCTGTACGCCTCGGCCCAGGTAACACCGTCGTACATCACCACGCGGGAGGTATAGGTGCCGCCCTTGGTGGGGGTGTAGGAATAACCGGTGGTGGTGGTGCCGGCGTTGTAGGTGGTAATCAGCTTGCCGGAGATGTCATAGATTTCGTAGGTCACGGAGCGGATGGGCCGCTGGCCGCCGGTGAAGGCGGGTACAAAGGTGATGGTGCGTCCCTTCAGCGTGGCGTTCAGGGAGTTTACCACCAGCGCGGAGACCTGCTCCACATTGATCCAGTTGGAGTTGATGGAAACCCAGTCCCTACCGTCATAGGCCAACGCCTGCACGTAGTAGGAGCCGGCGGCGGTGGGCGTAAAGGTGAAGGTCTTGCTCAGGCCCACGCTGTCCTTGCCCACCTGCTTGTTGTTGATGTCAAAGACGCGGTACACGGTCTGCAGCACGGTGCCGCCGTAGGTGGTCAGCGTATACTTGATGGTATCGCCCACGTAGGCGGTGGTCTTGTCGGCGGTCAGGCTGGCGCTGTACAGCGTGGTGGAGAAGCTGGCCGCGTACAGGCCCGTGTTGGACGCCTTGCGGATGCGCAGGTAGTAGTCCCCAGCCTCCAGCAGAGAGGTGGTAAAGGCATGGGTGTGGGGGCTGAGGCTGTTGCCGCCGGTGCCGGAGGCAGTGGCGCTGCCGTACACGCGGTTGTTGCTGTCCACCAGCTCCACCTGCAGGCTGTCCATCCACGCGCGCACGCTGAAGGACAGCACGGAGCGGGTATCAAGGTGAATGTAGTAGTAGTCCACCGAGTCCGTGGCGGAGATCAGGCCGGTGACGGACTTGTCCGCGGTGAGCTTGTTGCCACCGGCGGTGCTGAAGCTGTTGTTGGGCTCCACCTCGTTGTTGCCGGCGGCGCTGCTGTTGGCCAGCACGGTGTAGGTGCCGGTGGCGCTGCTGGAGAGCACCAGGTAATAGGTGCCGGCTTCCAGCCACTCGCCCACGGTCCTGGAGACAGGCCCGCCCAGGGAGCCGCCGGAAATGGAGGTGCTCAGCAGGCTGCCGGTCTCCGTGCGCAGCTCCACGTTCAGGGCGCTGATCTCGGAGGACAGGTCAAAGGACAGGTAGCTGGGCGCGGAGAGAACCACCTTCAGGTAGTCCACCCGGTCGGTCAGGGTCATAACGCCCTTCACCTTGCCGGTGGCGTTGGGGGTTACGGTATAGGCGGTGGAGAAGCTGTTGGCACCGGTGAAGGTTGCCCCAGCGGAGGAGAAGGAAGCGCTGGCCGTCAGGGAATAGGCGTTATAGTCATTCGCCTGGGTCTTGTACACGTACACAGTGTATTCCGTGCCGCTGGCGCTGCCGTCATACCAGTTGGCGCAGCTGGCGCCGTTCACCGTCTGGGTCAGCAGGGTCTGTCCGCCGGCGGACATCACCTGCATGGCCACCTTGCCGGTGGAGGCCAGATCCCGCACGAACAGGTTCAGGTACCCGGCGCTGGTGATCCGCACGCTCAGGTAAACACCCGTGGAATAAGCAGGAATGGAGAAGTTTACAGCGCTGCCGTTGGGCGTCAGGTCCACGCTGCCGGGAATGGAGCCAAGCATTTCGGGCAACAGGAGCATGGGCGCGTCGACTTCATCAAGGATGGGCTCCTCGGTAGCCTCGGGCTCCTCGGTGGCAGGCGCTTCCGTAGCGGGAGCCTCAGTGGCGGGCGCTTCCGTAGCGGGCTCCTCGGTGGCAGGCGTTTCCGTAGCGGGAGCCTCAGTGGCGGGCGCTTCCGTAGCGGGAGCCTCAGTGGCAGGCGCTTCGGTAGC
>USCR01000140.1 GCA_900553295.1 uncultured Eubacteriales bacterium | reverse complement strand
TGGGCCCCACGGGCCCTGCCGGCGCGGCTGGCGCCACGGGGGCGACAGGTCCCGCCGGTGCCACGGGTCCCACCGGACCTGAGGGCACGGGCGCTACCGGACCCACCGGCGAAACGGGCGCCACCGGGCCTACCGGGCCCACCGGACCTTCCGGCGCAGGATTCACGGCCGCCGCCGCGGTGAGCCCCGCTTCCTCCGAGCAGGACGTGGTCACCCAGCTCAACGCGCTGATTTCCAGCCTGCAAGCCGCGGGCATCCTGCAATAACGGTTCCCTGGCACGGGAGGCGGGGCATGCGTCCCCGCCTCCTTTTTCAAAAAAAGCAAGCTGATAAGGAAGGTGCGCCATGAAGGTCTGCGTCTATGCCATTTGCAAAAACGAAAGCCAATTTGTGGAGCGTTGGATGGCGTCCATGGGGGAGGCGGACGCGGTGGTGGTCCTGGACACCGGCTCCACGGACGATACAGTGGAGCGCCTGCGGGCGGCGGGGGCGCGGGTGACGGTGGAGCGCTTCGACCCCTGGCGCTTTGACACGGCGCGAAACCGCTCCCTGGACCTGGTGCCGGAGGATGCGGATATCTGCGTATGCACGGACCTGGACGAGGTGCTGCATCCGGGCTGGCGGGCGCTGCTGGAGGCCGCTTGGGTGCCGGGCACCACCCGGGCCACCTACCGCTATACGTGGAATTTCCTCCCCGACGGCCGGGAAGGCCATGTCTTTTGGTACAGCAAGGTGCACGCCCGCCACGGCTACCGCTGGACCCATCCCGTGCATGAGGTGCTCACCCCGGACCCAGGCCTGGTGGAGCACGTGGTCACCGTGCAGGGGATGCAGCTGGACCACCACGCGGACGAAAGCAAGTCCCGGGCGCAATACCTGCCGCTGCTGGAATTGTCCGTGCAGGAGGACCCGGAGGACGACCGCAACATGCATTATCTGGGCCGGGAATACATGTTCCGGGGCCAGTGGGAAAAGGCCATCGCCACCCTGAAGCGGCACCTGTCCCTGCCCCGGGCCACCTGGCGGGACGAGCGCTGCGCCTCCATGCGCTTCCTGGCCCGGTGCTGCCAGGCCATGGGCCAGGAGGGGGAGGCGGAGAGCTGGCTGTGGCGGGCGGCGGGGGAGGCCCCCTACCTGCGGGAGCCCTGGGTGGAGCTGGCGGCCCTGCTCTACCAGAAAAAGGACATGGAGGGCACGGCCTACTGCGCCGGGCGCGCCCTGGCCATCACCGAGCGGCCCCGGACCTATATCACCGAGGGCAGCGCCTGGGGCAGCCAGCCCGCGGACCTGCGCTCCCTGGGGCTGTATTACACCGGACGCAAAGAAGAGGCGCTGACCTACGCCAAGCAGGCCAGCGCCCTGGAGCCGGAAAACCGGCGTTTGCGGGACAATGCCGAGCTCATCGCCCGGGAGCTTCAGGTGACGTCCAGGTCGATGGAGCCGGTCCAGCCGTCGCCCTCCACCCAGATGTAGTTGGCCGCGTCCGGCAGGGAGATGGTCTCCCGGTACAGGCTGCTGCTTTGGCAGAGCACCCGGGCGGGCTCCGTGCCGGACTTCATCATCAGCCGGGCCTCGCCCTGCGCAATTTCCATCTGGCAGCGGATGGTGATCTTCCGCCCCGCCTTGTCCCCCAGGGACGCGTTGCCGAAGATCACCTCCTTGCCGCGGAAGTCCGTGTATTCCGCCTGATAGCTGCCGGTGATGCCGTCCGCGCCCTGCTCCCGGGTGCCCAGCACCTGCTGGGTCACCTCCAGGCCCATGGCGCTGAGGGGATCCAGGGCAAAGCCGTAGGCGTCGGCGATGCCTTGCAGGGAGCATCCCGCCGCCAGGGGCAGGCTCAGCAGCAGCAGGCACAGGGCCAGGGCTTTTTTCATGGACGGACAACCTCCTTTACAGGCGGACAATCTGGTAATACTTCCGGGCGGTGACCAGGTACACGGCCACATACACCAGGGCGAACACCAGGAAGGTAATCAGGGAGCAGAGCAGGAACAGCGCAACATTGTTCAGGCTGAACAGGCTCAGCAGCCGGGAAATCATGGGGAAGGCGAAGGACATGTGCACCGCGGCCATGAGCAGGGGCACAAAGAACACCATAAGCACCTGGGTGCGGATGGTGGCGCGCACCTCCCGGCGGCTCATGCCCACCTTTTGCAGGATCACAAAGCGCTGCCGGTCCTCGTAGCCCTCGGAGATCTGCTTGTAGTAGATCATCAGCACCGTGGCGATGAGGAAGGCCAACCCCAGGAAGATGCCCAGGAACAGGAAGGAACCATTCATGCCGTAGTAATCGTCCGCCGCCTCCGCCCGGCAGGAGGTGCGGCAGCCGTGGGCGGGGAAGTGCTCATTCCAAACCTGGCGCAGGGCGTCCAGGCAAGCCCTGATTTCCGCCTGCCCGGCGCCGGCGTTCAGGGTAACCTCGTAGTCAATGTTGCTGGCGGTGTCGCCATAGGCGCTCCGTTGCAGGGTATCCACGGCCGCCAGGGCTTCCCGGTCCGCCAGGACGAAGAAGAGCTGTCCGCTGCCCCCCGCCGTGGCGGCAAAGCTGGCCCCGTGCACGGGGTAATCCGTCAAGGTTTCCTTCACGCGCCAGCTTTCCCCGGCAATGCGAAGGGTATCCCCCAGGTCAACGCCCCCGGGGTTGTAGCAGAGCACCTCATCGGGGGCCAGGGTGGCGCTGCGGCCCGTGAGGCGGTTGTAATCCTCCAGAACCATGAAATCCAAGCTGTACACGGACATGCCCAGGTCATTTTCCACATACAGGGAAAAGCTGTCCCCCTTGCGCCCGGCGGCAAAGCTCAGCTGGAGCCGGCCGGTGAGGGTATCCGCGGACAGGCCCGCCTGCTCCACCGCCCGGCGGTAGGCCGCTTCCAGGGCGTCAAAGTCCCCGGTGAGGGCCTCCTCCGCGGTGTCCAGGTGCCCGCTGAGGGCGATTTCGTCCGGGTACATGCGGCGCAGGGATTCCTCGGAGCCGGCGTACATGCACACGGTGGTGGAGATGGTCACCAACAGCATGGTGGCCAGGATGCAGATGTTGTGCATGCCCTTGGCGTTCTGCTTCATGCGGTAGAGCATGCCGGAAACCGCGGTGAAGTGCCGGGGCTTGTAGTAAAAGGCCTTGTTCTTCCTCAGCGCCTTCAGGATGACCACGGAGGTGGCGGTGAACAGGCAGTAGTTGCCCACAATGACCAGCAGCACCGCCACGAAGAACAGCAGGAACGCCCCCAGGGGATTGCGAATGGTCACGGCAATGGTATATCCCGCGCCCAGGAAAAGCACCCCCATTGCCGCCATGAAGCGGCGGCTGTGGGGCTCCGCCTCACCCACGTTGCCGCTGCGCAGCAGGTCCACGGGCCGGGACAGGTGCAGTATCCACAGGTTGCGCAAAATCAGCAGCAGGAACACCCCGCCCATGACCAGCGCCGTTTCCACCATGCCCAGGACGCTGACCTCAAACCCCAGGGGGATCTCAAACTTCAGCAGCCGCAAAAGGCCCATGAGCGCCAGCTTGGAAAACAGCACCCCCGTGCCCAGGCCCAGCACCAGGCTGCCCAGGCCCAGGAACATGGATTCCAGGATCAGCACATGGGCCACCTGGCGCTTTTCCATGCCCAGGATGTTGTACAGCCCCAGTTCCTTCTGCCGGCGCTTCATGATAAAGCCGTTGGCGTAGATCAGTATGCTCATCATCACCACGGCCAATACGATGGTGCCCAGCTCCAGCATGAAGCTGACGTAGTACGCGCCGCGCATCTGGGGCACCATGTCGCTGTAAGCAAGGAAGCGGAAGATGTAGAACAGCGCCGCGCACAGGGTGCAGGCCAGCAGGTTGGGGCCGTAGAACAGGCGGTTCTTAAACAGGTTCTGCATGGCCAGGCGGGCGTAAAAGGCGAGCTTACGCATGGCGCTCACCGCCTGTGGTCAGCATGGTCAGGGTATCGGAGACCTTGGCGAACATTTGTTCAAAGCTCATTTCGCCCCGGTACAGCTGATGGTATACCTCCCCGTCCCGCAGGAACAGCACACGCCCCGCGTGGCTGGCCGCCTTGACGCTGTGGGTGACCATGAGCAGGGTCTGGCCTCCGGCGTTGATGGTGCCGAAGAGGCGCAGCAGGCTGTCCGTGGCGTGGGAATCCAGGGCGCCGGTGGGCTCGTCGGCCAGGATCAGCCGGGGAGAGGTAATCAGCGCCCGGGCGATGGCCGCCCGCTGCTTTTGCCCCCCAGAGACCTGATAGGGAAACTTATCCAGAATCTCCCCAATCTCCAGCTCCTCCGCGATGGCCCGAACCCTCTGCTGGACGGAGTGGGGATCGGCATGGTTCAGGCTGAGGGCCAGGCCGATGTTCTCCTCCAGGGTCAGGGTGTCCAAAAGGTTGCAATCCTGAAAGACAAACCCCAGCCGTTCCCGGCGAAACTGGGCCAGCTGACGGGGGGAGAGCTGGGCAATGCTCTGTCCATCCAGCAGGATGTCCCCGGCGCTGATGGTGTCAATGGTGGAGATGCAGTTGAGCAGCGTGGTCTTTCCGCTGCCCGAGGCCCCCATAATGGCGATGAACGCCCCATCCTCCACGGTAAAGCTCACCCGGTCCAGGGCCTTTGTCACTTGGTTCTGGCTGCCATAGTATTTCTCAATGTTCTGTACTTGCAGCATGATACCCGCCTCCTTTGCTGATAGCCCCAGCATACAGCAAATGCGGCGCCGGTGGTATCGCGGTTTCCCCATCTTATCTTACAGTTTTGTAAGCTTTTCCTGGGCGGGAAAGGTGAGCAGCACCTGGGTGCCCACCCCCTCCTCCGACCGAATCGCCAGGGAAATCTCCAAGGCATCCGCCAATTTCTTGGCCAGATACAGCCCCATCCCCGTGGAACCGCCCCGCAAGCGGCCATTGCTGCCGGTAAATCCCCGGTCAAAAACCCGGGGCAGCTCATGGGCCGGAATGCCCATCCCGTTGTCCGACACGGTCAGTTCCACCCGTTTCTCCTGTCTTCGGGCGGACAAGATAATCACAGGGCGTGCCCTCCGGTATCGGGCTGCGTTCTGCAGCAGCTGCCCCAGCAGGAAACACACCCATTTCCTGTCGGTATAAACCACAAAGTCCAGGTCACAGAGCTCCACGCTCACCCCGTTTTGCAGGAGCAAAGCCCGATGCGCCTGCACCGCCTGGTTCACCAGGTCCGACAGACTGGCCGGGTGAATGAGAACGTCCTTCTCCGGATTCTCCGCCCGGGCGTAAAAGAGCGCCCGTTCCACATGGGCTCCGATCTGGTCCAGTTCCGCCTCCAGCTTTCGCCGGGTGTCTGCCCCGCTCCGCCGGGCCATCAGGCGGGCAGCGGTGATGGGGGTTTTGATCTCATGGACCCAGCGTTCCACGTATTCCCGATAGTCCCGCTGAGCCGCCTGGGCCTCTGAGACTGCGCCGATCATCGCCTGGCCAGACCGGCGGGTTATGTCCAGCAACTTGCGCTCATAGAGCCGTTGGGGCTTGGGGGCACACTCTGGGAAGAGATATTTCTGGTCCAATCCCTCCAGCAGCCTTTCCCAGGTCTCTATGGTCCGGCGCATCCGCCGAAAGGCCTGGGCCTGGGCCGCCAAAAAGACCAGAAACAAAGCCGCCAGCAGCAGGATAAGAACCCCTGGGGAAGTCCCTGTGGCCAGCAGAATCCCTGCTGCCAGCACCGTGCAGCTCCCCCACAGCACCAGACGCCCCAGCCGGTCAGAGAGAAATTCAAGCACCGTCATATTGATACCCCATGCCCCGGCGGGTTCGGATCATTCCTGGCACACCCAGTGCCTCCAGCTTGCCCCGCAGACGGGTGACATTGACGCTGAGGGTATTGTCATCAATATAGATCTGACTGTCCCACAGAGCCTCAATCAGATCAGCCCGGGAGACAATCTCTCCGGCGTGGGTCATCAAATGGGCCAGAATTCTCAGCTCATTGCGGCTAAGCTCTGCCGTCCTCCCATCTGCGGATACCGTCCCTCTGGTGAGGGACAGCCGCAGGCCACCGGCTTCCACCACATCCGGTTCCGCCGGTCCACCTCCACGCCGCAGCACCGCTTTGACCCGGGCCAGCAGAATGGGGATATTGTACGGCTTGGTGATATAGTCATCCCCTCCCAGGCTCAGGGCCCGCAGCTCATCCATCGTGGAATT
>USCR01000139.1 GCA_900553295.1 uncultured Eubacteriales bacterium | reverse complement strand
GCGGGTTGTTGATTTTGCTTGCAAAATCAATTCCTTACAAATTCGGACGACCTCTGGTTGGCCGAATTTGCTTCCTCACAAAAGTGGTGAAAACCACTTTTGTGACACGCGGAAGCGCCAGGGGAAAAGCAGCTTTCCTCTGGCGCTTTTGTATTGGATGAAGAACTATTTTTTCACAGGAGTGGGCGTGGACACGGAACTTTTGCCTTTCCCAAGCCCCATAAGCTGCTGCATCAACAGAAAAATCCCCACGCCTAGAAGCACATCCCCTACGCTGGCCATACCCGGCAACACGTAAGGGACAGGAATCACATCCCCCAGAAACCACAGGGGGGCTGTGTGATTTACAATCACATATTCAGGTAACTCGCCTGCGCTGACACGGGCTACGAAGGAAGCAAACACGGGATAATCATACACGGCGGAGGAAACCGGCATACGAAAACCATTGCAGCACATGGCAGCCAGGTTGCTCAGGGAAGCCAGACCAATGAGCAACATGCTAATCCCCCGGGACCGGTTGCGGAAGCAGAACAGCAGCAGGAGCGCATACTGTGCCAGCACCATGCAACCAAGCCATACCGTTTCCGGAAGGGAAAGACGCTGCCAGAGCGGGATAAGCGCTTCCAGCGCAAAAGCAACAATGGGACAGGCCAACCAGCCCAACGGCTCCTGCACATAATGTTTCAGCCGCCCGCCCCGCAGGTAGCCCGTAAGCACCGCTGCGGCCAGAACCCAGATCAATAGCATGGCTCTTTCTTCTCCAACACTTGAATAAAGGCGTTCACCACATCCGGATGGAACTGCGTCCCGGCCCCTTCCCGCAAAATGGCAATGGCCTTCTCCTGCGAGAAATGCTTGCGGTAGGCGCGGTCGCTGGTCATTGCGTCGTAGGCATCGGCCACACACATGATCATGGTGAGCATGCTGGGGGTTTGGCCGGCGGCTCTGGGGGGATAACCACTGCCGTCATATCGCTGATGATGGTTGTGAATAATCTCCAATACTTCCGGGCTAAATCCCAACCCCGATACGATGCGTACCCCGATGTCCGGATGGCTGCGCATGATTTGCCATTCCTCGTCCGTCAAGCGGTCGGGCTTGCGCAAAATACTGTCATCAATGCCGATTTTGCCCACGTCGTGGAGCAGCGCGCCTGTTCCCAGAATCTCCAGTGTTTTGCGAGGCATTCCCATGGCCTGACCGATTTGCATGGCGTAGTCATGTACCCGGCGTGAGTGACCTTCGGTGTACTTGTCCTTTGCTTCCATGGCGGAGACGATGGCATCAATCAGCAGCATTTGCTGCTTTTGAGCATCCAGGTACAATTTCCAGGCATAGCGTGCCAGCAACAGGGGCAAAAGCATCAGGAGCACCAGCCATACGCCATGGTTCATGTTATAGATCAGCGCAATCACCAGGCCAATGGGCATGGCGGCCAGCACATTGGGCATCAAGCCCACCACCTGGTGGAAGGCATCGGACGCGGAAGCCATACCCATCAGACAAAAGAGCGTCATGCTCAGCAATGCATTGGTCAGATACGTGCCTACCGAAAAGATAACGGCTTTCAGCAGAACGTTGGGAAGCACCAGTCCTGCCTGGGAAACGCCGAATACATGGCATAGCAAACCCGGTATCGCAATGGAAAGCACAATATTTGCAACATTGAACAGGGTTTTTTTGAGATCCATGTTATACAGGGATTTTACCGTACCGTCAGCGCACTTCTCAAAGGTGATCAGGGTGCTGACAACATAAAGGATAATGGTTATTCGTGTCCCCACACACAGGTATAATGCCACCGTGGAGATCACGGAAATGTCAAAGGCCTGATCGTTGCGCAGATATAAGGGACAGGAGCGGGAGATTGCGCTGAGGATCAGCATGCTGATGATCAGCCAGATATTGTTTTGCAATAAATTTGTCAGGTGATCCCATCCGTTGAGTAGGCTTTCCACAAAGATCGCTATGCCGGCCAGAATCACAAAAAGCATATAGATCCAGGCTTTTTTCGGCATGATCGATTACCACCCCTCACCTTCCATAAATTCCGCTGCCGTGCAGGTGAAAAAAGGGAAACGGGTTCACCCGTGCACCTTATACCAGGTTAACGCCAGGTGAAGTAAGCACCGGCAGACAGCACCAGAGCAGACAGCGCCATCAGAGCGGTCATGATCTTAGCCTTCATGAATATAGCCCTCCTTCTTCGAATCTCTGTCATTCGCTAACAGACAGGCTATATTCCGCTCCGCTATATCAGGGACATCAGATCAATCAGCGTATTCACGGGGAGAGATCGGATGAACCCGTTTCCTTTCACTTGCATCATGGCTGATACGCCAATTCAGGTTCCGGTTAATGGCGTCCAATGTTGCGCGCACAATGCCATGCAGTCCGGCATCGTCCAAAACTGCTGCACCGGCAAGCAGCGCATCCTCCTCCATGGTTTGCACAAGCACAATCCCCAAAGGAATCATGCCGGTCTGCATGCGCTGCACATGGAGCAGGGTATACACATCCGTCTCCCCCAGCAGCTTGCCAACGGCATTCAATGTGGCTTGCGCCGCCAAAAGATCCTGCCACTTGCGGCCGGGCTTACCCTCGGCACATCCCTGATAATCCGTCTGCTGATATTGCAGCGTCACCTGGACGGAACAACGGTTTGGCATATCCTGATAGGCCAGCCCATTGAATTTCACGCGGCTTTCCGCAAAAGGGACGGATTCGGAGAGATCTTCTTTTTTCACCGGGTTGACGGGCAGCTGGGCAACACTGACAATGCGATGATCTATATCCAGTGCGTATGCTGCGGACAAGGCCGCCTGCACATCCCGGACAACCTGCTTGGCGTTTCGGGCGGTATCGGCAAGAATATGGATGGCTTCCAGGGTAGAATGATCGTTTCCGGCCAGGAAACGCACCGCGAAAATGCCCGGAAGCTGTTGCAGAAGCTTTTCCGCCTCCTGCATCCAGTCCAGCGAAAATGTCTGCATTTTCTCCGCCCCCATTTTCAAAAGATTCAGCATTTATGATGATTATAACGGAAAAACTACATAAATTCAACAAAAAAATGTGACCGCAACCGGTTACGCGCCGGATGGGGCCTTTATAGAACAAGAAATAATTGCAAGGATGTCCTTACATTTTGAAAATTTCCCGGGTATGGAAAGGGAAACGATTCCGCCCGCAAAGGCAAGGCGCGGCGCTTTTGCCAAGGGTGGATATACTGTTTTATAACGGATCTGTTCACCTGAAGACTGAGCATCAGGCTGCATGGCTCGGTACACCGGTATCTCAAAAAACCATTGCCGTCATGGACGAACGCTATCCATATATTTTTTCGGCGTGACGCCCTTGTGCTTTTTGAAACATCGAATGAAGTAATTCAGCTCTCCATATCCAAGATCCAGGGCAATTTCCGTTACATTCTTGTCCGTGGTGGCCATCTCCAGGCATGCCTGCTCAATACGGTAATAACTCAGGTATTCCATGGGCGTCTGATGCGTGGCCAGCTTGAAAAAACGGCAAAAATACTTGGGTGACATGCCGATGCTGGCGGAAAGCTCACGCAGGGTGGGCGGATGGTCCAGACGACTTTCCATGAGCTCAAAGACGGTCTTGAGCTTTAGCACGTTCCGGGACTCCCGGTCTGGCGGCGCGTCGTGCATCCGGTAAGCGCCCAGGCGGTAAGCCGCCCCAAAAAAGGTGAAAAGGCATCCCAGCGTGATGAGCGCCCATCCCTCCTCCCGCTGGGCAGCGGCACGGAAGAGATGCTCCACCACCGGACGAAGCTCATGCGCATGGACGGAGAAACAGGGAAAAATGTCCACCCGGCGGCTTTCTATATCCGTCATCAGGGGACGGCAGAAGGCGTTGGTTTTCATCAGCTGATGCATGTCAAAAACAATGCATTCATAGACGCAGTTCTCCGGCTTGCCGCCATGCAGGCGTCCAGGCGCGATGTAAACCGCGTCCCCGGCGGCAAGCAAAAAGGTTTCCTCGTCAATGGTCATGGAAAACTGACCGGATATCACATGCAGCAGTTCCGTCTCCGCATGCCAATGGTAGGGCATTTCGTAGCGGGGATGATTCCGGTCGATGAGGTAATAATCCAGGGGGTAGTCCGGGGAGCCGCGTTGCATGCTTTCACGGTCGCGTAAGGAGCGCATGATGATTCTCCTGAAAAGTGAAGATTGTGCTACTTTTTGACATGATAACACAGGCGCGTTCGGTTCGCAAGCCGTATGATAATGCTAAAGAGAAAACTTTCTGCGGAGGTGAATGCGCATGGATACGATGGCGGTAAAAGAACAGATATGCGATGTGTGCCATAAAATGTGGCAGCTGGGCTGGGTTGCAGCCAACGACGGAAACGTGTCCGTCAAAATGGGGGATGGCACCTGGTGGATTACCCCCTCGGGCATATCCAAATCCTTCATTACGCCGGACAAGCTCATTCGTGTGGACAGCAGCATGTGCGTGGTAGAGGGGCCGGAGGGGTACCGTCCCTCCAGTGAGATGAAGATGCACATGCGCTGCTATGCCGAGCGGGAGGATGTGGGGGCAGTGGTCCACGCCCATCCGCCCACGGCGACGGGCTATGCCGTGGCAAACAAGCCCCTGGATGAATATAGCATGATCGAGACGGTGATTGCCATTGGCTCCATTCCCGTTACGCCATACGGAACGCCCTCTACCTACGAGGTACCGGACGCCATTGCCCCTTACCTGAAGGAGCACGACGTGCTGCTTTTGCAAAACCATGGGGCGCTGACCGTTGGCTGTGACCTGATTACCGCCTATTACCGCATGGAAACCCTGGAACTCTACGCCAAGATCAGCCTGACGGCGCATCTGCTGGGCGGCGCACAGGAAATTCCGCGGCCACAGATTGACAAATTGCTGGATCTGCGGGAAAAATATTACCACATTACCGGAAAACACCCCGGCTATAAAAAGTACACAAAGGAGGAGCGCTAACATGTTGTATCCCAAGATTGGCATTCGGCCCACCATTGACGGGCGCTGGGGTGGCATCCGGGAAAGCCTGGAAGCGCAGACCATGGGCCTGGCGCAGGCAGCCCAGACGCTTATCTCATCCTTGCGCTACCCCGACGGTACGCCTGTGCAGGCCGTCATCAGCCCCTGTACCATCGGCGGCGGCGCGGAGGCAGCCAGGTGCGAGGAATACTTTGCCACGCAGAACGTGATAGCTACCCTTACGGTAACGCCCTGCTGGTGCTATGGCATGGAAACCTTTGACATGAACCCGCACACCATCAAGGCGGTATGGGGCTTCAATGGCACGGAGCGGCCCGGCGCAGTGTATCTGGCGGCAGTGCTGGCGGCCTATGCCCAGAAGGGATTGCCTGCCTTCAGCATTTACGGCCGGGATGTTCAGGACCTGGGGGACCGCAGCATCCCCGAGGATGTGGCGGAAAAGATGCTGCGCTTTGCCCGCTGCGCCGTGGCCGTGGGCTGGATGAAGAACAAGGCCTATGTCAACATAGGCGGGGTGGCCATGGGCATCATGGGCTCCTTCTGCGATACGCAGGTGCTGCAAAAGTACCTGGGCATTCGCGCCGAGTGGGTGGACATGACCGAACTGTTGCGCCGCATGACCCTGGAAATCTATGACCGTGAAGAATACGAGAAGGCACTGACCTGGATCCGGGCCAACTGCAAGGAAGGCTTTGACTGCAACGCGGGCAAGGATCTGATGGAGATTGTCCGCCGCAGCAAGGTGGTGCCACCGGAAAAGGACTGGGAATTCATTGCCAAAATGACGCTGATCGTCCGGGATATCCTTTACGGGAACCCGAAGCTGGACGCGCTGGGCTGGCATGAGGAGGCGCTGGGAAAAAACGCCTTGGCCGGTGGTTTCCAGGGACAGCGGCAATGGACCGATTGGCTGCCCAATGGTGACTTTACCGAGGCCATTATGGCATCCACCTTTGACTGGAACGGCCCCAAGCAGCCCACGGCCTTTGCCACCGAGAACGATACCATGAACGGTGTGGCCATGCTCCTGGGCACGCTGGTAACCCATACGGCTCCCTGCTTCCATGACGTGCGCACCTACTGGAGCCCGGAGGCGGTGACGCGGGTGACCGGCTGGAAGCCCGAGGGTGCCGCCGCCGGCGGGTTTATTCACCTGATTAAATCC
>USCR01000138.1 GCA_900553295.1 uncultured Eubacteriales bacterium | reverse complement strand
AGCCCTGGACAGCGAGGAAATCATCCGGGAAGTCTGGGAGCGGATGGGGCTGGAGATCAACTTCCGGGAAGGCGTGGACCGCATCCGGGAGGTGGAGGAAGCGTGAAAGTGCTGGTAGCGTGCGAGGAATCGCAGGAGGTATGCAAGGCTTTCCGAGTGCTTGGTCATGAAGCGTATTCCTGCGATATCCAACCATGCTCTGGAGGACATCCCGAATGGCATATACAAGTGAATGCAATTGAATTGTTAAAAATCAGATGGGATTTGATCATTGCCCATCCGCCATGTACATACATGGCAAAATCCGGGGCTGTACGGATGAGGGTACATGGCGAATTAGTGAAACAAAGATACGAAAAGGCAATGCAGGCAAAAGAGTTTTTTATGAAATTCTATAATGCGGATTGCCGGAAAATATGTATTGAGAATCCCACCCCAATGAGAATAATTGGGTTGCCGCAATATAGCCAGGCAATACAGCCATATTGGTTTGGTCATCCATACAGCAAACGGACATGTTTATGGCTCAAAGGATTACAGCCACTATTGCCCACAGACGTTCTGTCATATCACGAACCATACGTGAATGGAGGCTGTAAAGACAGTTATGGAAACTATAGGAAATTTCAAGGAAGGAAAGAACGGGATCAAAAAAACAGAAGCAAAACCTTTCCGGGTATTGCAATGGCAATGGCAGAACAATGGGGTGGGAAATGCAATGAATAGCATCCGGGAGGTGGAGGAGGCATGAGTATGGAGCCATGGAAGCCGCTGAGCTTCAAGGAATTTGACGCCCTGGAGAAGGAGCCGCTGGACAGGAAGGTGGAGCGGGCGGTGGCGGTGATCCGGGAAGCGGTCAGCCTGTCGAAGCATCAAATGGCGGTGGCCTTTTCCGGCGGGAAGGATTCCACGGTGCTGCTGCACCTGATGACGCGGCATTTCCCGGAACTGCGGCCCTGGGTGATCTTTGCGAACACGGGGATTGAGTACCCGGAAAGCCTGCGCTTTGCACGGCAGATGGGAAAGGAACTGGCGGGCGAGCGCTATGTGGAGGCGCTGCCGGACAAGCTGGAGGAGGACGGGCTGAAATACCAGGCGCAAAAGGAAGTGCTGGAATGGCTGGTGCAGGCGGGCCGGGGGAGCGAAGTGCTCAAGGAGGACGGCAAGCTGAAAAGCACCCGGGCGCTGGAGCAGGCGGCCACGCCGGAGATGTGGGAGGACTTCCAGCGGCGAAACCTGGTATGGCGTAAAGGCATGCGCAAGAGCTTCTGGTGGTGCTGCGATCAATACGGGTTCCCGCTGCTGGGGAAAAGCAAGAGCAAGCTGGACGCCCGACGGATCAATATTGACTGCTTTCTGCGCTTTTCCGCGTCGGAAAGCGAAAACCCGGAGCTATTGGAATATTACCGCTTGCTGCGGAATGTGAAGATCAGCCAGCACTGCTGCAAGGAGCTGAAAAAGGCGCCATCTGAGCGGGCGCAGGCGGAGCATGACGTGGACGTGATTTTCAAGGGATTGATGGGCACAGAGAGCCGGACACGGAAGATCAGCTTCATTACCCGCGGGTACATCATCCAAAGCCACCGGGAACATCTGCCGCCCACGGATCCATTTTGGCACGTCTCACCCATGGCCACCTGGACAGACGCGGACGTATGGGCGTACATCAAGGCGTATCAGGTGCCGTACAGTCCCCTGTATGACATGGGCTACAAAGACAGCCGCGGCACGGAGCACAGGATTGCCCGGAACGGGTGCATGGGATGCGCCACGGGCATTGCCTTTGCGGACAACAGCATCGCCATGCTGCGGCGGACGCACCCCAAGGCATGGGAGGCGGTGATGCGGGCGGGCATGGCGGAACAGCTGCGGACGCTGCGGCAATTCCGAGCGGACGGCTCCATGAGCCTGCTGGACCTGATGCCGGTGGAGGACGTGATGGAGATGCGGCCCTGCGCCTTTGACACCGTTTCCCGGTTGACCCTGGCGGACGACACCTTCCGGGAATATGACGCGGATGCCTGGGAGGACGAGGAAGCATGAACTATCGGGAATTTCTGGAAAGCAAAATGGTGATTGCGCCGGAGAGCGGCGTGGAGATTGACCCGGGAGAAGTCAACCCGGCGCTGAAACCGCACCAGCGGGACGCGGTGGTCTGGGCGCTGCGGGGCGGCAAGCGGGCGCTGTTTGAATCTTTCGGGCTTGGGAAAACGGTGCAAGAGCTGGAATTCTGCCGCCTGGCGGTGGCCCATGAAAGCGGCTATGCGCTGATCGTGCTGCCCCTGGGGGTGCGGCAGGAGTTTGCCCGGGATGCGGTGCGGCTGCTGGGTTGGCCATCTGCGCCGGCATACGTGCGCACCATGGAAGAAGCGCGGCAGGTGATGCGCCGGGTGGAGGCACAGGAGACAGCGGAGGACGGATGCACGGCGGGCGCGTGCCGGGTGATGATGACCAATTACGAGCGGGTGCGGGACGGGGACATGGACCCGGAAGCATTCACCGCCACAAGCCTGGACGAGGCCAGCGTGCTGCGCTCCTTTGGGAGCAAGACCTACCAGACCTTTCTGGACAAGTTCCGGGGCGTGAGGTACAAGCTGGTGAGCACGGCCACGCCATCCCCCAACCGGTATAAAGAGCTGATCCACTACGCGGGATACCTGGACGTGATGGACACGGGCCAGGCGCTGACGCGGTTTTTTCAGCGGGACAGCACCAAGGCAAACAATTTGACGCTGTACCCGCACAAGGCGGAAGAATTCTGGCTATGGGTGAGCACCTGGGCGCTGTGCATCCAGCGGCCTTCCGACCTGGGCTATGACGACAGCGGCTATGCGCTGCCGCCCATGGAGGTAAGGTATCATGAACTTTCCGTGGACAACAGCACGGCGGGGTGCGACAAGTACGGGCAGGTCAAGCTGCTGCGGGACGCGGCCTTGAGCCTCCAGGACGCGGCCAGGGAAAAGCGTGAATCCATCCGGGCACGGGTAGCAAAGGCCAAGGAGATCGTGGACAGCGACCCGGAGGCGCACTTCATCCTGTGGCACGACCTGGAGGAGGAGCGCAAGGAAATCAAGCGGCAAATGCCCCAGGCGGTGGAGGTGTACGGGAGCCTGGACATTGAAGAGCGGGAAAAACGGATCATCGCCTTTTCCGAGGGCGAGACGCGGCTGCTGGCTACGAAAAAGGAGATCAGCGGCAGCGGGTGCAATTTCCAGCGGCATTGCCACCGGGCCATTTTTGTGGGCATCGACTACGAATTCAATGACTTTATTCAGGCTATCCACCGCATTTACCGCTTTTTGCAGGGGGAGAAGGTCATCATTGACATCATCTACATGGAAAGCGAAGTGGAGATTCTCCGGGCGCTGCAAGCCAAGTGGGAAAACCACCAGGCCATGCAGGCCAAAATGGCCGGCCTGATGCGGCATTATGGGCTGAACAACCGGGCCATTATGGAAAAAATGGAAAGGAGCATCGGCGTGGAGCGGATGGAAGTGCGGGGAAGCCATTTCCGTGCGATGCTGGCGGACACCATCGAGGAAACCGCGAAAATGGAGACGGACAGCGTGGACCTGATCGTGACCAGCATCCCCTTCTCGAATCACTACGAATATACACCCAGCTATAACGATTTGGGCCATAACGAGGACACGGAGCGATTCTTTCAGCAAATGGATTTTCTGGCGCCAAACCTTTTGCGGGTGCTGCGCCCCGGGCGGGTATTCGCCTGCCATGTGAAAGATCGGGTGCTTTTCGGCAACGCCACGGGCACAGGGATGCCCACCATTGAACCCTTCCACGCGCTGACCATCGCGCACTATATGAAGCACGGATTCCAGTACATGGGCATGATTACCGTGGTCACCGACGTGGTTCGGGAGAACAACCAGACGTACCGCCTGGGATGGACGGAGCAGTGCAAGGACGGCACAAAGATGGGCGTGGGATGCCCGGAGTACATCCTGCTGTTCCGCAAGCTGCCCAGCAGCCGGGAAAAAGCCTATGCGGACGTGCCGGTCACAAAGTCCAAGGAGGACTACACCCGGGCGCAATGGCAGATTGACGCGCACGCCTACTGGCGATCCAGCGGGGACCGGCTGGTGAGTAAGGCGGAGCTGATGGCCGCGCCGGTGGACAGGCTGCAAAAGCTGTACCGCCAGTACAGCCGAGATACCGTGTACAGCTACGCCGAGCACGTGGCCCTGGCGGAGAAGCTGGACAAGGAAGGCAAGCTGCCAAGCACGTTCATGGTGGTGGCGCCTGGGAGCTGGACGGATGAGGTATGGGACGACGTGAACCGCATGCGGACCCTGAACAGCGAACAGGTGCGCAACGGGCGGCAGATGCACGTATGCCCCTTGCAGCTGGACATCGTGGACAGGCTGATCAACCGGTACAGTGCGCCGGGCGAGACGGTATTCGACCCCTTCGGCGGGCTAATGACGGTACCGGTGGAGGCGGTGCGCCTGGGCCGGGAGGGCATTGGCACGGAGCTGAACGCGGACTATTTCCGTGACGGGCTAGGCTATCTGCGGGAGGCGGACGCGGAGCGGGATGTGCCGACGCTGTTTGACCTGTTGGAGGCGAAATGAACAGCAGACAGGAGTAGAAAGGAAAACACATGGGAAAGAAAACGAAAATTGACTGGTGCAACAGCACATGGAACCCGGTCACAGGATGCCTGCATGGTTGTGCATACTGCTATGCGCGGAGGATTGCGGAGAGATTTGGCGGCTATCCATCAGACGAAAAATTGCACGAGTTTAACGTGCGGCAGATGGTAAGGCACCGCAATGATGATGGTGAGTGGAACAGATGGTACAAGTGTGCATACCCTTTTTCATTCGCACCGACATTACACCGCTATAAACTGGAAGAACCTCGACACTGGAAGAAGCAGCGCACCATCTTTGTATGCAGCATGGCGGATTTGTTTGGCGAATGGGTGCCGGACGAATGGATTCACGAGGTGTTTAAGGCGTGCGAGGCTGCGCCGCAGCACCGATACCTGTTCCTGACGAAGAATCCGGCGCGATATATTGAGTTGGCCGAAAAGGACATCTTGCCCGACGGCGCTGATAACATGTGGTTCGGAAGCACGGCAACGACGCCGGAGACGGAGTTTTTCTTTTCCGTGGGCCATAACACGTTTTTGAGCATCGAGCCTATATTAAAGCCCTTCCATGATTCGCTCGGTGCAGGGGAGCAGGCTTGTGAAAAGACAGATTGGATTATCATAGGCGCTGAAACGGGAAACCGAAAGGATAAGGTGATCCCGAAAGTAGACTGGATCATGGAAATTCTGCAAAACGCAGAGAAAACCGGCACGCCGGTTTTTATGAAGAAGAGCCTGCGCGAGTTGATGGGCGACGACTTCCGGCAGGAATTTCCGTGGGAGGATGAATGAGGATGGAGATGCAGGCAGCCCGGGAGCGGGCACGCAAGGCGCTGGAGGTGACCCGGGGCAACCTGGCGCGGGCGGAGCGGAGAAAAGCGCCGGAAAGGGACCTGGAGGCGCTGCGGAGCAAAGTGGACTTCTGGGAGACGGTATGCGCGGAGATCGGCGCAGGGTCAGACGTGGAGGAGTAAAAGACTTGAAGGACAGGGAGCTGCTGGAAAGGCTGCGGAAGGTGGAAAGCATCCCGGTGAAGGTGTACGGCCAGGACGGGGAGACCATCTGCTTTGAGGTGCAGGTGGGGCTTGCCGGGGTGATGGTCCCCGGGAAGGGAAGCGTGGAAAGACACAGCTTGGAGGACAGGGAGGAAAGTGCATGGGAAAGCGGCTGACAACGGCACGCCAGTGGTGCGAAGCGAAGAACGACCTGGAAAACGAATTCGGTTACAGTCATATCTGGTGCAGGCTGAATGCCATTGAGAACATCCTGGGCGAGGAATACGACCTTGAGCAGCTGCGGCAGCTGGTGCAGACCACGCAGACAGGAAGGTGCAAAAGGTGCAGGCACAGCAGGCAGCCGTCAAGACAGACGCAACTGTACGGGGCGCCCGGAACATTGACCTGCCGATATGGGCCGTGCAACCGCAGAAACGTTAATGAAAATGATTATTGCAGCTATTTTGCACCAAAGGAGGAAAGCGCGCCATGACCAGAGCAATGCAAGGCCCCTGCGAGGAGATCGAGCAGACCTGTCTTTTCCGGTGGGCGGCGCTGGAGAGCGGGGCTCACCCGGAGC
>USCR01000137.1 GCA_900553295.1 uncultured Eubacteriales bacterium | reverse complement strand
TTCCGCTCGCCCCCTGGACCCCTTCGGGGGCCCACCTCTTGAAGTAAATGGAACTTTCTACAAGTGATGCATTTCCTGTGGATAGCAAGGGAAAAAGCCTTCCTGGCTTTTTCCTGTTTCTCAGAAGGTTTCGCCTCTGCGGAGGCGGACAGTGAGCTTTCCCATCGCCCGTTGGAAACACTCGAGGAGGCTTTGTCTTGCATGGACATGAAAAACATTTGTTGGAGAACAATGCCTTCCCCAGGCAATCGCCCCCTTCTATAAAAAAGGGTGCGCGCCTTGTACCCCAAGGAGCGCAACCCTCTTTTCAAAGAAACTATTTCTTCGCTACGATCAGGAAGCGGTGAATGGTTCCCTGAACCTTTCCTTCCTTCTCCACCACCGCCTGCATGCGCAGCAAACGTTCAAAGCAACGGTCCACCGAGAACCCGGGGAACTCCCAGGGAAGCACCCGGGCAAACCATACAAACGCGCCCACGTCGTAAAACACAATGGGCCGGTAGGCCTCGCAGGCCAGCTCCACATGGAACCCCGCCTCCGTAAAGGCCCGGCTTTGCTCCCCCAGCGTCTGATGGGGATAGGGCTTCTCCAGCCCGGGCAATACCATCTCCACCAGATCCCGGTCGTTGTCCGCACCCACCTGCTCGGTGATGAATACCCCTCCGGGCCGAAGCACCCGGCGGCATTCCGCGGGATCATAATCCCCGTGTCGGTTGATGAGCACGTCAAAGGCGCCGCTGTCAAAGGGGAGCCGGGCCGGATCATCGCAGGGGCGGAAGTCAATGCCCAGGGGCAACAGCCGCTCCCGGCACAGCGCCACGTTGGGGGGATACCCCTCCGTGGCCGCCGTATTCTCCGGCGGATGCCCCAGGGAAAGCAGGTATTCCCCGCCGCCTGTGTCGTAATCCATCAGCTTCTTCTCCGGCTGTACATAGCTGCGTACAATGGCGTCATAGTCCCAGGGCAAATCCCGCTCCTCGTCGTAGCGGCCCTCAATGTGGGAAAAGTCCCAACCGTGTATGTGCGCCACGGCTTCCTCAGCCTTCCAGCGCGCTTTCCATGCCTGATTGTCCATGTCTGTGTGCTCCTTTCAAAATTCCTGTGGGTCTTTTGAAAAGGCGCAGCCTCCGACGGCATATATTGGTTGACTTCCCGACGCAATCTGCCGTCAGCAGAGGAACCGCGCCGGGAAGCTAATTCGCGGCATCACCGTTTACCCCTTTCCCTTGTCCTATGCCATAAAAAACAAAGAGCGAGGCCCGGGCGCTCTTGCGATGCCCAAACCTCGCTGCTTTGGCGGGACTGCCCGCAGGCACTCCCATCAAACCGGCATACGCCGGGTGCGGTCTTACTTGATCTCGACCTTGGCGCCCACTTCGGCGAACTTGGCCTTGATCTGCTCGGCCTCTTCCTTGCTGACGGCTTCCTTCAGGGTCTTGGGAGCGGACTCCACAATCTCCTTGGCTTCCTTCAGGCCCAGGCCGGACACGACTTCGCGCACAACCTTGATGACCTTGATCTTCTCGGTACCGGCATCGGCCAGCACCACGTCGAACTCGGTCTTCTCTTCCTCAGCAGCGGCAGCAGCACCGGCGCCACCGGCAACCACAGCCACGGGGGCAGCGGCGGACACGCCAAACTTCTCTTCCATAGCCTTGACCAGATCGGCCAGCTCCAGCACCGTCATGGACTCGACGGCGGCAATGATCTCCTCATGAGTCATGAATTTCAGCCTCCTATACGGTTGATTTCAAAAAAATGTAGATGGTTCCCGGCCGCTAGGCGGCGGGGAGATAGCGGGGAATTATTCCCCGGCCTTCTGCTTGCGGTATGCTTCCACCACACGGACGAAGCCGCCGATGGCGTTGGTCATGCTGCCGAGCAGCTTGGCCAGCAAAACTTCGCGGCTGGGCAGGGCAGCCAGGCTCTTGATGGTGTTTACGTCCACCGCCTTGCCATCCAGCAGACCACCGCGGATCTCCAGGGAGGTCAGCTTCTTCTTTTCGATGAAGTCGTTGATGACCTTGGGGGCGGCCACGGCATCCTTCATGCCAAACACGAAGGCGTTGGGGCCCTCCAGCAGGTGATCCAGGCCCTCAATGCCCTTCTCCTGCAGCGCCTTGAGCACCAGGCGGTTCTTCAGCACGCAGTAGTGCACATCCTGGGCGCGGCACAGGGCACGCAGCTCGGTAACATCCGCCACGTTCAGTCCATTATACGCGCAGATCACCACGGACTGCGCGCCGTCCAGCTTGGCCTTGATGTCCTCAACAATCTGTTCCTTCAGAATGCGATTCTTGCTCTCATGGGTCTTGCTCATGCTTTTCTTGCACCTCCTCAATGGTTCAGTGTAAAAAGAAAACCCTCGCGCAGGCGCAAGGGATGAGCAAATGCATATCCTTTACACCTCGGCAGGCGGAGCGTCGCTCCCTTAGATCCCCTGGGGGATACCGGCTGTCTACGGCACAGGCTTCTTTCAAAAACCTTATCTATTATACCAGCGTCCCGTCCCCCTGTCAATGCCTGGGGCAGTTTTTTTCCGCCCGGGTACAGTCGTTGCAGAAATACTTGTAAATCATAATAAATTATTCTTGACTTTGAAACAGTTTTGTAATATATTGCTGATGACCTTCGGAGAGGAGCGTGAGACACATGCCTTTAGAACGAATGGGTGGGTTGCGCCGCCTGGCGGCCGGGCTGCTGCTGGCCGTGATGCTGCCCGTGGGCGCCCTGGCGGATGCCATCGGCACCGTGGACACGGACGCGCTGGTGCTGCGCAAAAGCAATTCCAAGGAGTCCAAGGCGCTGCAAACCCTCTCGCGGGGCGACACCATGGATATTTTATCCAAGAGCGGCAGCTGGTACAAGGTTCGCTATGGCAAATATACCGGCTATGTGATGACTCAATACGTCACCGTGGAGGGCGAGATTGAGGAAAAGGAGGAGAAGTCCTCCGCCAGCTCCTCCGCCGGCATGGAGGGCATCGAAAGCATCGCCGACATCGGGGACGCGCCGGCCACCAGCCGCTTCGGCGACAGCGGCAGCGACGTGAAAAAGCTCCAGCAGGCCCTGAAGCTGCTGAACTACTATACCGGCGCCATTGACGGCAAGTATGGCAACGGCACCGAGGAAGCGGTGAAAAAGTTCCAGAAGAGCAAGGGCATGAGCCAGGACGGCATCGCCGGCAAGGTGACCATCAAGCTCCTCTTCGGGGAGGACGCCGCCGACGCGGATGAGGAAAAATATACCACCGAGGAGCTGGACTGGTTCAAAAACGGCAGCAGCACCATCCCCAAGGGCGCCAAGTTCGAAATCATGGACTGCAAAACCGGCAAGAAATTCACCGTCAAGCGCTGGAGCGGCGCCAACCATATCGACGCCGAACCCCTTACCGCCGAGGACAGCGCCACCATGAAATCCATCTACGGGGGCTCCTGGAGCTGGGACCGCCGGGCCATCCTGGTCAAGTATAACGGCCACGTGTACGCCGCCTCCATGAACGGCATGCCCCACGAGGACGATACCATCTCGGACAACGACTTTGACGGGCATTTCTGCATCCACTTCACCGGCAGCAAGACCCATGGCACTCAGCGCGTGGACGAGGATC
The DNA here is from genome assembly GCA_900553295.1 of uncultured Eubacteriales bacterium. Classification (GTDB taxonomy): domain Bacteria; phylum Bacillota; class Clostridia; order Christensenellales; family Aristaeellaceae; genus Egerieenecus; species Egerieenecus merdigallinarum. Next base: position 2,658 of record USCR01000137.1, on the reverse strand, counting down.
ACCAAAGCTGCGTGCAAACGGCGCTGAAGTACACCTGGAAATAAAGCAAGCGAAGCACACCGCGCCGCCCGCTTTCCATTATGGAAGCAGGGCGGCCATTTTTTTGCCCGTGGACAGGCTCCTCCCCCGGCGGCGTTTACAGGGGCGCGCGGGTAAGGTATAATGTTGGCAAAGCACTGCCTCAGCCCATGCCGCCATTCCTTGCCCCTTTCCTTTCCGCGCTGACGCAGTATGCATATCCCATCGCTTGTACAGGAGGTACGGCCTATGCAACCTTTCACCTTTCCTCTCACCCCCGGCGCCCAGTGGGAAAACGGGCTGCTGTGCTTGCCGCCCCAGGGGGGCGGGCTGGTGCTTTCCCCCCGCGACGCCGCCACCCACGCCTACCTGAATCTGACCCTCACCGTGGAGGAAGACCACGCCATGGCCTTTGAGCTGCGGCTGTGGGCCGCCGAGGAGCATCCGCGGGTGATCATCCGCTTTGGGGTCATGCCCCGGTACCGGACGCGGATCCCTCTCAACATGGGCTGGCTGGACGGGCACATCCTGTATCCGGGGCACGTTCCCGGGGAATTGAAGGTGGTCTGTCACGGCTCCCGCATTGCCCCGGAGGAGATCCGCCGGGTGGAGTGGGTGAGCATGCCCTGCTTCCACGGCGTGCGGGTGCGCCTGGAGGACTGCGCCTGGAGCGGCGCGCCCTGCGGCCCCGCCCCCGTGCCGTCCACGCCCCTGGTGGACGAAATGGGCCAATATATCCCCAAGGACTGGCCGGGGAAAACCCGGGACCCCGAGAGCCTCAACACGTTTTTGCATTCCCAGGCCCGGCTGCCGGACGCTTACCCCACCCCCGCCTGGAACCGCTGGGGCGGCTGTGCCCGGCGGGTCATGGCCCCGGGAACGGGCTACTTTACGCGCCTGAAACAGGATGGCCGCTGGTACCTGCTGGACCCCGAGGGCTGCGCCTTTTTCAGCCTGGGGCCGGACTGCGTGGTAGCCCGGTGCGACGCCCGCATCGACGGCCTGGAGCCCCTGGTCCGCAACCTGCCCGATCCCGGCGATCCCCAGGCCCGGGAGCTTTACGCGCCCGTGGAGCACCCCTTTGGGGAGACGCCCCGGGGAGCGGGCAAGCTGTTTTCCTTTGAGCGGGCCAACCTGCGCCGGGCCTTTGGGGACGCCTGGGAGCCCACCTGGCGGCGCATGGTGGTGGCGCAGCTGAAGCAGGCGGGGCTGAATACCCTGGGCAACTGGTCCGACGAGCATCTATTTGGCCGGATGCCCTATGTCACCAGCCTGCCCCGCTTTCCGGAAACGGCCCACAAAATCTTCCGGGACTTCCCCGACGTGCTTTCCCCGGAATATCGGGAGGATGCGGCACGCTGCGCCCAGGCGCTTCTGCCCCGGCGGGAGGACCCCTTCCTGGTGGGCTACTTCCTGCGCAACGAGCCCAGCTGGGCCTTTGTGGATGGGCTGATCCTGGCCGATGAGGTGCTGCGGGACCCGGCGGACACCTGTTGCAAGGCGGAGCTCATCGCCTTCCTGCGTGCGCGCTACGCAACCCCCGGCGCGCTGAACGCGGCCTGGGGCAGCACCTTTGCGGATTTTGAGGACCTGCGCCATCCGGAGGAGAAGATGTCCGCCCGCTTCCCCGGGGCGGAGGCGGACCTGCGGGCGTTCTCCCGGCGGCTTACGGAGGCCTACGTTTCCATACCGGCCCAGGCCTGCCGCCAGGCGGACCCCCATCACATGATCCTGGGCATGCGCTGGGCCTGGATCTCCGACCCCGCCCTGGCCGCGGGCTGGGAAAACTTTGACGTGTTCTCCATCAACTGCTACGCCGTGGACCCCACCCCCGCCCTGGAGCGCGTGCGGGAGCTGGGCGTGGATCTGCCGGTGATGATCGGGGAGTTCCACTTCGGCGCCCTGGACGCGGGCCTGACCGCCACAGGCCTGGAGGCCGTGCCCAACCAGGAGGAGCGCGCCGCCGCCTTCCGCTACTATGTGGAGCGGGTGGCCGCCCATCCCCTGGGCGTGGGCTGCCATTACTTCCAGTGCTACGACCAGTTTGTCCTGGGGCGCTTTGACGGCGAAAACTACAACATTGGCCTGTTTGACATCTGCCTGCGCCCCTATGGGGAAATGCTCCAAGCCTCCCGGGCCTGCGCTGAAAGCGCCTGGGCCATCCATGCGGGAGAGGCCGCGCCCACCCAGCGCCGCCCGCAGACCATCCCCATGATTGCCTACTGAGCACCCCGGCGCACTGCCGCCCATGGGCGGCGTGCGCTTTCTTAAAATGTGGCAGCCGCCGCTTTTCCCATGCCCGGAAAGGGGCCGCGGCCCCTGCGATCCCGCCCAAAGCTTATTCACAGACAGCGTCCCCGGCGCGGCCAGTCCTCCCGCAGCCGGGGGCTTTTTTTGCCCTGGGCCCACCGCCGTGGCCGCGCCGGACGCCCTCCCACGCGCCATTGCCCGGGGCTTCTAAAGAACTCGTCATTGGTTGTCAATTTCTATGGATTGAGGCGGCGCCGGGGAGCGTGATACACTGATGATGGATGTTCACAGATCAGCGGCGAAAAAAAGAAATCATGGTTTTACCAGTACCGGGAGGGATTTGCTTATGCGTATTACGGAAAACGGCAGCGCGGTCAGCCGGATTGTGCT
>USCR01000136.1 GCA_900553295.1 uncultured Eubacteriales bacterium | reverse complement strand
AATTTCTATATCGCCAAGGATGGCCGGCTGCTGGCGCTGGGCTTCTACGGGCTGTCCCCCGAAGTATTCACCATGCCTTGCGTGGGCAACGGTATCGGCCGGGCTGTGCGGGAAATCTATGCGGACGGTAGCTTTGGCCCAATCTACATGGCGCTGTACAGCACCCGTTGCGGCTATAACCGGGAAACTTGCCGCTTCCCTTACTATCAAGACAGCCCGGACGCCGGCTTTGTGGCCGCGGTGGACGAGCTCCTGGCGGACAAGCTGACCGTGCTGCAATGGTGGGAAGAGAACCGGGACTATCCGGCGGAGGACTTCTTCGCCATTCGAGGCGGCGGCGAAGCCTTTAATTACTATCAGCTGCCTGACGGTCGCCTGGTGGGTCTGTGGAAAAAATCCAGGGTATCCATCAGCGAGGATGGGGGAAAAACCTGGGCGCCTGTGAAGATTTCCCCCTCCCTGGTGATGAGCGGTGGAAAAATCTGGGGCGAACGTACCCCGGACGGGCGCTATGCCCTGTGCTACAACCCCAACACGGATTCCTGCCACCGCTGGCCCCTGGCGGTGGTCACCAGCGAGGATGGCATTGTTTTTCGGGACATGCTGTGCGTCCACGGGGAAGTGCCGCCCCAGCGGTATTGGGGCTTCTGGCGGGACTGCGGCCCCAACTACATTCGCGGGCTGGAAGCCGGGGCCGTGGCGCCGGATGGCGCCATGTACCTCACCTATTCGGTGAACAAGGAGGACATCTGGGTTTCCCGGGTGCCGGCGCCCATTAGCGGCCGCGTGACGGAGCATGTCCATGATGACTTCCAGGCCATGACGCCCCGGATGTTTGTACCGGGATGGAACGTATACAGCGGGGTATGGAGCCGCGTATCCCTGGAGACCATCCACGAGCCTGGCAGCCCGGACCGCAATGCCCTGCGCCTGCGCAGCAAAGACCCCTATGACTATGCCTGCGCCACTCGCGTGTTCCCCGAGAGCGAGAAGGTGCGCATCCATGCGGCGGTGCTGCCCCGGCAGAATTACTTCGGCCGCCTGGAGATTGACCTCACCGATGGCCGTGGCGTGTGCGTTTACCGCGTCATCCTGGATTCCGACCGGACGCTGAAGCTCAAGCACGGCAACGGCTTCACCGTGGCCGGCGTGTACGGAGGCGAGCTGGACATGGTCTGGGATGTGGACTGCGTGGAGCGGACCGTGAGCTTCTCAATGAACGGCGGGGAGAAGATGACCTGGAAGTTCTTCAACAGCGCCGCCACGGTAGAGCGCCTGGTGTTCCGCACGGGCAAGAAGCGCCTGGCCCCTTACCTGGACGAGGACCGGGAGTTCCTGCCCGCGGAGGACCTGCCCGGCGCAGGGGAAATGCTCATTCAGGAAAGCGTGTACTACATTACCGCCTTTGACACCCAGGCGGCGGAATAAGCGAAAAAAAAGGAGCAACCGAAGATGCTTACCAAGAAGGAAATGTGGCCGGTGATGCTCACGCCCTTTACCGAGCGTGGCGAAGTGGATTACAATGCCCTGGAGCGCTTGATCGCGTTCTATGAGGAGGGTGGATGCAGCGGCCTGTTTGCCATTTGCCAGTCCAGCGAAGTGTTCTATCTGAGCCTGGAGGAGCGGGTCAAAATCGCGGACTTTGTCAAGAAGCACGCCCATGTGCCGGTGATTGCCTCCGGTCATGTGTCCGATGGCCGGGAAGCGCAGCTGGAGGAGCTGCGCCGGGTGACCGACACGGGCGTGGATGCCGTGATTCTGATTACCAACCGCCTGGCCCGGAACGGGGAGGACCCGCGGGTGTGGATGGATAACCTGATGTACCTGGTGGACCACCTGGACCCCGCCATGCCCCTGGGATTCTATGAGTGCCCCGCCCCCTACAAGCGCCTGATGTGCCTGGAAGAGCTGAAAACCTGCGCCGAAACGGGACGCTTCCACTTCATGAAGGATACCTGCTGCGACATTGCCACGCTCCGGGCGCGCCTGGAGGTTCTGCGCGGAACGAACCTGCGCCTGTACAACGCCAATACCACCACCCTGCTGGATTCCCTGCGGGCAGGGGCCGCGGGCTTCTCCGGCGTCATGGCCAGCTTCCATCCGGAGCTGTATGCCTGGCTGCTGAACCACGTGGAGGACAGCCGGGCCGAAACCGTGCAGGCGGCGCTGACCATCTGCTCGGAAATTGAGCGTCAGCTCTACCCGGTGAACGCCAAGTATCACCTGCAAACCGTTGGGCTTCCCATCACCCTGCGCAGCCGCACCCAGGACTGCCGCCTGCTGACCCCCACCTTCCAGGAGGAAGTGCGGCAGATGCAGGTGCTGGTGGACTATCTTAAGGGAACCCTGCTGGCCGGGGAGACGCTGTAAGCGCCTGCGAGGAGCGGCTGCCGCTGATGGCGCCGCTCCCACAGCCCCGGAGAAAGGACAAGCCCCATGAAAACACAAACCATACAACTGGACCCCCAGCGGGAAGCGGTGACGCTCTCCGCGCTGCTGTGGGAACCTTCTCCCGCCCTGCAGGATGCTTCCCGGCCCCGGCCCGGCCTGCTGATACTCCCGGGCGGGGGGTATCAGTCCCACGCCCACCGGGAGGCGGACCCCATTGCGGTGCGCTTTGCGGCCATGGGCTACCATACCTTTGTGCTGCGTTACAGCCTGCGCCCGGCGGACGGCAGCTGCCTGTATCCGCAACCGCTGGTGGATGTGGCCCGGGCCATGCTGTACATCCGGGCGCATGCGGAGGAATGGTGCCTGGATGCCTCACAGGTGGGGATCTGCGGCTTTTCGGCGGGCGGGCACGCGGCCCTGCTGTACGCGTCCAGCTGGCAGCGCGCCTGGCTGCAGGAGCACTTGGACAACCCTGGGGAGGCTCTACGCCCGGCGGTGTGCGTGGCCGGGTATCCGGTGGTGGATTACATGGCCTGGCCCGACGAACGCTGCGCAGACCCCATCACCCGGATGGTGCGGGATGAGTGCCGGAAAGGACTTTTCGGCACAGATCAGCCGGACCAGGCGTTGCTGGAGGCCACGGACCCTTCGCGCCTGGTCACCGGGGACATGCCGCCGACTTTCCTGTGGGCCACGGCGGCGGATGTGAAGGTGCCTGCGGCCAATACCCTGCACATGGCCGAGGCGCTGCTGCAAGCCGGCGTGCCGGTGGAAACACATATTTTTGAAGCGGGGGAGCACGGCTTGGCCCTGGCCTGCCCCGCATCCGCAGGGATTCGCCGCAAGGTGGAGCCCGAGGCGGCCCGGTGGGTGGACCTGTGCGAGGCGTGGCTGAGCAAGCGCTTTGCCCTGACGCTGATGGATGAATAACAAAAGGAGGCATGCTCATGGCGCATACCCAGTGGAACAGCCTGATGCAAGGGGTTATCGGCCAGGAGTGCCGGGGGGATGGCTGCATGCCCCTGCGCTTCACACCCGCGCAAATGGCGGTGTACGCGGACGATCCCGGCTATCACGCCTGTTCCCAAGCCAGTTCCGGCATGTGCCTGGACTGCGAAACCGATGCGGAGGAGCTGATCCTGGAAGGCGACGCCTTCCGCGGCTCCACCCGGGATATCTGGTCCTTTGACCTGCTGGTGGACCGCCGACTTTTTGCCCACAAGGAAGGAAGCATTGCCCAGGAGCCCCATATGAGCTGGCGGGTGAAGCTGCCCCAGGGCCGCAAGCATGTGCAGCTCTATTTCCCCTGCCTGGCCAGCGTGAGCATCAGCCGCCTGGAATGGTTGGGCGGAACGGAAACCCTCCCGGTGGTACCCCCAAAGCGCTTGCTGTGCCTGGGGGATTCCATTACCCAGGGCTATACGGTGCATTTCCCCAGCCTGTCCTATGCCGCGCGTCTGGCGGCGGCGCTGGACATGGCGTTGCTGAACCAGGCCATTGCCGGGGAGACCTTTTACGCCGCCATGCTGGATGGCGCCCTGGGCTTTACCCCGGACCTGATTACCGTGGCCTATGGCACCAATGACTGGAGCTGTAAGCCCAGGGACATGCTCGTGCGGGATGCGGAGGAATACCTGGATGGCGTCCGGCGGCTGTGGCCCCGGGTGCCCCTGGTGGTGATTGGCCCCCTGTGGCGGGGGGATCAGGATCAGTTCCTCGAGCGTTTTTCCTTTGCGGACCTGCAGCCCATCCTTGCATCGGCGGCGGAGCGCCACGATGCCCGCTTTGTGCGGGGGGATGAACTGTTCCCGGCGGTACCGGAACTGATGCAGGACGCTTTCCTGCATCCCAACGATTTGGGACAGGCGCTGTATGGGGAGCGGCTGGTGGCTGCGCTGAAGCGGTGAAGGTGCGCGGGTGTTGACGCAGCCGCATGCGCAGGAATGCAGAAGCAGCAACTTGCCAAGCTGTCCTATATAAAAAAGTCAGAGAGGTTGTGTCTTCTCTGACTTTTTTTGTTTGAACCAGGCGGCGGAACGGGAATTGCGCCTTTATTTCTCGGATAGTTTTCGTATGGGGTGCCGCAGCACGGTTTTGAGGTTTTCCGGCTTGCACCGCCGGGGATCGCCCAAATAGATCTCATGGTGAAAGCGGGTGGGCCCGATGTCCAGGGCATAGCCCTGGGCGGCGGCATAGGTGTCCATGGCCTGCAGGGTTTCACCTTCGCAGTCGTAGGGACCCAGGTGCAGGCATTGCACGCACAGCCCTTCGGCGTAGGGGAAGAATTCCACCGGGGAGAAATCCGCGCCCTTTTTGGCGGAGGCCTCCTGCACGGCCCATTGAAACACTTCCCGCGTCACAAACTCCGGCAGGCGGAGCAGGGAAATCCAGGAGAGCGCTTCCTTATGCCGCAGGTCAAGGCCTGTCCGTCCCTCCTGCCACCACAAGCCCTCCAAGGACGGTACCACATAGTCGAAGTATCCCTCGATGGCACGGGAACCCAGCTTGCTCATCTTGATGGTGAAGGCCACACCATACAGCAGGCCCATGGCAGCCTGGTACGCGCCGCCTTCCGCGTTGGGGTCGCCTGTGCCGCGCACGGCCAGGAAGTTCATGGGCGGCACGTCCAGGATGTGGGGCTGACGGGGCGGCAGATACAGGTCCTTGTAGGCTTTTTTATAGTCAAAGGCCATGGGGACGGCTCCTTTCGTGCATGTCATAGCTGGCGCAGACGTTCAACGCGCGCCTGAATGGACGCCTGGAAACCTTCGTCGGAAAGGGCTGGGTCCCGGGTGGCGTGCCACAGGGCGCAGGGCAACTCCGGGCAGGCGCCGCAGTTGACCAGATGGTGCTTGCTCACAGGGCAGGCATACAGGGGACAAGCCTTGCCCTTGGGCGCGTGGAACACCTTGCCCTGGCAGGCGTTGCAGCCGGGACACTGCTGGGGATAAGCGGCGCAGGCGGAGCAATCCTCCCCGCAGGCGCTCAGCCCCAGGATCTCCCGCTGGCGCTTGCGGCTGAAACCGGCCAGCACCAGCCGGTAGGACTGGTCCAGCATCCTTTGCAGCAGTTCGTCAGGCACCTGCCCATCAGGCCGCACGGAATTCCAGTGGGTCTTGTCGCAATAGTAGCCGGGGACAATGTCCGCATACTGCCCGCGAAGGAGCTCGCCCTCCAGGGGCTCCAGCTTCAGGGTGATGTAGTAGGGCACATTTTCCTTGTTCAGGCAGACGGCGGCAAACATCCGCCCGCCCACATGATAGCGGACCCAGTTCCAGTCGGGCTGCAGGTCCTTGGTAACGCCGCGCTTGCGCAGCAGATAGGCGTCTAGCCAAGTGTATCGCATGAAAATTCCTCCTTAGATGTCGGTGCCATGCTCCATGGCTTCATAGGCGCGGAGCATGCGGCGGCAGGCGTCGATGATTTCCTGCCGCATGGCGGCGGGCTCCAGCAGCGTAACCTGGTCCCGGAAGGTCATCAGCCAGGCGAGCAGATTGTCCCGATAGGTGTATTCCCACTGGAACAGCAGCCGACCGTCCGGCTGCTCCTCATAGCAGCCCTCGCCGAATTCCTCCACCAGCCGCCACTTGCAGGATGGGTCGAACAGCGCCTTGACCTGAATGCCCCCGGGAAACACGCGCTGGTCGGAAAGGTCCGGCAGGGGCGCGGCGCGCCGAACAAAGGGTTCCCCCAGGGCAAGCTCCGTCATGCGGTTGAGCTTGAAGAGGCGGTAGTCTTGGCGCAGGACGCAGTACCCCCACACATACCAGCTGGACCAATGGAAAACCAGATAGTAGGGCTCCACCCGTCTGCGGGAATTGCCGCCGGGGGCGTAGTAGCAGAAGGCGATTTCCCGGCTGGTGTCCATGGCCTGGCGGATGCGCTCGATTTTCGGCGCCAGGGAATCCCGGTACCAGGAAGAAAGGTCAATGAGCAGGTTCTGGCTGCCGGGCATCAGCGTGGAGGCGCCGGGGGACAGCT
>USCR01000135.1 GCA_900553295.1 uncultured Eubacteriales bacterium | reverse complement strand
ACTCATCCGCCTAATCAAGGCGCGCGGGAACTTCTGCGTAGGCGCGGCCTGCTATCCCGAAGGGCACCCGGAGAGCCCCACCCGGGACAAGGATCTGGACTATTTGAAGGCCAAGGTGGACGCGGGGGCGGATTTCCTTACCACGCAGATGTTCTTTGACAATAATGTGCTGTACCGCTTCCTGTACCATGCGTTGCGCCGGGGCATTGAGGTGCCGGTGGTGGCGGGGGTGATGCCCATTACGGACACGCGGCTGCTCAAGCGCACGGTGCAGCTGTCCGGGGCTACGTTGCCGCCGCGCTTTCTTTCCATGGCCGACCGCTTCCATGACCAGCCCGCGGCCATGGCGCAGGCCGGCGTGGCCTTTGCCACCGAGCAGATTGTGGACCTTGTGGCCAATGGGGTGCAGCATATTCATGTGTATACCATGAACAAACCCTGGATCGCCCGGGCCATACGGGATAACCTGTCGGAGGTGTTTGGCCATGACGCCCTTTGATCGGCGGGAAGCCCTGCGGTACATGGGCGTCCGCGGCGCGCCGGATGCGGGCGTGCAGGCCCTGGTGGAGGAGGCAGCCCATCTGCTGGAGCCCCGGGCACATTACCGGGTGCTGCTGCAACGGCTGCCCCTGGACTGGACGGGAGGCCTCTCCCTGGACGGCATCCCCCTGCCCGGGGAAAGCATCCGCCGCTGCATGCGTGGCTGCGGGGAAGCGGTGCTTCTGGGGGCCACCCTGGGCAGCGCCGTGGATGGCCTCATCCGCCGGGAGTCCTTGACCCGCCCAGCCCTGGCCCTGGCGGTGAACGGTTGCGCCGCCGCTATGCTGGAGCATGCGCTGAACGGCACCTGCCGGGAGCTTTCCGCCCAGGTGGAGGGGGAGGGGCTGACGCTTACGGGGCGCTTTTCCCCGGGGTACGGGGATCTGCCCCTGACCCTGCAACCGGCGCTGCTGGAGCGGCTGCAGGCGTACCGCATCGGCCTTACGGTGAACGCCGGGGGCCAGCTCCAGCCGGAAAAATCCGTCACGGCCCTGTGCGGGTTGCGAAGCGGAGAGGAGGAGCAGCCATGAAAGGCTTTGTGCGCAAGGACCAGCGGATGTCCCTTTGCGGGCTGAATTGCGGGCTGTGCCCCATGCGCCAGGGCGGGCATTGCGGCGGCTGCGGTGCGGGAAACCAGTCCTGCAAAATTGCCCGGTGCAGCCTGGAGCACGGCGGCGTGACCTACTGCTATCAGTGCGGGGACTACCCCTGCGAAAAATACCGGGAACCGGATCCATACGACTCCTTTATCACCGGCCAGAACCGCTTGCGGGATATGGAGAAAGCCCGCATCCTGGGCCCGGAGGCCTACGGGCGGGAACAGGAGCAAAAGGCGGAGCTGCTGCAATATCTGTTAACCCATTACCAGGACGGACGAAAGAAAACCCTGTATTGCCTGGCGGTGAACCTGCTGGAGCTGCCGGAGCTTCGCCGGGCATTGGCCCGGGCGGAGACGTTTGCGGAGGAGGAACGGCCCGCACGCCTGGCGCAAGCCCTGCACGAGGAGGCCGCGGCCCGGGGCATCCTGCTGCAACTGCGCCGCAAACCCGCGTCACGGGACGCGAAAGCAAAGAAAACGGGAGGCGGAAACCCATGAAACTGGAGGAACTGCTGGGAAAGCGGCTGGTATTTGTGGATGGCGGCATGGGTACCATGCTTCAGGCGGCCGGACTCACCGGCGGGGAAGCGCCGGAACGGTGGAACCTGACGCATCCGGAAACGGTGGCGGAGGTGCATCGCGCCTACCTGGCGGCAGGGTGCGACATTGTCACGGCGAACACCTTTGGGGCCACGGGAGCCCGCTTCGGGGCGGAGCTGCAAAAAGTGATCCAGGCGGGGGTGAAGCTGGCGCGCCAGGGAGTGGAGGAAGCGGGGCACGGCTTTGCTGCCTTTGACATGGGCCCCACGGGAAAGCTCCTGGCTCCGTATGGGGAACTGCCCTTTCAGGAGGCGGTGTCTCTGTACCGCCAGGCGGCGGCCTGGGGCGCGGAAGCCGGAGCCGACCTGATCATCATCGAAACCATGGGCGACCCCTACGAGATGAAAGCGGCGGTGCTGGGAGCCCGGGAGGCCTGTGATTTGCCCATTCTGGCCACCATGATGGCGGACGTCAACGGGCGGCTGCTCACCGGAGGCACGGTGGAAACCATGGCCGTGCTGCTGGACGGCTTGGGCGTGACGGCTCTGGGACTGAATTGCGGCTTGGGCGGCCCGGAGATGCTCCCGCTGCTGCGCCGGATTCGCCGGGTGACGGAGCGTCCCCTGCTGTGCTCGCCCAATGCGGGCCTGCCGCGCATGGAGGGCGGGCGGACGGTTTTCCCCGCCGGGCCGGAGGCGTTTGCCCAGGCGCAACGGGAACTGGCCCAGGCCGGCGCGTGGCTGCTGGGCGGCTGCTGCGGCACCACCCCGGAGCATATCCGCGCCATGGTGGCAGCCTGCCGGGAGGTGACTCCGGCGCCGGTTCCGCCGGTGACGGAAACGTGGATTTCCTCCGGCAGCGAGGCGGTGTGCCTGGATCATGGCCCGGTCGTCATCGGCGAGCGCATCAATCCCACGGGCAAAAAGCGCATGCAGGAAGCCTTGCGTACCGGGGACGTGAACTACCTGCTCAAGGAAGCCGTGAATCAATCCGCGGCCGGGGCTGCTGTGCTGGATGTCAACGTGGGCCTGGGCGGTGTGGACGAGGCTACCTGGATGGAACGGGCGGTTTCCGCCATCCAGGGCGTGTGCACCTGTCCCCTGCAGCTGGATACCGCCGACCCGGAAGCGCTTGCCCGGGGATTGCGCGCCTATAACGGCAAGGCGCTGATTAACTCCGTCAGCGGCAAGCAGGAGGTTATGGCTCAGGTGTTTCCCCTGGCAAAGCGCTATGGGGGCACGGTGGTAGCCCTGCTGCTGGACGAGGAAGGCATCCCCGATACGGCGGAGGGCCGCGTGGCCATTGCCCGGCGGATCATGGCCGAAGCTGCCCGCTACGGTATCGCAAAGCGTGACCTGGTCATGGATGCCTTGACCATGACCGTATCCACCGGGGAACGCAACGCCCTGGTGACCCTGGAGACCCTGCGGCGCTGCCGGGAGGAGCTGGGGGTGCGCACGGTGCTGGGCGTGTCGAATATTTCCTTTGGCCTGCCCCAGCGGGAGAAGCTGGCCGGGCCGTTCCTGACCCTGGCCCTGGGCGCGGGGCTGGACGCGGCCATTCTGAATCCCTTAAGCGAGGCCATGATGGATGCCTGGCAGGCTGCCCTGACCCTCACGGGCCGGGATAAAGGCTGCCGGGCGTACCTGGAACGCTTTGCAGGCGCGGCGCCCGTGAAGTCTGGCGCGCAGGCCGCTTTTTCCCTGGAGGAGGCCGTCCGGCGTGGCCTGCGTGCAGAGGCGGAGCGCGCCGCCCGGGAGAGGCTGTCGGAGGGGGAGGCGCCCATGGACCTGGTGGAGAAGCGTTTGCTGCCTGCGCTGACCCAGGTAGGCGATGGCTATGAGGCAGGGACGCTGTTTCTGCCCCAGCTGCTCATGAGCGCGGAGGCGGCGCAGGGTGCCTTTGCCCTGGTGCAGCAGGCCTTGGGGGAAAAGAGCACCGGCATGCGCCGGCAAGGGCGGATTGCTTTGGCCACCGTGGAGGGCGACATCCACGACATTGGAAAAAACATTGTGAAGGTGCTGCTGGAGTCCTATGGGTTTGAGGTGTTGGATCTGGGCAAAAACGTAAGGCCGGAGCAGGTGCTGGCGGCGGTACAGGCCGAAAAGCTGCACATGGTGGGGCTTTCAGCATTGATGACCACCACGGTTCCAGCCATGGAGCGAACCATTGCGCTGCTGCGCCGGGAGGCGCCTGATTGCCGGGTGGTGGTGGGCGGTGCGGTGCTCACCCCGGAGCTTGCCGCCGCCATCGGTGCCCATGCCTATGCCCGGGACGCCATGGACACCGTCCGCTTCGCCCGGGAAAATGCTTGAACCCCTGGCCAGCAGCCGCGGCACGGTTTGCAAAGGTGACCACAGAAAGGCGGAGAAAATATGTGTTTGATATGTCAGCGAATCCAACAGATTCAGGAAGGATGCAACCCGTATTTTGTCAAGGAGCTGCAAACGGGCTACGTGGTGCTGGGGGATCATCAGCACTTTCAGGGATATACGCTCTTCCTCTGCAAGGAGCATCAAACGGAACTGTTTCACCTACCCCCGGCCACCAAGGTGAAGTATCTGGAGGAGATGTCCCTGGTGGCGGAAGCTGTGGCCAAAGCCTTTCATGCTGAAAAGATGAACTATGAGCTGCTGGGCAATGGAGACACGCACCTGCACTGGCATCTGTTTCCCCGCAGGTCCCACGACCTGGAGGGCTATGGGAACAACGGCAAAGGCCCGGTATGGTGGTATCCCATGGAGAAAATGTATGACGACGCCCAGCGTCCGTCCCAGGCGGCGCTGGAAACCATGAAGGCAAGGCTGTTGGCGGAGCTGGAGAAATTGGTTTGATGCGGGGACTTCCCGTAAGGGTAGGGTGAGATCCTCCATTTGTTTCCGGATCTCTGGATGAAGTATACATCGCATGAGAAAAAGCCGTACAGCAAGGCGCTTGCCTGCTGTACGGCTTTTTGTGCTGTTGAGGAAAGAAGGATTACCCCTTCATCTGTTCCACGGCGGCGCGCTCGATGACCAGGCCGGGCAGGTAGCGCTGCATGAAGGCATCATAGCCCGCCACGTCGGCAGGGTCGGGAGCCAGGGTTTCGCTGGGCATGCCCGCGAAAATAGCCTGATCCAGGTATTCCTCCAGGGTGCGGCCCTGGCCGTGAATCATGTAAGCGGCCAGCAGAGCAATGCCCCACGCGCCGCCTTCTCCGGCGGTCTCCATAACGGTGACAGGCGCGTTAATGGCCGCGGCCAGCAGGCTCTGGCCTACCCCGCGGGTTTTGAACAGCCCGCCGTGGCCCAGAATTTTGCGAATCTCCACCTTTTCATCCCGCAGCAGCAGGTCCATGCCATTTTTGAGCACTGCCAGGGATGCGGTGAGGTGGGTGCGCATGAAGTTGGCCAGGGTCAGTTTAGCTTCCGGTGTACGAACAAACAGGGGACGCCCTTCTTCCAGGCCCACGTTGTGTTCCCCGGAGTAGAAGTTGTAGGCCAGCAAACCTGCACAGTCCTTGTCACCCTCCAACGCCTTGCGGTACAGTGTGCCATAGAGGGTGTTAGCGTCCAGCTTTAAGCCCATGAGCTCGGCAAACTCCCCAAACAATCCCACCCAGGCGTTCAGGTCGGAGGTGCAGTTGTTGCAGTGGACCATGGCCACGGGCTTGCCCGTGGGGGTAGCCACGATGTCCAGCTGGGGGTAGACCTTCGAAAGGGCCTTCTCCAGCACAATCATGGCGAAAACCGACGTGCCAGCGGATACGTTGCCCGTACCGGGAGCCACGCAGTTGGTGGCAACCATGCCCGTGCCCGCGTCGCCCTCCGGCGGGCAGAAGGGTACGCCGGGCTCCAGGTCGCCCGCGGGGTCCAACAGCTTGGCACCGGCTTCGGTGAGCCGTCCGGCCTCCGCGCCTGCGGGCAGCAGCGGCGGCAGCAGATCGGCGGCTTTCCAGGGCAGGTTGTAGGGCGTAAAGAGCGCCTCATACTTGGCCATGCGCTCTGGGTCGTACTGGGGTTTGTCTCCATCCAGGGGGAACACGCCGGATCCTTCGCCCACGCCCAGCACCTTCCGTCCCGTGAGCTGCCAGTGCACATACCCTTCCAGGGTGGTTACGTGATCCAACCGTTTCACATGTTCCTCGCCGTTGAGCACCGCCTGGTACAGGTGGGCGGAGGTCCACCGAAGGGGCATATGGAAATCCAGCACCTCGGAGAGCTTCTCTGCCGCGGGGCCGGTACAGGTGTTCCGCCAGGTGCGGAAGGGCACCAGCAGGGTGCCGTCACGGTCAAAGGCCAGGTAGCCGTGCATCATGGCGCTGATGCCCGCAGCGGCCAACTTCTGCAGGGTGATGCCGTACTGTGCCTGCACTTGTGCCTTCAGGGATGCATAGCAACCTTGCAGGCCTTCGTGAATGTCCTCCAGGCTATAGGTCCAGATGCCGTTTTCCAGCCGGTTTTCCCAGTCGTGTGTGCCCACGGCCAAGGTGTGGCCTTGTCCGTCCACCAGCACGGCCTTGATCCGCGTGGAGCCAAACTCAATGCCCAGCACGGCCTGACCGGCCTGAATAAGGGCGCGCGACGCATTTTGATCCATGGTGGGTTCCTCCTAAAACGTAAAAGTTCGTACATTTTATTTTCGACAAAGGAATATCCATTTCCTACTACGTGGAGAAAAAAGAACGCCTTGTGCGCAGAACAAAGGCCAGCGGATTTCCCGCTGGCCTCAGCGTGTCGCAAAAGTGGGTTT
>USCR01000134.1 GCA_900553295.1 uncultured Eubacteriales bacterium | reverse complement strand
GGCATGCAGATGCAGCGCCTCACCACCCGTCCGCCCACCAACGAAATGCTGGAGGAATTCGCCTACCTGGGGGAGGAAAAGGCCCGTGAAGTGGTCATTACCAACCCACGCAAAATCGCCGACCAGGTGGAAACCCTGCGCCTGTTCCCCAAGCATCCCAAGGGCGAGGATACCTTCCAGCCCTTCTGGCCCGATGCCGCGGACAATATCCAGAACATGTCCTGGGGCACGGCCAAGGACTGGTATGGCGATCCCCTGCCGGACATTGTGGTCAAGCGCCTGGAAAAGGAGCTGGGCTCCATCATCGGCTACGGCTTTGCCACGCTGTACAACATTGCCGAGCGGCTGGTGAAGCGCTCCCTGGATGACGGATACCTGGTGGGCAGCCGCGGTTCCGTGGGCTCCAGCTTTGTGGCCTGCATGTGCGGCATCACCGAGGTGAACGCCCTGCCGCCTCATTACCGCTGCCCCCACTGCCACAAGGGCTTTTTCGACGTGGACAAGAGCAAGTACAAGGTGGGCGTGGACCTGCCGGACAAGGATTGCCCCCTGTGTGGACGCCCCCTGGTGAAGGACGGCTTCGACATCCCCTTTGAGGTGTTCCTGGGCTTCGCCGGGGATAAGGTGCCCGACATCGACCTGAACTTCTCCGGGGAATACCAGTCCAAGGCCCACCACCAGGTGGTGGAGCTCTTCGGCGAGGGGCATGTGTTCCGGGCCGGCACCGTGGGCACCCTGGCGGACAAGACCGCCTATGGCTATGTGAGCAAGTACCTGGAGGAGCGGGGCATCCAGTGCGGCAACACGGAGAAGGAGCGCCTGGTGCAGGGCTGCGTGGGCGTCAAGCGCACCACGGGCCAGCATCCCGCGGGCATGGTGGTGGTGCCCAAGGAATACGAAATCTACCAGTTCACCGCCGTGCAGCATCCCGCCGACGACCTGAACAGCGAGTTCATCACCACCCACTTCGACTTCAACTCCATGCACGACATCCTGGTGAAGCTGGACTGCCTGGGCCATGATGACCCCACCATGATCCATGAGCTGTGCGGCCTGACGGGCATTGACTTCCGGGACATTCCCCTGGACGACCCTGCCGTGCGCAGCCTGTTCCACTCCCCGGAGGCCCTGGGCGTTACCCCGGAACAGATTGACTGCACCACCGGCACCTTCGGCATCCCCGAGTTTGGCACGGCCTTCGTGCGCGGCATGCTGGACGACACCCAGCCCTCCACCATGGAGGAGCTGATCCGCATCTCCGGCCTGAGCCACGGCACGGACGTGTGGCTGGGCAACGCCCAGGACATCATCCGCTCCGGCACCGCCAAGCTGAACGAATGCGTCTGCTGCCGTGACGACATCATGAACTACCTCATTGACAAGGGCGTGGAGCCCAAGCTGGCTTTCACCACCATGGAGGCGGTCCGCAAGGGCAAGGGCCTCAAGCCCGAGATGGAGCAGGCCATGCTGGACCATGACGTGGCCCCCTGGTTCATCGACAGCTGCAAGAAGATCAAGTACATGTTCCCCAAGGGCCACGCCGTGGCCTACGTGACCATGGCCCTGCGCATCGCCTGGTTCAAGGTGCACTATCCCCTGGCGTACTATGCCTCTTACTTCACCGTGCGCGGGGACGGCTTTGACGCTGCCACCATGCTGGTGGACCCGGAAACCTGCCGGGCCAAGATCCGCGAAATCAAAAACATGGACAACGCCACCGCCAAGGACAAGGATGCCCAAACGGCCCTCGAGCTTGTGCTGGAGATGAACATGCGGGGCATTCACTTTCTGCCTGTGGACCTGTACAAGAGCGACGCCCGCAAGTTCCTCATCGAGGACGGCGCCATCCGCTGCCCCTTCACCAGCTTGGGCGGCCTGGGCGAGTCTGCCGCGCTGCCCATTGTGGCGGCCCGGGAGCAGGGGCCTTTCCTCTCCATTGAGGACCTGAAGGAGCGGGGCAAGGTGGGCAACGGCGTCATTGAGCTGCTGCGCACCCACGGCGCCCTGGAGGGCATGAGCGAAACCAGCCAGCTGTGCATGTTCTAAGCAAAACAAAAAGGAGGACGGCTTTACCTTCCCCTCCTGAAACAGTCAAAAACCCCACGGGAAGAAGAAACTTTCGGCTCCTCAGCTTATAAAGGATTCAACAAGCATGGGCCGAAGGTTTCCAAAGGGCGACCGGAAAGCCCTTTGGTCGCGCCCGCAGGCGCGAAATTCCCTGTGTGTGCAGGAACGTATTGCGCAACTTGCAAAAATGATAAGGCATAAATCTTTGTCAACGGTATGCGTCGGAGGGGTCGAGCCCCCTCCGACTTTTACTTTGCATCAAGTTCGGGCGGCCCGTGGTTGAGCGAGCCTGCCTCCTGGAGAAAGGGACTTCCATTGCTTTTCTTCCCACGCTAAAACCCCCTGCCTTCTTGAAAAGGCAGGGGGTTGCTTTCTGTTTTCGGGACGGAACTTACTGAATCTCCACGCCCTTGACCACGAACATCAGCTCGCCCGCGATGAAGGCAGGGGTGATCGGCTCACCGGCCTTGGCGCTGGTGCCCTCGATGTCCGCCACAAAGCAGCTGTTCTCATCGAGAATCTGGTTGCCTTCGTTGTCGTACAGGGGGCCTTCGAACACGTCGAACTCACCGGAAACAATCTTTTCCCGGGCCGCCTCGATGGCTTCGGCGGTACCCTCGGCGCAGTTCTTGCTCAGGGGAGAAATGTCCACCAGGCCGTCCGCCATGGTCAGGAAGATTTTCTCGGGCTTCCAGGTGCCATCGATCACTTCCTGCACCTCCATGGTGTACACAGCGCCCCAGTTCCACACGGGCGCGGTCAGGTGCGCCTCGGGAGCGTCCACGGTCATGTCCGCGTTATAGCCGCAGCCCCACACGCCGCGCTCCTGAGCGGCAATCTGGGGATTGGCGGTGTCGCAGTGCTGGGCGATCACGTCGCAGCCCATGTCCAGCAGGGCATCGGCGGTCTGGCGCTCCAGGGTGGCGTCGTACCAGCTGTTGGTGTACTTCACATAGACCACCGCATCGGGGTTCACGCTCTGCACGCCCAGGGCAAAGGCGTCAAAGCCGCCGATGACCTCGGGGGTCTGCATGGCGGCCACGTAGCCGATCTTGTTGGTCTGGGTCTTCATGCCCGCGGCGATACCGGACAGGTAACGGGCCTGATAGATGGCGCCGAAGTAGTTGTTGAAGTTCACGTCATTGCTCATGTAGCCGGAGCAATGGGAGAAAATGACCTCGGGATATTCCTCGGCCATTTCCGCCATGTAATTCATGTAGCCGTAGGAGTTGCCGAAGATGATCTGGCAGCCGGCCTCGATGAGCTCCAGCATGGCGGCGTCACAGGCGCTGTCCTCGGGCACGTTGGTCTTGATGATGATCTGGTCATCGGTCAGGCCCAGGGCTTCCTGCATGGCCAGCAGTCCCTGATAATGGGCGTAGGTGTAACCCTTGTCGCTCACGTCACCGATGAAGATGAAGCCAACCTTGACGTCTTCCTTGGCCACGGGAGCAAACTCCGCGCTGGCCGCGCCGACCATCCCCAGGGTCAGCATGAGGCAGAGAACCCAAGCGAGCACCTTTTTCATGTTTCTTTCTCCTCCGCTTTCGTTCCGCAGGTGTAAATAATATCTCCCAATCAATCGTCCCGCAGGCGGATGTTTCCATCCTCGATGGCGTCCACGATTGCTAAGGACACAACCTTCACGCCTTCCTCCCGGAGCTTTTTGCCCCCGGGCTGAAAGCCCTTCTCCACGCAGACACCGGCGCCTACCAGCTCGCAGCCCGCCTGGCGCAAAATGTCCCGCAGCCCTTCAATGGCCTCGCCATTGGCCAGAAAGTCATCAATAATCAGCACCCGCATGCCCTTTTGCAGATATTTGCGGCTCACCCGCACGGTGTTCATCTGCTGATGGGTGAAGGAGTATACCTGGGCGGTGTATACATCCGGGCCCACGTTCCGGTGATCGCCCTTTTTGGCAAAGACCACGGGAATGCCCCCGAAGGCCTGCGCCGTGGTGATGGCCACCGCAATGCCGCTGGCCTCCACCGTGAGGATGCAGTCCACCTGCTCCCCCTGAAAGGCCTGATAAAATGCCTGACCCATTTTTGTGCACAGGGCCACGTCGATGCGGTGATTCAGAAAGCTATCCACCTTCACAATGTCGGAACCGATCCCCAGGCCTTCCCGGCGTATGGCTTCCTTCAGTGCCTCCATGCCTTCACCTCAAAAATACGAACATTCACAGGGAATACGGCCATATTGTACTGCATTTTTCTGAACTGCGCAAGGGCTTTTTCAACGTTTTTTCGGGGAAAATGGAAAATCCTGCCGATTTCTTCACGAAGGTATGCCTTAGCCCCGGCGGTGGCGGTTCACCCGCTGCACGGGCTTGGCCAGGGTGCTGCGGCCTTGGGAACGCGGCGCCGGCGCTCCGCTTTGCTTGGGCGCGGCGGGATGCATGCGGCCGTCCTTGCCAATGGTAATGGGCTGTCCGCCATGGGGTGCCTTGGCCTTGGAAGGCATTCTGGGGGAAACCTGGGGACGGGTGGGCTTGGCGGGCAGGGCGTTGCCCTGACGGTCCACCGTGGCGGGACGGGGCGCACGGGGCTTGGGCTCGGAAGGGGTGGTGACCTCCATGGGCCAGGGGCTTTCCTTCACGGGCAAGCGGCGGCGAATGAGCTTTTCGATTTGCCCCAGCTGCTTGATCTCGTCAATGCAGCAGAAGCTGATGGCCTTGCCCGTGTGGCCCGCCCGGCCGGTGCGGCCAATGCGGTGCACGTAAGCCTCGGGCTCGTTGGGCAGGTCGTAGTTGACGACGTGGCTCAGCCCGGCAATGTCGATGCCCCGGGCGGCAATGTCCGTGGCCACCAGCACCTTGCTCTCGCCGCGCTTGAAGCTGTCCAGGGCGGCTTGCCGGGCGTTTTGGCTTTTGTCCCCGTGAATGGCGGCGGCAGGGATGCCTGCCCGGGCCAGGTCCCGGACGATGCGGTCCGCCCCGTGCCGGGTGCGGGAGAACACCAGGGCGTTTTCCACCTCCGGCTCCCGGAGCAGCTGGGCCAGCAGGTGCTTCTTATTGGCCTTGTCCACGTAGTACAGGGTCTGCTCGATGGCCTCCACCGGGGAGGAAACCGGGTCCACCTTCACCGTTTCCGGGGCGTGGAGCAGCTGCATGGCCAGGGTCTCCACCTCGGGGGGCATGGTGGCGGAGAACAGCAGGGTTTGATGCCTGGGGGGCAGCTTGGCCGCAATGCGCCGCACATCGTGGATGAACCCCATGTCCAGCATGCGGTCCGCCTCGTCCAGCACAAAGGTTTCCACATAGTCCAGGCGTACGTACCCCTGGTTCATCAGGTCCATGAGCCGTCCGGGGCAGGCCACCACAATGTCCGCCCCCCGGTGCAGGGCCTCCACCTGGGCGTTTTGGTTTACGCCGCCGAAAAGCACGCAGGAGAACAGGGCCAGTTGCTTGCCATAGGCCACAAAGTTGTCCTGAATCTGCTGGGCCAGCTCCCGGGTGGGGGTGAGAATGAGGGCCCGGATCACCCTGGGCTGAACGCTTTTCTCTGAAAGCCGCTGAAGGATGGGGGCGGCGAAGGCGCAGGTCTTGCCGGTGCCGGTCTCCATCTCCACGGACAGGTTGATCCCCGGCCCGGCCAGGGCCTTGGACAGAGGCAATCCGACGCGCCGCTGGACCGCGTGCAGATTTTTCAGGATCCGGGCGTCGGTCAGCTCCGGAGCCAGGGGTTGGTTGCACAGGCCGGTGCCGGTCCCTGCCAGGGACAGCGGCCTGTCGGCCGCGGCGCCCAGGCCCTGCCGGTGTGCCTGGGCGCACAGTGACTGGCCGCGGAACACATCGCAGACCGCTGCGGCCGCCTCCGCCTGAAAGGGCTGGTGCTTGAATTGGAGCTTCATGAGGTCACCTCCTTATGTCCGGTGCGCTGGGGACACATCCGGGCAAGACGGGGAAAGTTTCTGCGGAATGGAACCAGGCGGACGGTCTGCACTCAGAGTACCTGGACGCGGGTGCCGGGGGACAGGCTTTTGAAGATCTCCGTCACGTTGATCTTGGCGGCGTCCGAGGCGAAGGCGCTGTCCCGGAAGACAGCCCACTGGGGGCGGGAAGCAGCTATGTCCCGGATGACCGTGTCCGGAACGCCAGCGTCGAAACAGGCCGCCAGGACGCCGCCGTCCACCCGGTGGACGGTGCAGCCGCCGACCACCCGGCTGGTGTGGGGCAGGTGGATGCCCAGGCCCAGGTCCAGCAGGCAGGCATAGAGCAGATCCAGGTCGGTGCGGTCCTCCCGGATATTGGACACCGTCTGCCCGATCAGCGGCTGGGATATCTCCTCCGGGGGATAGAGGACCTCCTTCCGGCAGCCCTCGTCCACCCGGAAGACCCGGAAGCCGATGTCCGGACAGGCA
>USCR01000133.1 GCA_900553295.1 uncultured Eubacteriales bacterium | reverse complement strand
CTGCTTTTCGGGAGAGCGCGAGAGGGGCTTTTCTCAGAAAAGCCGCCTCTCGCAAACCTCACCTGTTACCGTTCCACGGTCAGTTTCACACATTCACGGCCAGTGAGCTCCGCGCTGCGCGCGTCGGGCTGCTGGGTTCCCACATACAGGTAATGGGTTCCCGGCACTTGCTCACGCTTGCCATCCTCCCGCACCACGGTGTAGGCCTTGGCAGGCACGGCCACCTCCACCGTCACGGTAGCGCCGGCAGGCACGCACACCCGCCGGAAGGCCGCCAGATGGGGGTGAGGCGTTTCATCGGCATCCTGGGGTGCGTGGGCATAGACCTGCACCACGTCCTCCAGGTCGCGGTTGCTTTCGTTATGCAATGTGGCCTTTACCGTATCCCCATCGGTTTCCGCGCTGGTGCAGCGCACCGTGCCATAGCTCAGCCCGTAGCCGAAGGGATACAGGGGCGTGCCCTCGTAGTAGCGGTAAGTGCGGCCCTTCATGTGGTAGTCGGTGAACTCCGGCTGGTCGGACAAATCCTTGTAGAAGGTCACGGGCAGCTTGCCGGAGGGGGCAGTTTGGCCGAAGAGAATTTCCGCCAGGGCGGTACCGCCGGCCTGGCCGGGATACCCCGCCCAAAGGATGGCGTTGCCGTCCTCCACGCGGATGGAACTGCCGCTGGCCAGCACCAGCACCAGGGGCTTGCCGGTCTTGCGCAGGGTTTCCAGCAGACGGAGCTGGCAGGGCGGGAGCTCCAGGGTATTCTTGTCGCCGCTGGAGTATTCGTTGCCCGTGTCGCCCTGCTCGCCTTCCAGGGTGGCATCCAGGCCAACGCAGGCAATGACCACATCCGCCTCCTCGGCGGCCCACTGCGCTTCGGCCAAGCGGTCGCCGGGCTTCCCCAGGCTCTGCACGCGGTCCTTGTAAAGATGGCTGCCTTCGGCATAAAGCACCCGGGCTTTACCCTCGCAGGCTTTCCGGATACCCTCCAGGAAGGTGACATAGCGGCTGGAAATACCGTTGTAGTTGCCTTCCAGCACCGTATGGCTGTCCGCCACGGGGCCCACCACGGCCACGGTCTTGAGCTTGCTGAGGTCCAGGGGCAGCAGCCCGTCGTTGCGCAGCAGCACCATGGAGCGGCGGGCTACCTCCAGGGCCAGGGCAGCGTGCTCGTCCGTGTCCACTTCCAGGGTGTCGATTTTGTCATATTCGCAGTCATCCGCGAACAGGCCCAGGCGGATACGGGTGGACATCACGTGTACCGCGGCCTGCCGGATCTCTTCCTCGGTGACGCGGCCTTCCTGCAGGGCGGCCAGCAGATGCAGGTAGGTCACACCACAGTTCAGGTCACAGCCGGCTTTCAGGGCCATGGCTGCGCTCTCGGGGGCGGTGGAGGTTACATGATGATACATGTGGAAATCCGCAATGGCCCAGCAGTCGCTGACCACATGCCCGTTGAAATGCCACTGGTTGCGCAGAATATCCGTCAGCAGGCGCTTGTTGCCGCAGGCGGGCTCACCATTCACACGGTTGTACGCCCCCATCACGGCTTCCACGTGGCTTTCCTCCACCAGGGTTTCAAAGGCGGGGAGATAGGTTTCCCACAGATCCTTTTCCGTGGGACGGGCGTCAAACTCGTGCCGGAGGTTTTCCGGGCCGGAGTGTACCGCAAAATGCTTGGCACAGGCGGCGGCCTTCAAATATTTTCCATTTCCCTGCAAACCGCGCACAAATCCTGCGCCCAGCCGGGAGGTGAGCTGCGGGTCCTCGCCGTAGGTTTCGTGGCCACGACCCCAGCGGGGATCGCGGAAGATGTTCACATTGGGCGACCAGCAGGTGAGCCCCTTGTAGATGTCACGGTCCCCACGTTTGGAAACGGCGTTGTACTTGGCGCGGACCTCGGTGGAAATCACCTGCGCCACCTGCTCGATGCCTTCCTCGTCAAACATGGCGGCCATGGAAATGGCCTGGGGGAATACGGTGGCCGTACCTGCCCGGGCAACCCCGTGCAGCGCTTCGTTCCACCAGTTGTAGGCGGGGATGCCCAGCCGTTCAATGGCCGGCGCGTCATACTTGAGCTGGGAGGCGGCCTCCTCCACCGTCATCTGGGCGACCAGCGCCTCGGCCTGTTTACGGACCTGCACTTCATCCATGGTAATAAGCCTCTCTTTCCGTGTTTCGCCGGCGTGCATGGGAGAAAAATTTTTGCCATGTAGCCGCGCGAAAGGATAATGGATTACTAATAATTTCTTGCCACGGATGGGGTTTCCTGCCATGAGAGGAAAAAAAACGGGACATAGCTTTCCGTAAGGATTTACGCAAGTGGCGCTTGCAGGATTGTAAAATTTGCTTATAATAGAAAGTAGCTTTGACGCTGCTATGACGGGGGGATTGCATGGGACGCAGACGAAGAAACGTCTATATCTTCGCACCGAAACGAAAAACCCATCCTTTTCGCAACCTGATGCTATGGCTGCTCACATTGATGTTCCTGGCTTGCATAGCCGTATTTATTCTGAACCTGGCCTCCAACAATCAGGTGGAATATCTTACCCAGCGCGTGACGGTGGAAAATCTGCCGGGAGACCTGGAAAGCTTTTCTATTTTGCATCTGAGTGACTTGCATGCCGCGCAGCTGGGGCCCAATGGGTCTGCGCTGAAAAAGGTGATTACGCAGAAGAACGTTTCCTGCATTGTTCTGTCTGGGGATATGGTGGGGGAGAGCGGCGATGTGGACCCATTGCTGCAGCTGCTGGACATGACGCCCCGGGACGTATCGGTATACCTCATTGCCGGGGACAGCGATCCGCCGCCGCTGAATCCGGCAGCCCACGGGAGCATCTCTCCCTATGCGGACTGGCTGCAGGCGGCGGTGGAACACGGGGCCATTTACCTGGATGAGCCCCAATCCCAGGTGCGTGGGAATTCGACCCTGTGGCTGATCCCGGAATATCTCTACAGCCTGGACCTGGATGCCACGGAGGCGGCATATGCCGCCCAGCGGGATGCCCTGCGCGGGGAAGAACTGATCCTCACCGCGGACCAGGCGGCCCAGCTGCGGGTGGCGGAGTATCAGCTGGAGAAAATTGCCAGCATTCGGGAGAAGCTGACGCAGATCATGGAGGATGACATCCAGGTGGCCATATCGCATATGCCCCTGGATGATGAATATGTATCCACGATGCTGCAGTGGACCACTAAGGAGGATGTATTCTCCTTCCACCGTGTCTCACTGATCCTGGCGGGACACTACTGCGCGGGGCAATGGCGCATCCCCCAGGTGGGAGCGCTGTATTGCCCGGCCTTTGGATGGTTTCCGGAGGATAGCCTGATCGTCGGGCTGAATTACCTCAGCGGCATACCGCAATATATCAGCCCGGGCCTTGGCGCCAGTCCCTATTACTCCTTGCAGCCGGGAAGGCTGTTCAACAGTCCGGCAATTACTTATGTGCAACTGACAAACCGCATGGTGTAAGGGTTTGTCCAGGAAAGGAGATACCTATGCACAGACGCCATCATTATGAAATGGATATGTGCAGCGGAACGCTGCTGCCCAAGATTATTCGTTTTACCCTGCCTCTGGTATTGACCGGTGTGCTGCAGTTGCTTTACAATGCCGCCGACGTGGTGGTGGTGGGACAATTTGCCGGTGAGGAAGCACTGGCGGCGGTGGGCTCCACAGGTTCACTGATCAATCTGATCGTCAACATCTTTATGGGGCTGGGCGTCGGCGCTAGCGTTGTGATTGCCCGGGCGTATGGCGCCCGGGATTTTGAGGCGGTGCACCGGGGGGTTCATACGGCAATTCTGGTGGCGGCCATCGGTGGCGTGCTGGTGGGAATCGTCGGCATTTTTGCGGCCCGGCCATTACTTGAACTCATGGACAGCCCGGAAAACGTCATTGACGGCGCAACGCTGTACATGCAGATTTATTTCATCGGCATGCCCGCCAACATGCTCTACACCTTCGGCGCATCCATTTTGCGTGCTGTGGGCGATACCAAGCGGCCACTGTATTACCTGAGCGTTGCCGGCATCATCAATGTGGTGCTGAACCTGTTCCTGGTGATTGTGTGCAACCTGGCCGTGGCTGGTGTGGCCATTGCCACGGTGATATCGCAGATTGTGTCCATGGTACTGGTGATGGTGTGCTTGATGCGCTCCGAGGGCGCCATTCATCTGGACTTGCGCAAGGTACGCTTCCATGGAAAATGCTTGCTGGAGATTCTTCGGGTCGGGCTGCCTGCGGGATTGCAGGGAAGCCTGTTCTCGATTTCCAATGTGCTGATCCAGTCCGCGGTGAACTCCTTTGGTTCCACGGTGATGGCAGGGAACGCCGCCGCGTCCAACCTGGAGGGCTTTATCTATACGTCCATGAACGCGGTCTATCAGGCAGACATGACCTTTGCCAGCGCCAATTATGGCGCAGGCGCATACAAACGGGTGCGCAAGACCCTGTGGCTGTGTCAGGCCACGGTGGTTGTGGTAGGCTTGGGTCTGGGAATGATTTTCCTGGCGTTTGGTTCTCCGCTCCTGAGTATCTATAATACCAATCCCGACGTGATTCATTATGGCCTGATTCGTATGGCGATTATTTGCCCCACCTATTTCCTGTGTGGGATGATGGACACCACGGTGGGTCAGCTTCGTGGCGTGGGATATTCCATTCTGCCCATGATCGTGTCTCTTACGGGGGCTTGCCTGCTGCGCATTGTGTGGATCTATACATTCTTCGCGGCAGATCCGACCTTGAATACCCTGTATATTTCCTATCCCATTTCCTGGGGGGCCACCTTCCTGATTCATCTGCTATGCTATGCCATTGCCGACCGGAAGCTGGCCAAAAAGTTTGCGGTAGCCTCGTAATAAATTATAAATTTATCACTGGTTACATGGTTATACAAGTATATGTAACCGCCGAACCTGGCGATTTTCAACAGGTTCGGCGGTTTTTTTACATGGATGCAGTTTTCATGTAACCATTGCATGGAACGTGGGGAAGGACATTATAGCCCTTGGAAACAGAAATATGTCAATTTCAGAAAAACGATCATTCGTATTGTATAAGATAATGGCGCCAAAAGCAATGGCTTTATTGAGATTTTATCAATATAACCATTTTCAATGGCCAAACCAAAACACGCGAAGGCCGCTACTTCAGCGGCTTCCGGTAAACGACCTGCGTATCCACATAGGAAACCTCCGTGGGGGCAGAGGGGTAATCCGCGCGGAACATCAGCTTGCGGGCCAAGAGCTTGCCCAGGGAAGACGTTTCCACATTTACAGAGGTAATCTTCTCCGCCACGCCGGGATACTCTGCGCTGTTGTCAAAGCCGGTGAGCACAAAGGCTTCCGGCAGCTGCCGGCCGGATTCCTCTAAATAGCGGTGCACGAAACTGGCAATGAAGTCACTGGCACATACGAAGGCATCGGGCAGCCGCGGCAGCCGGGCCAGGAATTCGCTGATCTGCTCATAGTGATCGCGCAGCCGCAAGGGCTCCGTCAGGCTCCATGCGGGGTCAGGGGCAATGCCTGCCTCCGTATGGGCGTCCAGAAAGCCGCGGTACCGGTCAAGGTTCGTCTGCGCATAGTTCACGTCCCCGATAAATCCCAGGCGTGTGCGCCCGGTGGATAACAGCCGCGAAGTAATCTCGTGAATCCGGTTCTGGCCCTCCAGAATAACCAAATCCCCATGCAGATCCCTGGGATGCAGCGTGGGCACCGTATCCAGGAACACCTTGGGCAAAGAGGTGGCGGCAAGCATTTCCAGCAGGTGACGGTCATATACATTGAGTACCAGGAAACCATCCACCCCTGCCTGCGTGAGGGGGGCGGGCAGCGCATATCCCTCATGATAACCGGTGGGCATGTAGGTATACAGCATGTTGGCGCCCTGCTTGGCCAGCTCCTTGGCAATATGATGAATGATGTTCATCCAGAATATGGACGATTCCGGACGGGCCACCGTCACGGAAAAGGTTCGCCCATGGCGGGAGGGCTGAACGCCGGGAACACCGTAGCCTAATTCCTCCGCCTTCCGGCGGACAAGCTGCCGCAGCTCTTCGGACACGCCGGGGCGGTCGTTGAGCACCTTCCAAACCGTTATGCGCGAAACGCCTGCTTCTTCGGCCAGGCGCTGCATGGTCACTTTGGACATATGGATCGCTCATTCCTGTGATGTATTGGCACATTCAGCATACTATATGCTCGAAAAAAAGTCAATTCACGTTGAGGAGAATTAACAAATGTTAATATTAAATTTTAAAATTGACAAAAATTTATTATGAGTTTGTGATAAATCAATAGAAATATAGAAAAATTTTCAATAGTACTTGCAATTATTGGGAATGTATGTTAACATTATTTCAGCTGATGAATTAACAATTTGCATTATGTTTACGAGCAGGAGGGAGCGCAATGTCAGAGCAAGTCCGCGCCAAGGTGGCACCGGCGCCGG
>USCR01000132.1 GCA_900553295.1 uncultured Eubacteriales bacterium | reverse complement strand
GGGGGATTTACCGCCGTGTGCCCCATGCCCAATTTGAAGCCGGTGCCGGACAGCTTGGCACATCTGCGTCCTCAGTTAGAGGCTATTGCCCGGGACAGCGTGATTCATACCTATCCCTATGGCGCCATTACCGTGGGAGAGCAGGGGGAAACGCTGGCCGCATTGGAGGAGATGGCCCCCCATGTGGTGGCTTTCTCTGATGATGGAAAAGGGGTGCAGGACCCGGAAAAAATGAAGCAGGCCATGCGGCGGGCGAAGGCACTGGGCAAACTGATTGTGGCCCACTGTGAGGACGAGAGCCTCATTCAAGGCGGTTATATCCACGATGGTGCCTATGCAAAGGCACACGGACATAGAGGCAATCCCTCCGCCAGCGAGTGGAAGCAGGTGGAACGGGATTTGGCGCTGGTACAGGAGACAGGCTGTGCCTACCACGTCTGCCATGTGTCCACCAAGGAATCGGTGGAGCTGATCCGCAGTGCCAAGCGGGAAGGGCTGGATGTGACCTGTGAGACCGCGCCGCACTATCTGGTATTCCATGATGGAATGCTTCAGGAGGACGGGCGATTCAAAATGAATCCTCCCATTCGTGGGGAGGAGGACCGGCAGGCACTCATTGCCGGAATTTTGGATGGGACAGTGGATATGATTGCCACGGATCACGCGCCGCATTCCGCCGAAGAAAAAGCGGGGGGACTGGAAAAAAGCCTCAACGGCATCGTGGGCCTGGAAACGGCCTTTCCTGTGCTCTATACGGAGTTGGTGAGACCGGGGGTTCTCACCCTTGCACAGCTGATTGACCTGATGCACACCAATCCGGCCAAGCGATTTGGCATCGGTGCGCCCCTGGAGGAAGGGGCAACGGCTGATTTTACGGTATTTGATTTAGATGCGGAAGAGACCATTCAGCCGGAGCACTTTCTTTCCATGGGAAAAAGCTCTCCTTTTGCAGGCCGGAGCGTATTTGGAACGTGCTTATTGACTATCTGCGGCGGAAAGATCGCCTGGCAGGCGGAGGGGGGAGCGTCCCGATGAAGCGAGGAAAGTTTACGGTTCTTCAGAATAAGGAACTGGCGCCGGCCACGTTCCGAATGGTTTTAGCGGGAGACACAGAGGCCATCACCGCGCCGGGACAGTTTGTGAACATCGCGCTGACAGGGAAGTTTCTCCGCCGCCCCATTTCCGTCTGTGACTGGAATGAGGCGCAGTTGACTTTGATTTATAAGGTAGTGGGGCAGGGGACGGCACAGATGAGTCAAATGGTGCCGGGGACGGAGTTAGACCTCCTGACTGGCTTGGGTAATGGCTATGACTTGGAGAAATCCGGGGACAAGCCCCTGCTGATTGGAGGCGGGGTTGGGATTCCGCCGCTGTATGCCTTGGCCAAAAAGCTCATTGCACAGGGCAAATCGCCTCGGGCTATTTTGGGGTTCAACCGGAAAGAGGAACAATTTTTGACTGCGGAGTTCCGGGCATTGGGGATTGCAGTCTCTTTGACCACGGTGGATGGTTCCCTGGGGATCAAAGGCTTTGTCACAGATGCCATGCCCCAGACAGGATATACCTATCTGTATACCTGTGGGCCTGCGCCCATGCTTCGGGCCATCGACGAAAAGGCTGTGACCTCGGGACAATTCAGCTTTGAGGAACGGATGGGCTGTGGGTTTGGAGCCTGTATGGGATGTACCTGTCAGACCAAATATGGCAGCAAGCGAATTTGCCGGGAGGGCCCCGTGCTGGAGAGGGAGGAAATTCTATGGTGAAGACCGCAGTGACATTGAGCGGCGTTTTACTGGACAATCCCGTGATTCCTGCCAGTGGTACGTTTGGATTCGGATATGAATTTGCTCAGTGGTATGACATCAACTGTCTGGGTGCCATCAGCATCAAGGGAACCACCCGGGAGCCTCGATTCGGCAACCCGGCCCCCCGGATCGCGGAGACGGCAGGGGGAATGCTCAATGCGGTGGGACTGCAGAATCCTGGGATTGACCGGGTGGTGGCTGAGGAGCTCCCCAAGCTGCGGGAGGTCTATCAAAAGCCGATTTTGGCCAACATCAGTGGGTTTTCTTTGGATGAGTACGTGACATGCTGCGCCAAGGCGGATGCCTCACCCTACACGGACCTCATTGAGGTCAATGTGAGTTGTCCCAACGTGCACCACGGGGGCATGAGCTTCGGAACGGACCCGCACATGGTTTATGATGTAACCCGGGCGGTGAAGGAAGTGTGCCGAAAACCAGTATATATGAAACTCTCTCCCAATGTGACAGATATTGTATCCATTGCCCAGGCCTGTGAGAAGGGCGGGGCCGACGGATTGAGTCTCATCAACACTCTCATGGGCATGCGGATCGACCTGAAAAAACGGGCGCCTGTTTTGGCCAACACCACAGGCGGTCTTTCCGGACCAGCGGTTTTTCCCGTGGCGTTGCGGATGGTTTGGCAGGTCTACGAGGCGGTCCATCTGCCCATCATTGGGATGGGCGGCATCCAAAGCGCGGAAGATGTCCTGGAAATGATGCTGGCCGGAGCGACCGCTGTGCAGGTGGGGGCGGCTAACTTAGTCAATCCGTTTGCCTGTCAAGAGATCATCGACAGCCTGCCCGGGCTCATGGAGCGCCTGGGCATTCAAGAGATCAACGAAATCATTGGAGGTGCCCACAGATGGGAAAAGATGTGATCGTAGCCTGCGATTTCAGCAGCAAAGCAGAAACCTTGGCATTTTTGGACCAGTTTTCTGGGAGAAAGCCCTATGTCAAAATCGGCATGGAGTTGTTCTATGCCGAAGGCCCGTCCATTGTGCGGGAGATTAAGGCAAGGGGGCATCAAATCTTTTTGGACCTGAAACTCCATGATATTCCCAACACAGTAAAAAAGGCCATGGCGGTTCTGTCCCGACTGGACGTGGATATGATAAACCTTCACGCGGCGGGCACCCGGGCGATGATGGAGGGTGCGCTGGAAGGGGTAACCCGACCGGACGGCTCTCGTCCCTTGGTGATTGCGGTGACCCAGCTGACGTCCACCAGCCAAACGAGAATGCAGGAGGAACTGCTGATCCCCAGAACGATGGAGGAGACCGTCATGGCTTATGCTGCCAACGCGGCCCAAGCCGGATTGGATGGTGTGGTCTGCTCTCCCATGGAGGCGGGAAAGGTCCATGAGGCCTGCGGCAGAAACTTTGTGACCGTAACCCCTGGTATTCGGTTTGCGGAGGGAGACAAGGGGGACCAGGTCCGTGTGACAACACCGGCCCAGGCAAAGGACCTTGGTTCCGATTATATTGTGGTGGGCCGTCCCATTACCGCGGCGGCGGACCCCGTGGCGGCCTATCGCCGTTGCGTGAAGGAATTCCTGGGCCAGTGAGCCCCAAAGGAGCGTGAAGGGCCATGGCCCTTGCGGCAGACCATCTTGAGGTAAAAACCGTCCCCGTGGGCATGCTGGCCACCCAGTGCTATGTGCTTTCCTTTCCCGGCCGGGACGACTGCCTGGTCATCGATCCCGGCGCGGAGCCGGAGAAGATCCGCCGGGCCATGGGGGAAAAGCAGCTGGCGGCCATCCTGCTCACCCACGGGCATTTTGACCATATCGGCGCCGTGGCGGCCCTGGCGGGGGAAAATACGCCCATCTGGATTCATCGCCTGGACGCGGAGATGCTCACTAACCCGGCGCGCAACCTGTGCCGGATGATCCGCACGGAAATCACCGCGCCCCCCGCCACCCGCCTGCTGGAGGAGGGTGACCGCCTGGAGGCCGCGGGGGTGGAGCTGACGGTGCTCCACACCCCCGGCCACACCCCGGGCAGCGTGTGTTTCCGGGCGGGTAACCACCTGTTCACCGGGGACACGCTGTTCCACGGCGGCTATGGCCGCACGGACTTCCCCGGGGGCAGCCCCGAGGATATGCGCCGCTCCCTGGCGCGCCTGGCGCCTCTGGAAGCGGCGTGCGCCATCTATCCCGGGCATTGACCCTTTCACCATTGATATATAAGGAAGAATTCGCACCTATGCAAGACGAACATCGCACGGCCTTTTTATTGCAGACCGTGGCCTCGGAGCTGCGGGACGTGACCCGCCTGTTCCGCATGGACCCCGCCCTGTGGGAGGAAACCCATCAACCGCATTTTATCTGGCATGCCTGGGAGGAGGACGGACGCTTCCACTGCCGCTTTGCCCTGGGGCAGGAGGAGCATCACCGGGAATGCCCCATCCCCGCGTGCAAGGATGCGCGCATTGCCCTGCTGGAGCAGAAGCGCGCCCTGAAGCGCCTGTGCAAGCAGACCCTCTACGACCTGTGCAAGCGCCTGACGGGGGTCACGCCCCCCTGGGGCAGCCTTACGGGCATCCGCCCCACCCGCCTGGTCTACGAGGCCATGGAGCACGGCCTCTCTCTGGAGGCGGCTTGCGCCCAGGTGGGGGAAATCTTCGACGTGTCCCCGGAAAAGCGGCAGCTGCTGCGGGACATTGTGGAGGTGCAGTCCACCCTGCCGCCTCCCTGCGAGCAGGAGATGGACGTGTACGTGGGCATCCCCTTCTGCACCACCCGCTGCGCCTATTGCACCTTCCTCAGCGGGGAGCTGGGCAAAGGCAAGCTGGTGGAGCCGTACCTGGCGGCGCTGTTCCGGGAAATGGCGGCGGGGGCGGACATCCTGGCCCGGAGCGGGCGAAAGCTCCGGGCGGTGTACGTGGGCGGCGGTACTCCCACGGCCCTGAACGCCGACCAGCTCCAGCGCCTGACCCATATGCTCATGAAGCTGTTCCCCGGCGCGGTGGAGTACACCGTGGAGGCGGGGAGGCCCGATACCCTCACCCGGGAAAAGCTGGAGATCATCCGGGACGCGGGGGTGGCCCGCATCAGCATCAACCCCCAAACCATGAACGACCGCACCCTGGAGGTCATCGGCCGCCGGCATACGGTGGCGCAGGTTTACGACGCCTATGCCATGGCCCGGCAGGTGGGCTTTCACCATATCAACATGGACGTGATCGCCGGGCTGCCCGGGGAGGACCTGGCGGACTTTGCCCGCACCATGGCGGGAGCCAGGGAGCTGGCCCCGGAGAGCCTCACCGTTCATACCCTGGCCATCAAGCGCTCCAGCCGCCTGCACCTGGAGCACGCGCCCCTGCCCCCGGCGGAACTGGCCGCGGAAATGGTGCGCATGGGCCACGCCACCGCCGCGGAGCTGGGCATGCGCCCCTATTACCTCTACCGGCAAAAGAACATGGCCGGCAACCAGGAAAACGTGGGCTATGCCCTGCCCGGCCACGCCTGCCAGTACAACGTGGACATCATGGAGGAAACCACCCACATCCTGGCCCTGGGGGCGGGCGGCATCTCCAAGCGCATTTATCCCGACCAGGGCCGCATCGAGCGGGAACCCAACGTCAGCAACATTGAGCAGTACATCGCCCGGGTGGATGAAATGGTGGCCCGCAAGGAGCGGCTGTTCCTGGGCGCGGGCCCGGCGGGGCATGGGGAGGACGGCGGCGGCATAGCCTGAAGCGCGGGGCTTGCAAAGCGCTGGGGAAACTGGTACAATAGGGCTGTGTTTTCGTGGCGTTTTCATGCGCCCCAAAGCCGTGCAAACGGCTTTTCAGGAAGGAGAAAAGAATCACATGCCACAGCATCCGACGTTTATCATAACCATGGAGGACGGCCGCCAGATGAAGGGCGAGCTGTACCCCGAGATTGCTCCCCAGTCCGTGGGCAACTTCATTGCCCTGGCCAACAGCGGCTTCTATGACGGGCTGATTTTCCACCGCGTAATCCCCGGATTCATGATCCAGGGCGGCGACCCCAAGGGCACCGGCATGGGCGGCCCCGGCTACTGCATCAAAGGCGAATTCTCCATGAACGGCGTGCCCAACAACCTCAAGCATACCTATGGTGTGCTCAGCATGGCCCGGAGCATGATGCCTGACTCCGCCGGGTCCCAGTTTTTCATTATGACCAGCGACAGCCCCCATCTGGATGGCGCCTATGCCGCCTTTGGCAAGGTGCTGGAAGGCATGGAGGTAGCCGAGGACATCGTCAATACCAAGCGTGACCGCAGCGACCGGCCGCTCACCCCCCAGGTGATGCAGTCCATTCGCGTGGAAACCTATGGTGGCGATTATCCCTTCGAGCAGATGTAACGTAAACCTGTGGAGCGCGGGCGGAAGGGGGTCAACACCCCCGTAACGTCTGCGCTCCTTTCGGCAAAACGGGAGGTGCGTGCGCCATGGAAAAGCAAAAGACGGTGGTCCGCGTGGCGGGCAAGGAATACGCCCTGGTATCCTCCGATCCCCCCGCGTACATGCAGCGGGTGGCTGCCTACGTGGACCGCAAGCTCAGCGAAATGGCCCTGGCCAGCCGTCTGCCCTCCAACATGGTGTCCGTGCTCACCTGCCTGAACATGGCCGACGAGCTCATGAAGAGCCACGATGAGAATACCCGCCTGCGCCGGGAGCTCACCGCCAAAAATACATCAATCGCGGGCCGTATCACATCGAACGGCACGAA
>USCR01000131.1 GCA_900553295.1 uncultured Eubacteriales bacterium | reverse complement strand
CCCCGTCGGTCACCTGGCCGTAGCACGCCCCCTCGTAAAAGAAATCCGTCCCGTCCACAAAGCATAGCTGCGCCCCGCCCAGCATGCCGTTGATCTTCGTCAGCTTCCGCACCCGTCCCCGGGGGGAGCGGGAGGCCAGCAGCGGATACCCCGCCCCCGTCATGTTCTCCATGGCCGCGAACTCGTTTTCCGCCGCCCCCGGCCGCCGGTTCAGCCCGCGGAACTCGCGCTGCATCTCCCGCTTTGCCTTGCTTCCCGTCAAAAATGGCAGCATCGCGCCTCCTTTCCCGCGGGCCTCCCCGCGTCACATCTGAATTTTCCTGCCGTCCTTCCAGGCCGCGTTCCGGCTTGTGTCGGCCCGGTACGCGGCATAGGTCTCCTCAAAGAGCGCGGCAAACTGGTTGTAGCGCTCCGTCTCCCCGTTCCATAGCGCCACCCGGGCCATCAGGTAGTGTATGTACATCAGGTCGTAGGGCTCCTCCGCCAGCAGGGCCGTGGTCTCCGCCGTCTCCTGGGTGTAGTCGGGGACCGCCTCCGCCGCTCCCTCCCGCCCCTGCCATACCTCCCGCAGGATGCGCCCGTCCAGCCGGCTCAGCTCCCGCAAAAGATGCTTCGGGTCGTAGGGATGAGGCTTCAAGGCGCTTACCGTATCCAGGGCCTCCTTCACCGTCATGGCCTTTCCTCCTTAGCTGCGGGCGGCGTAGGCGCTTTCCAGGCGTTCCATCAGCTCCGCGGTGCGCCGGTCCTGGGCCTCGGAATGCTCCAGCACCTCCGCCACGCACGCCGGCACCTCCACTTCCACGCCCCGCACGATCTGAAACGTCCGCCCGTTCACCGCCACGAATACATCGTCCTTGTACTGCCCGTTGTCCTTGAACAGCTTCAGCTTCACCATCTTCTCCATGGATGTCCCTCCTTTACGCTTTTCCCTGAGGGGGGAGAGGCGCCCCGCCCGGAGCGCCTTTCCCCGCGTTGCCTTAGTTCGCCGCCACTTCGCTGGAGTAGCTGGAGCAGCTCTCGATGCGCACCATGTACTCCTCCACCAGGCGCTTGGCCGCCTTGGTGGCCTTCCAGCCGCAGGCGCTGCGCTGGTTCAGCGGATCCTCCCCGTAGCCCAGCTGCTTGACGATGTGCTCCAGTCCGCCGCCCTCGATCATGGTGTCGCCATAGGCGTGGGCGCCCAGCACCAGCGTGGCGAACACCGCCAGCCCGGAGGGGCAGGTGTCGTCCTTCCATATCTTCGCCTCCGTGGAGGATACGAAGCGCACGCTGCCCAGCTTGCCGATCTCGCCGTCGTAGATGGCCTTGGGGTCGGCGTACTTGTGCACGTCGATCCACTCGCTGTTGCGCATCAGGTCATAGGCCGCGTAGGGGTGGATAATGGCCACATAGCTGTCGTCGATGTAGTCGGCGTTCATGGCCGAGAGCTGTGCCGCCGCCTTGAAGAACAGCTCCGGGGTCAGCACCGCGGTCTTGTCCAGCTGGGTGCGGCTGGTCACCTCCGTGGCCTGGCCGTTTGCCTGCTTGGGGGCGTAAATCACGTTGGTGCCTCCGCACAGCTCCTCGCGGATTACCGTGTCCAGGGTGCGGCCCGCCTGGCTGCCCAGGAGCTTGGTGGCCTGCACGATGTTGTTGTCCACCGCGGTCAGCTGCAGCATGTCGCTCATCTGAATCCAGTCGCCATACTGCTTCAGCGGGCAGGTGATGGTGGTCACCGTCAGGCTGTTGCCCGCGGGGGTTACGCCCTCGGTCAGGGGCGTGAGCGCCTTGCCCAGGATGGAATACTTGCGGAACTCGATCTGCTTGCCGCTTCCCTGGGGAATGGGGTAGCTGTCCCCGAAGCGCCCGTGCACCAGCTTGGGCTCCGCCAGGTCGATCAGCCGCTTCTCGTAAAAGGTTTTCATCTCCGCGGACAACCCCGCGGTTTCCGTGGTCTGGGTGGCAAAGAGCTGCAAGCGCAGCTTCAACATGGGCATCCTTCCTTTCCCGTCTCGTGGTTTTTCCTTCGCGCACGGCGCGGCAACGCGCCTGCGTCCCGGGTTCCGGCTCCTTCCCCGCCCGCTCCCGCAGGCCCTGGAAGAACATCCCCCGGCTTACGCCCGGCCCGCCGCTTGGCCGCAGGCTTATATCACAATGCGCTCACCGCGCAGCGCGCGCCGCTCCAGCTCCTCCCGCTGGCTCCTGCTGGTCTCCCGCATGCTGGGCCGCGTGGGCGCCGCGCCCCGCTCCAGCATGCCGCCCTCCCGGGGCCGGGCCTGCCGCTGCATTAGGCTTCGGGCCGTCAGCTCCCGCACATGGGCCGCCGTGGCCTCCATGGCCGCCAGCATCAGCTCATCCCGGTGGGCCAGGGACCAGGCCTGTTCCACCGTCAGCCCCCGGCGCAAAAGCCCCGTGAAGTCCTCCTCCTGCATTGCCTCCCGCAGGTCAAAGCCCGGGTATCTTTCCCCCAGGCCCGAGGCCTCCTCCAGCCACTGGCGCATGGTCTGGCACGCTGCCCATTCCCGAAGGGCCTCCCGGCGCTCCCGGGCGCCCGCCTCCTTTTCCAATAGCGCCGTCAGCCCCTCCGCATCCGCCGGGTCCAGCCCGCGATCCGCGCAGAGCTTCTCCACCGCCGGCAGCCACTGCGCCCATTGCTCTTCCTTCTGCCGGTGCTCCGCAAAGCGCCGGTCCATCAGCTGCTGTACCTTCCGGGTGAAGTCCCCGTGGTACCGCCCCGCGATCAGCTCCTCAAAGCTCTCCGGCTCCTGCTCTCCCAGGGTTTCCCGCATCATCTGCTCATCCATGGCTCTGCTCCTTTCACTTGGGGGTCGCCTGCCCCGCCGCCGTCTCCGCCGCCTGCTTGCTCTGCGCGTCCTGCTGCTCCGGCTGCTCCTGCGGTGCGGGAGAGTCCGTTTGCACCTGCTGGGCCACCGCCGGGGCAATGGTGGTGCCCTTCATCCGGTCTACCACCTGGCCCAGCTGTTGCAGCTGCCCCTTGAGCTCCTCCACCTGCCGCTGCAGTCCGCCCTGTTCCTCCAGGCGCGCCAGGAGCATGTCCTTGCCCTCAAAGTCCATCATCTCCAGGCAGCTGCGGGCCTGGTCCGCCATCTCCGGCCGGAACAGCCCCATGCCGAACAGCTCCTTGGCCAGCTCGTTCTGCACAATTTTGTTGTAGGGACTGGCCTTCTGGCTGCGCAGCTTGATGTCATACACGGGCCGGGCCTGTCCCATCTCCTGGCCGAACACGTTCCCCAGCGCCCGGGGCTTCAGCCCCCCGTTGTCAAAGCGCAGGAAGCGCATCCCCCCCTGACCCATGATGCGGAAATACCGCGGCACGTCGTAAAACTGCCGGATCAGCTCCACGCACAGCTCGCAGATCCGGGTGAAGGCCCGATAGCTCCCCTGGATCATGTCCCGGCTGAGCTTGGACCCCGCCTCCTGCAGGGCCGCAATGGCCGTCCCCGCGGTTACGCCCCCGGTCACCCCGCCCTGGGTGAAGTCCCTTACGCCGCTGGTCTCCTTCATCTCGTTGATCTTCCCCTCCAGCAGCGTGGTGTACAGCCCGCTCAGGGGCTGCACCGTAATCTCCCGGATGGCGTCCTCGCTCAGGTTCCCTGCCACGTGCACAAAGTCGTTGCGCCAGTCCGCGAATTCCCCTTCGCTCACCGCCCCGTCCTGGCGGATGAAAAACCGCTTCTTCCCCGCCAACAGCGCGTTTTTCAGCAGCGCCTGGTTCAGCCGGTCAATGTAGGTCTGGCAGTCCTTGAGCACGTCGATGTACCCAAACCCCGCCGGGGAATCCTCCACCGGGAACAGCGGGTCCAGCACAAAGGGATACTCCCCGTGCTCGTAAAATCCCGTCTTGGCGTACGCCGGCTCGTTCTCCGAGGCGAAGATCACCTGATCCTCCACAAACCGGCAGTAGTGCAGCACCGTGCGGTTGCCCTGCCTGCGGCGGTAGTACCAGTCCACCACCACCGCCTTGTTTCCCGTCTCCACCTGGTCGTCGTGGACGTACCGGGTCACGTCCAGCCCCGGGGTGCTCCCCCTCAGCTCCAGGAAGGGATACCGCGCCTGCAGCTCCTCCCGGTCCTCCAGCATGGTGTAAAACACATTCCGACTGTCCTGCAGCCGCCGGATGCCCGGCTCCCAGAACAGCTGCAACAGGTCAATCCGCCCCAGGGCCACGTCCCCCAGGCCGCCCGCCGCGTCCGGGTCCCAGAATACCCCCGCTGCCCCCGTGCCCGCCTTGAGCTTGTACCACCACATGTCCGAGTACAGCTGCTCCATCCCGCCCTGTTCCAGAATCACCGGCAATACCTGGGACAGCGCCTCCGCCGCCCCCCGGTCGCCCTCCTCCCGGGGCAGCACCACCGGCTCGGGCCGGTTGTCCATGGCGTCCGCGTGCTTGTTCAGAATGGTGTTGAACAGCCACGCGCTCACCGGTTCCACCGTCTCCCGGGGATCATGGAGGTTCATCTGCTGCCAGTGGCGCAGCTTCCACCACTGCTCGTTGGCCACAATGCGCCGCTCCAGGGCGCTCTTGCCGTTTTTGTACTCCCGCAGGGTCTGCGCCGCCTGCAATACTTCGTCCCGCCCGATGGGCGGAGCCTCCCGCTTGTCCATGGTTCACGCCTCCTTGTGGGTCAAATTCGTAAAAACCGCGCTCCCTTGCAAAGGTCCAGGGGGTCCTCCCGGGGCGGCGCCGCCAGCGCCGGGGGCGGAGGCGCGATGGGCCGCTCCATGAGCACATAGCGGATCATGTCGTAGATGTGATCCTCCCCCTGGGTGTCGATGTCCTCCGGCCGGCTCCTGTCGTATACCAGCGCCGGCAGGGTGCGGATGCAGTTTCGGCACGTGGAGAATACCTGGAACATGGGCAGCCCCTCCCCGTCAAAGGCCAAGCGGTTGTGCAGCTGCATCTTCCCCGCCAGGCGTGTGTTGTCGCCCCCCTGCCAGTAGATGAAGTTCGGGCTGCGCTCCATCATCCGCGCCACGGACTCCCCCCGGCTCTCGTCAAAGATGCTCGGGTCCGCTATGCCCGTAATCCGCTTGCCCCGCAGCATGGGGTCCTCGCTTTCCATCCGTCGGATCTGTGCCGCAATCTCCCCCGGATGCATCCGCACGCCTTCGTTGGGCGTACCCGTGCAGCCGTAGAATTCCTTGATGTGGTACACCCGCCCGTCCTCGTCCACCGCGAACCACCCCACCGCAAAGGGCCGCGCATACCCGAAGTCAAACCCCCGGTAGATCCGCCAGTGCGCCGGTATGGGGAAGGGGTCGATCACGTGCGTCCACCTTTGATCCCCGTAGTGCGCCGGGTCGTTTCGCCATTCCCGGAACACCTGCCCGTCAAAGCTGTCCCAGCTGCCGTAGAGCAGCGCCATGCGCTCGTTTTCCGGCAGCATGGCCAGGTTGGCCAGGTACTCCGGCGCGTTGCGCAGCAGCTCCTGGTTGTCAAACACCGTGGAGGGCACGAAGATCCGCGTCCGCCGCATCCTTCGGGGCCCGTCGCGCCCCTGTACCACCACCTCCTCCACCATGGGGGTCATGGGCGGCGCCGGGGTCACAAAGCGCTCCTTCACCCACCCGTGACCAATGCCCCCCGGGTTGGTGGCCGCCCGGATGTACACCCGCGTCCCGGGCCCCGAAGGCCGGTTCCGGGAAAACATGTACGCGTACTCGTTCCAGGTGAAGTGGGTCAATTCGTCAAAGGCGATGAAGTCATACCGCTTGCCCTGGTACTTCGTCCGGTCGCTCTCGTACTGCATGGCCCCGAAGTAAATCTTCGCCCCCGAGGGAAACAGCCACACGTGCTCCGTGCCAACGTACTTCGCCTGGGGAAACGCCCCGGGATACAGCTCCCGGCTCCGGTCCACCAGCTCGCTGAGCTCCGGGTATGTCTTGCGCAGAATCAGCCCCCGATAGTGGGGAATGTGCACCTGCCGCAGCGCCTCGCACAGCAGCGTGTCCGATTTCCCGCCCCCTGCCGCGCCTCCGTACAGGGCTTCGTACTCCGGCCGCTCCATAAATGCCCGCTGCTTGGGCTGCGGCCGCCAGATCACCCTTGCCTCAGCCATCCTCCGCCTCCTCCAGCACCCGGGCAATCTCGATCACGCCCGCCCGCGCTTCTTCCTCCGGCGCTTCCCCGGCTTTGCTTTCCTTTTCCAGCCCCGAAACGCGCTTGCGCAGGGCTTCCGCCGTCTCCGCCAGCTTTTCCGCGCTCTCGATCTGCCCCAGCACCTCCGCCAGGGCCTTCAGCGCCTCCGCGCCGTCCCGCAGCCGCTCCATGGGCGCGTCCGCTGCCCAGGCGCTGTCCAGGGCCGCGATGGCCGCCAGCGCTGTGTCCTTCAGCTGCTTGCGCACCGTGGCCTTGGTGGGTTTCTTTACGCCCATTCGATTGTTCTCCTCCTCCCGTTCACGGCAAGAATAGCAAATATATGTTCGCATTTCTCCCCATAAGGGGGAAATTTTTCCATTCCTAAGGGCAAAAAAAGAAGCAAGGCTCCCTTGCCCCAGCGTGTCGAAAAAGTGGCAGATGCCACTTTTTCGAGG
>USCR01000130.1 GCA_900553295.1 uncultured Eubacteriales bacterium | reverse complement strand
CTGCCGGCAAGCGGACCAAGAAGAAGGACCTGGGCATGATGGCCATGAGCTACGGCTATGTGTACGTGGCCACCGTGGCCATGAGCGCCAATCCCGCTCAGCTGCTCAAGGCCATGACCGAGGCTGAAGCCTATCACGGCCCGTCCTTGATCATCGCCTACGCGCCCTGCATCAACCATGGTATCAACATGGGCAAGGCGCAGGAGGAGATCAAGAAGGCTGTGGCCTGCGGCTACTGGCCCCTGTACCGCTACAACCCCGCCAAGGCTGAGGCCGGCGAGAATCCCATGACCATCGACAGCAAGGAGCCCACCGAGAGCTATCAGGACTTCCTCAAGGGCGAGGTGCGTTACACCTCTCTGGCGAAGATGTTCCCCGATGCGGCTGCGAAACTGTTCGAGGAGTCCGAGGA
This sequence comes from uncultured Eubacteriales bacterium, assembly GCA_900553295.1. Lineage (GTDB taxonomy): Bacteria > Bacillota > Clostridia > Christensenellales > Aristaeellaceae > Egerieenecus > Egerieenecus merdigallinarum. The sequence goes on along the minus strand of USCR01000130.1, from coordinate 6,124 downwards.
GGACGCCAAGCTCCGCCGCGAGAATTACAAGAAAATGGCTGGCCTGGAGTAATCATCCGGCTTGACCCTGCCCGCTCTCCTTCGGGAGAGCGGGTTTTTTGCTGATTGGAAAGTTTTACCTGACGGAAATGCGCTTTCTCATTCGTTTTTAACTATGGAGCGCAACCGTGGGGGGACTTGGCTTCCCCTGGCGGCTGTGATACAATGGAACACGTAGTTACGTGCGTGTAACTTTCCAAGGAGGACATAAGATGAAAGCAGGTTTTCTTCGCGGCGCGTTGGCGGTGTTGCTGGCGCTGTGCCTGACGTTTACGGCTGTGCCGCCCCTGGCCTGGGCCACGGAGGTGGATGCGGCACCGCTGACGGTGCGCAGCGCGGCCACCAACGGCATGGTGCGGGTGTATCTATCCTCCCTGGGCAGTCCCACACAGCTGGACATTACCGTATCCGGCAGCTATACCCTGGGGGGAAACACCAGCCTGGCCATGAGCAGCGGAGAGACCGTGCGGGTTACCTTCGACACCCAGACGGGTATGATATCTCTCACGCGCAACGGCCAGACCACGGCCATGGGGCAGGAGGTGGCCTTCCGCCGCCACGCGACCTCCGGCACCAGCGGCCTGAAGATTGCCCAGGCGCGCAAGAGTGCGAACCTGTATCCAGGAGACCTGTACCTGAAGGCGCAGAAGAGCGGATCGAGTTACAGGCTGTATCCCATTGTGCATGTGTATATTGAATATTATCTCAATGGCGTGCTGCCGTATGAAATGGGGAACAGCGCACCCCTTGAGGCATTGAAGGCTCAGGCGGTGGCTGCGCGTACGTACACGCTGAACAAGATGAACCTGCGCTCTTCCTCCTTATATGATGTGGTGGATACTACCAATGACCAGGTTTATTACGGTAATTCCGACAGCACTGCCAACTGTACCGCTGCCGTGACGGCCACCAAAGGCATTGTGCTTACCAACGATGGACAGCTGACCTCCTGCTATTACACGGCTTCCAACGGCGGACAGACGGAGAGCGCCACCAATGCCTGGGGCAGCTCCGGGTACAGCTACCTGACAGTGAAGGATGACCCCTTTGACCTGATGAACACGGCTTCCATTGTGCGTTCCGCCGCCATCTATGCGGACTATGACGCCACGGGGCAAAAGGCGGGGCTGACCACACTCCTCAACAGCAAGGCCCAGGCGGCCCTCAGCGCCCAGGGAACCAGCGGGAGCATTACGCAAATCACCAGCGTAACCCCTCACACTCCCAAGTTCTCCAGTCCCAGCCGACTGTATACCAAAGTGGATTTCGGCGTGCTTTGCCAAACGCCCGCCGGACAAGTCCCCTTGACCCTTACCTGCAATATTTTTACGGAATTGGAAACCGCCCTGGGCCTGAGCATCAATGGTTCCTCCAACGAGCTATGGAGCGTGAAAACCTCCGGCAGCAACTGGATTATACAGGCGAGACGCTATGGTCATGGCGTGGGCATGAGCCAGCGCGGTGCCATGCAGATGGCCAGCATGGGCTATTCCTATGACCAGATCCTTGGATTTTATTATGTGGACTCCGTGCGGGTGCAGTATACCTTTACGCATACCATATTGTCCCCGGTGGAGAGCGGCGGCGACGATGTGCTGACCTCCACGGAGGAACCGGCAGAGATTACCGGTGGCAATGCCTACACCGCTACGGTGAAGCTCATCTCCAACGGGGACCGCCTGGCCATTCGCGCCACCGCGGACGAGAATGGACAGATTCTGACTTCCCTGGCCAATGGCGCGCTGGTGAATGTCATCAGCCGCGGGGAAAACTGGACGCAGGTGAAGTATGGTGCCATCGTGGGCTATGTGCAAACCAGCGCGCTGACCTTCCAGGGTACACCGCCCACCAGCGCGGAGACGGCCACGACGTCCATTGTGGGGTACGCCACGGTGAGCGCATCCGGCACGCTGAATCTGCGGGAGAGCGCCAGCATGTCCGCCCGGGTGGTAACCACCATACCCAACGGCGCAGTGCTGCCGGTGTTTGAGCAGCTAACAGGCTGGGCCAAGGTGCAGTACGGCGCGCAGACTGGCTATGCTTCCACGGATTTCCTGATCTTCTCCACGAGCTATCCCGGCCAGGTGGCCGATCCTTCCGGGAACGCCGCAACCGTGACGCTGGCATCGGGGAGTGGCTCGGTTAACCTGCGGACCAGTGCTTCCACTTCGGCGCAGGTGCTGGCGCAGCTGCCACACGGTACGGTGGTGACCGCCCTGCGCAATGACGGCGCGTGGTGCCGGGTGTATGTGAATGGAACGTATGGGTATATCATGTCTTCCTACCTGACCTTTGGCGGTTCCACGGAGCCGCCGGTGGAAAACACTTCTCCCCTGGAGCCTGGCGAAGTGGAGGCAGTGGTGCAGTGCATTGACGCAACCTTGCCGCTGTTTGCCGCTGCCGATGCCTCCAGCGCTGTGCTGGCGTACATTCCCCGGGGAGAGAGCATTGTGGTAACCCAACGGTCCACGCCCTTTTCCCAGGCGCGCTATGGTACGCTGACGGGATATGTGGCCACGGTGTCCCTTTCTTTCCCCGGCGATGATCAGGAAGCAACCATCCAGGCCTACGCTCGGGTGACTACGGCTTCCGGCAGCCTGAACCTGCGTGCCCTGCCGCAGACGGGTAGCCGTATCCTGCGGACCATTCCGCGCAACAGCCTGGTGGGCGTGCTGGAAGAAGGCAGCGAATGGTGCCGTGTCATCTATGAATCCAGCATGGGCTATGTCATGCGCTCTTTCCTTACCTTTGAAAGCAACGTAAGCTCAGGGGATGGCACGCTCTATGCGGTGGTGACTACCCCCTCGGGGACGCTGAACCTTCGGGCAGTGCCCTCCCGAAACGCGCAGGTACTCTGCACCATTGACCCCTATACGCGCTTGCCCGTGCTGGAAAAGGGAGCAAGCTGGAGCAAGGTCAACTATGGTGGCGTCATTGGCTATGTGATGAATGAATTCCTGGTGTTTGAAGCGGGATCATCCACCCCGGCGCCGGAGGTAACCGCCACGCCCCCCATGGGTACCGGCACGGATTTGACAACGCCGGCGCCCACGGCCGTCCCCACCAATGTACCCCAGGCCACAGCCGTGCCCACCGCCGTTCCCGGCGGCAGCACGGCTACGGTCGTAACCGGCGGGGGCAGCCTGAACCTGCGGGAATATGGCAGCACCACTGCCCGGGTACTGACGCAAATTCCCGAACATTCTCAGGTGAATATACTGCAAGCAGGGAGCATTTGGACTCGAATTTCCTGGAATGGTTTTTCCGGCTATGTCATGACGAAATATCTTTCCCAGGGCAGCGTACCTTCGGGTAGCGTGGCCACGGTGTATACCGTTTCCGGCAGCTTGAACCTGCGTCAAAGTGCCAGCACGGGGGCCAAGGTGCTGGTGCGCATTCCACGCCTGCAGCAGCTGACTGTGCTGGCATACGGGACGGTGTGGTGCGAGGTAAGCTGGAACGGGTGGACCGGATATGTACAGACCCAGTTCCTTCGCTTTAGCAGCGTGGCAACGCCTACGCCCGGCGTTACTGCAACCCCGGTGCCTGGCGGCGTTACGGCTTGGGTATGGACGCCTTCCGGAGCGCTAAACCTCCGGGAAAGCCCCTCCACCGCGTCGCGCGTACTGCGCAGCATACCGCGCCTGGCGGAGCTTACTGTGCTGCAGCAGGGGAGTGCGTGGTGCAGCGTAAGCTATCAGGGCACAACCGGGTACGTTATGGCTACCTACCTGACCTATACCAACCCGTTAACGCCCAGCGTAACCCCTGTCCCGGGCAGCGGCGGCGGGGACGCCTGGGTATGGACGCCCTCGGGCAGCCTGAACCTGCGGGAAAGCCCGTCCACCGATGCGCGCATTCTGCGCACCATCCCCCGGCTGGCCCAGCTGCAGGTATTGCAGCAGGGAAGCGTATGGTGTCAGGTAACCTACCTGGGCATGACAGGCTATGTGCAGACGCAATTCCTGACCTTTGCGCAGCCGGAGACATCGCCTACGCCTGCTCCCACCGCCACGGTTGCTCCGGGAACGACTACCCCGGCCGCTTCCTATGCGGCGTGGGTGCTTACGCCCTCGGGCGGCCTGAACCTGCGGGAAAGCCCGTCCACCGATGCGCGCATTCTGCGCACGCTGCCGCGGCTCGGCCTGGTAACGGTGTATGAAAGCAGCGGCCAATGGTCCCGGGTCAGCTACCAGGATGTGATGGGCTATGTACAAACCCAGTTTTTGACCACGAACAATCCCAACCAGCCCACGGCAACGCCCGCGCCGGCGACCAGCGTGACAGCCTGGGTCTCCACGCCTTCGGGTGGCCTCAACCTGCGGGCCAGTGCCTCCATGCTGGCACAAATACTGCTGCTGATTCCCCAGCATGCGCAGGTAACGGCGCATGGGCAGAGCGGGGAATGGATACAGGTGGATTATCAGGGCCTGACAGGTTATGTGCAGGGGAAATACCTGACCTATACCAGCCCGGTACAGCCCACGGCGACCCCGGGCGCTGCCTCCACTGCCTGGGTGCTTACTCCTTCGGGGGAACTGAACCTACGGGAGGAGGCATCCACCAGTGCACGGGTGCTGCGCACCATTCCACGGCTGGCAGAGGTGACCCTGTACGCCTGGGGGAATACCTGGAGTCATGTGGCTTATCAGGGTGTGTCGGGCTATGTGCAGTCCACCTATCTGACCTTAACGAATCCGGGAACGGGCCCGGCGGCAACGGCAACTCCCACGGCCCAACAGGTGCGGAAAGCCTGGGTGCTCACGGCTGAAGGCGGACTGAACCTGCGGGATACACCGTCAGGGGACGCCAAAGTGCTGTCCGTGATCCCGCGGCTGGCCCAGGTGGAGGTGCATACTACTTCCGATGGCTGGAGCTTGGTTTACTACGATGGTGACGCGGGATTTGTCCAATCGGCCTATCTCACGTATACCCAGCCTACCCAGGAGCAAAGCGGAGTGCAGGCGGCGGAACCGGAACCCACGCCAACGGTGACGGAACAGCCCAACGTAACCGTGCCACCCACGATGCCGCCCATGGATGCCACCTTGCGAGAGGTAAGCAATGTCACCGCCGTGGTGGGGGATGCCACCATCGGCCTGTACCCAGCCTGTACGGCAGATATTGCGGAGCTGGCACTGTTGGCGGACGGTACGCCCTTAACGGTTTTGCAACAGGGTGATACCTGGTGCAAGGTCCGCTGGGAGGCCCAGCAGCTGGAAGGCTACTGCGAAACGCGCTACCTGCTATTGACGGAAGGAAGCACCATATGAACGATGACGAGCGTCTGGACGACTTGCAATTTGCCGGCCTGAAAATCCTGCAAAAAACAGCCGGGTTCCGCTTTGGCATGGATGCGGTGCTGCTAAGCGATTTTGTTCGGGCAGAGGCACAGGCCACGGTGGCGGATTTCGGCACCGGTACGGGTATTTTGCCACTGCTGATGTGGGGGCGCGGGAAAGGGCAGCGGTTTGAAGCCTTTGAAATCCAGCGGGAGATGGCAGACATGGCCCGGCGCAGTGTGGCCCTCAATGGACTAAGCGCGCGTATTCGGGTACACGAAGCATCCGTGGAGGAGGCGCCGTCCCTCCTGTCTTCAGGCAGTGTGGATGTGATCGTATGCAATCCGCCCTACGGTACGCCTGGGGCGACCCTGCACAATCCCGGCCTGTCCAAGGATTTGGCCCGGCACCAGGACCCACGGGGACTCAAACCATGGTTCACAGCCGCATACCGGCTGCTGCGGGGCAGGGGGCGCATGGCGCTGATCTATCCCGCGCCCATGATGCTTTCCCTGATGAACGACCTTTCCCGTGCCGCATTGATTCCCAAGCGGTTTCGGCTGATTTACCCGCGGGTGGATAAACCTGCCAATCTGGTGCTGGTGGAGGCTGTGAAGGACGCAAGGCCGACCCTACAGCCGGAACCTCCGCTGATCGTCTACGAACAGGACGGCACCATGACGCCTGAACTACGAAAAATCTATCATCAGCAAGACTGAAAAATGGCCGGAGGGAAGGTATCCCTCCGGCCGCAGCGTGTCGAAAAAGTGGCAGATGCCACTTTTTCGAGGAAGCAAATTCGG
>USCR01000129.1 GCA_900553295.1 uncultured Eubacteriales bacterium | reverse complement strand
TCGGATGTCCCCCCCTGCACCCCACACTTTGTCAGCAGCCTGAGGGGCTGTTTCGAGAGAAACAGCCCCTTTGCAATGCAGAAAACAGCAGGCCGGGCAGGAGGGGACCGGCGGGCCGGGAGAACCATCCCGGAAAGAAAGGCGGCAACAGAAACCGGGGTCTATGTCCGGCCTCTTGACCCCGCCTTTCGGATACCGGCCCCTGTTGCCCCATCAACCAGTCCCTAGGGCCGGGCCTCGGAAGCCCTGTCGGAGGAAACGTGCGCTTTCCGATAGGCCGTGGGCAACATCTGCGCAACGTCCTTGAATGCTTCGGAAAACTTCCCTTGCGTACCATACCCGACCTGAGATGCGATCTCGGCGATGGGGGCGTCGGTTTCCCTGAGCAGCTTCATGGCCTGACGAATGCGGTATTCCTTCATGTATGTGGCGATTGGCAGACCATAGACCGCCTTGAACACTTTCTTGAGCGTGGCGGTATTCATCAGATACTGCTTGGAAAGCGCTTCGATGGTAAAGCGCTGGTCAAGATGTTCCGTCAGCTGCTGATGAACCCGCTTGATCTGCTCCGTCTGCTGGGAACAATACTGGGTCAGGGCGTTCTGCTCCGGCTGAAAATCCAGAAGGAACAAAAGCAGTTCCTGAATCTTCAATGGCAGATACAGGCTGCGCCTCGCAGGACTTGCAGCATACAGGGGGGCAAAGATCCGCTCCAGATCCGGGCAGGAGGAGAGGATGACGGGCTTTCCGCAGCAAAAGACGCTTTGAATCTTCTCCCGTTCCCTTCCCACCTCCCGCAAGATGGCGGATTCATTGTCCGAAAGAGAGGCAAGGCGGATGGAAATCGCAATGCCCTCGGCGTAGCCCAGCGGGAACATCATCGCGGAATCCGCACAACAGGCGGCGCTATGCACCGTCAAATCCCCGGCGCCCAAATAAACCGCCGTGCCCTCCCGCATATTCCAGCCCACGCGTCCGCTATGGCAGTAGAACAGCTCCAGAATGTCGGGAGAAGCCGCATGATGAAAGGTTGCTTCCGCAGATAGAAAAGCGGTATAGGTTACATCAATGCCGGGATAGACAGAATAGACCTCCATCCTGCCCTTTCCCTCCGTTTTGGCCAGGACGCGGTCGGTCGCATGCGGATGGTCCTGCCCGAAAACCGAACGGTGGATCACTTCCAGCTCTCCCGCCGGGATCTTTTGCAGCTGCTTTTCCAGATAGGCGGGTCTGCCCTGGTTCATTCCTGCCCACCCCCCAGCGCTTTTTCAGAGGGGCAGGTCACTTCCACCATATACTCGATCATCTTGTGAAGCGACTGGGCCTGCGGGGTTGACGATGCGGTATAGTAGACCTCCTTGCCTTCCCGCCGGTTCACGATCAGCCCGGCGGCTTTGAGCTGCCTGAGGTGGTGGGAGACGGCCGGGCTGCTCATATGCACCATGGCAGAGAGATTGATGACGCACTCCTCACAATGGCACAGCAGCCAGAAGATGCGGATGCGGCTTCCATCGCTCAGTTGCTTGAACACATCCGCCACCGTCTGGAAGTTTTCCGTGCTGGGCATATGTTCCAGCTCTTGTTCCATCGTCTGGCCATGGTCATGCGGTAAAGAGATGCCTTCCATAAGGGGTCCCTCCTGTTCTGAGCCTATCATACCACGGAACGGAAGGAATGAAAACCGGCTTGCGTCCCTGTGAGGCCGCGCGGAGAGCAAAGCCACCCTGGAACCGGCCACCCGGCAGGGCGCCCGAAATGCCGCAAGGGGAAACCATTCACCAGACGTTCCGGAAGTCCGGCTTATCCTGCCATCTGCAACAGGCCATGGCTGCGGAGAGGAAAAACCGGCACGGGCTTGCCCGGGGAGCGGCAGCCCCTTGCGCAGCGCCAGCCAATCCTGGCTTCATCCGGCCATGCCCATGATGCAGGGGCTTCCCTTCAGGGAATGTACTTCATCCCCCACTGGCAAATGGCATAAAAGACCGGAAGCAGATCCCGGCCCTTTGGGGTCAGGGTGTATTCCACGCGAGGCGGAATCTCGCTGTATGGCTCCCGATGTACAATGCCGTCGGCCTCCAGCTCCTTCAGCGCGTTGGTGAGCATCGCGTTGGTGATGGGCGTAAGCGCCTTCTTCAGTTCGCCAAACCGCATCGGTGACCGGATGCACAGCTCGTAGAGGATCTGGAGCTTCCATTTTCCCTGGAGCATCTGAACCACCGGCGTGACGGGACAGTTTCCCTTCGCCGTCAGGATGATGCCGCCTACCTTTTCCTGAAATTCTTCGTACGTCATGGCCTCGTCCACTGCAACCGCCTCTCCTGCACCGGTATGCCTTTTGATACCAGGTATCAAAGTTTTGCGTACTTGTAATCGTTTTGATTCTTGGTATACTTACTATATGAATGCTGCATCCGCGTGTCAAGCCCAAATGCGCGGGACTGGGTGGTTTCCGCTGCGGGTACCCATTCGTGGCGGACGCTGCCACGGGACCTTTGCGCCATGCTGAGCGGCGGGGGCAGGCGGACCGGCTTGGAATGAAAAGGACGTGATCGGAGCCGAAACCGGGCGCGAAATACGAAAGGCCGTGTTCAAACCGCGGGGAATCCGGCCGGCCGGGCCCACGCCCTGCTATCCCGGTTTTTATGCAGGGAAGAGCCGCTCCCGATCACGGGAGACGTCCGGAAGAGACACCGGCTTGTTGCCGGATATGGGAGGAGCAATGCAAATGGCAGGAATCGCCGAAAACAGCCTCCGGATTCAGGAGGTAGAGACGCACAATATCATGACCAAATCCAGCCTGCCTGTAGGCGGCTACTCCGTCAATCCCTATGTGGGGTGTACGCACGGCTGCCGGTATTGCTACGCCTCCTTCATGAAGCGCTTCACCGGCCACAGGGAGCCGTGGGGTACGTTTCTGGATGTCAAGCACTGGCCGCCGATCCGCAACGCAAAGAAGTATGCGGGACAGCGGGTGGTCATCGGCTCGGTGACCGATGGCTATCTGCCCCAGGAAGCGCAGTTTTGCAACACCCGAAAGCTCCTGGAGCAGCTCCTGGGCAGCGGGGCGGAAATCCTGATCTGCACCAAGTCAGACCTTGTGCTCCGCGACCTTGACCTGCTCAGCCAGATGGAAAGGGTGACGGTCTCCTGGTCCATCAATACCCTGGACGAGGGCTTCCGGGCGGATATGGACAAGGCGGTCAGCATCGAGCGCAGAATTGCCGCCATGAAACAGGTCTATGATGCGGGAATCCGCACCGTCTGCTTCATTTCCCCCCTCTTTCCCGGCATCACGGATTTTGAGGCGATCTTTCAGCGGGTAAAGGATCAGTGCGATCTGGTATGGCTGGAAAATCTGAACCTGCGGGGCGGTTTCAAGCAGAACATTCTGGACTATATCGCAGAAAAATATCCCCATCTGCTTCCTCTGTATCATGCCATTTACAACAGAGGGGACCGGAGCTATTTCCGCGGCCTGGAAGCCCAGGCAAAACGGCTGGCCGGGGAAAACAACTGTCCCTTTGTGGATAACGAACTGCCCTATGGACGGGCGGAGCCGGGGCACCCCGTTCTTGTGGATTATTTCTACCACGAGGAGATTCGAGGCTCGGAAAACAGCGGACAAAGAAAGCAGGCAGCTGAATAATGGAAGGCCGGAGCCATGGCGGTTCCGGCCTTTTGCCCGGGCCGGCTGCGGGGAAGAAAACGCGCCGGTTTGCTTGGGGCCGGTTCCTTTGCTTTTTACCCAAATGGAAGCACCTTTTGCCCAAATGGGAGAATGTTGCCGGCAGCCATTGACGACCGGGAGGTTTTTGCGTATGATGATATCACGATTAAACGATTGTTTAATCGTGATATTGAAAACCAGTCAGAGAGGAGCCCTGGGGATGAAAAAGACGTATAAAATCGAAGTGGATTGCGCCAACTGCGCCAACCTGATGGAAGACGCCGCCCGCAAGAGTTCCGGCGTTCGTACGGCCACTGTCAACTTTATGACCCAAAAAATGATTGTCGAATTTGACGAGGGCATGGAACCTGCAAGCGTCATGCAGAATGTCGTCAAGGCATGCAAAAAGGTGGAGCCCGACTGCGAGATCTTTCTGTAAGGCTGCAGGCTCACGGGAGAATGCGCTCTTCATGCGGCCGTCCGCAGGGCGCTTCTTCTTCAGATGGAAAGGATCATTAATATGCAGGAATACATTGTCAATGCGCTGCTGATCGTGGTTGCGCTTCTCGCTTTGGTGCTTCAGATCATCGGGAGGCGTCCCTCCGCTGCGATGACCCGCAAGCAGAAGGTGATGCTGTGGCGCATTCTGGCGGCCACCGTGCTGCTGCTGGCGCTGCAGACGCTGGGCCCTGCCGCCTTTGAGCCGCTGGGTGCGGCAGGCCGCTGGGTTCGTCTGGCCCTCTTCCTGGCGGATTACCTGATTATCGGTTATGACATTCTGCGCAAGGCCTGCAAAGGCATTCGCAACGGTCGGGTTTTTGACGAAAACTTCCTGATGGCCGTGGCCACACTGGGCGCTCTGGTTCTGGCCGTGTATGAGAACGGAGAGTACCTGGAGGCCATTGCGGTCATGCTGTTCTATCAGGTGGGCGAATGGTTCCAGTCCTATGCCGTGGGCAAGAGCCGCCGGAACATCAGCGAGCTGATGGATATCCGTCCGGACTATGCCAACATCGAGCGGGACGGCCAGCTGGAGCAGGTGGACCCGGACGAGGTCAGCATTGGCACGGTGATCGTGGTGCAACCCGGCGAAAAGGTGCCCATCGACGGCACGGTGGTGGAGGGGTGCTCCACCCTGAACACCTCGGCCCTTACCGGCGAAAGCCTGCCCCGTGAGGTCAGGCCGGGGGAGGAGATCATCAGCGGCTGCATCAACATGACCGGCCTGCTGCGCATCAAGACCACCAAGGAGTTTGGCGATAGCACTGTGTCCAAAATCCTGGACCTGGTGGAAAACGCCTCCTCGCGCAAATCAAAATCCGAAGACTTTATTTCCCGGTTTGCCAGGATCTATACTCCGGCGGTCTGCTATGCCGCCCTGGCCCTGGCGGTCGTTCCGCCGCTTGTGAGGATGTTTGCGCTGGGAATGGAGGCCGGATGGGAAACCTGGATCTACCGTGCCCTGACGTTCCTGGTGGCCAGCTGCCCGTGCGCTCTGGTGATCTCCATTCCGCTGTCCTTCTTCGCCGGCATCGGCGGCGCCAGCAAGGCCGGCATTCTGGTCAAGGGTTCCAATTACCTGGAAATCCTGTCCCAGACCAGAACGGTTGTCTTTGACAAGACCGGCACCCTGACGCAGGGCGTGTTTGAGGTCAACGGCATCCATCACAACGAGATGGACGAGGCCAGGCTGGTGGAGTACGCCGCCCTGGCCGAGAGCGCTTCCTCCCATCCCATCAGCAAGAGTCTGAGGAAAGCCTACGGCAGGGAAATCGACCGCAGCCGGATTACCGACGTTCAGGAGATCAGCGGCAATGGCGTCATCGCCAAGGTGGACGGCGTGGAGGTGGCCGCGGGAAACGACAAGCTCATGGAACGGCTGGGGGTGGAGCATATCCCCTGCCACAGCGCGGGCACCATCATCCACATGGCCATCAATGGCGCTTATGCGGGCCACATCCTCATCTCCGACCGGGTGAAGCCCCATTCCGCAGAGGCGATTCGGGCCCTGAAGGCGATGGGGGTGCGCAAGACCGTCATGCTGACCGGCGACGCCCGGAAAGCTGCCGACCAGGTGGCCGAAACCCTGGGGATCGATCAGGTGTACAGCCAGCTGCTGCCCGCCGACAAGGTGGAAAAGGTGGAAGAACTGCTGAAGGCCAAGACCAGCGAGAAGGCGAGGGTGGCCTTTGTAGGCGACGGCATCAACGACGCCCCGGTGCTGCGCCGGGCGGATATCGGCATTGCCATGGGCGCTATGGGCTCGGACGCCGCCATCGAGGCCGCGGACGTTGTGCTCATGGATGACGATCCGTTGCAGATTGCCAAAGCGATTCAAATCAGCCGCAAGTGCCTGCGCATCGTCTATCAAAACATCGCGTTGGCCATCGGCGTGAAGCTGGTCTGCCTTGTGCTGGTCGCGTTCGGTTTCGCCAACATGTGGCTTGCGGTCTTTGCCGATGTGGGCGTCATGATCCTGGCCGTCTTCAATGCCATCCGGGCGTTGTTTGTGAAAAAGGTCTGAGCGTGGCGCGGCAAAAGCGGGCATGCGCCCACGCCGCCTGAACGGCGGCGGGCGAGAGGCGCCATAGCGCGTGGAACGGGCACGAGGCAGCTGGACCGGAAAAGGCTGCCCGGCCTGCGTGTTATCCCGTCTCTGTTTCAAACGGGTCCCGGCGGGCCGCCGCCCGCTTACGGCGCACGGAACAGGAAGCGTATCGCCACGCCGTTTCATGCCTTCCCGGGGCCGTTTCTCAAAGGAAGCGGCCCCGAAACAGTTGAGAAAACCCTTTGGGGAGCTTGGGAGGATCACAGCCCTCCAAAGCTTCCCAAAGGGTTTTGACACTCAAAGACCGGCACGACACGCCGAAAAACCGTT
>USCR01000128.1 GCA_900553295.1 uncultured Eubacteriales bacterium | reverse complement strand
GGCCGCAAATACTGCCCGGTGTAGGAGCCTTCCACCCGGGCCACCTGCTCCGGGGTGCCCTGGGCCACAATAGTGCCTCCCCGGTTGCCCCCCTCGGGCCCCAGGTCGATGATGTGGTCAGCGGTTTTAATCAAATCCAGGTTGTGCTCGATGACCACCACGGTGTTGCCCCCGTCCACCAGGCGCTGGAGCACGTCGATAAGCCGGTGCACGTCGGCGATATGCAGGCCGGTGGTGGGCTCGTCCAGGATATAGATGGTGCGGCCGGTGGAGCGCTTGGAGAGCTCGGTGGCCAGCTTCACCCGCTGGGCCTCGCCGCCGGAGAGGGTGGTGGCGGGCTGGCCCACCTTCACATAGCCCAGGCCCACGTCGTAGACGGTCTGCAGCTTTCGCGCCAGCTTGGGGATATCCCGGAAGAAGTCCAGGGCCTCTTCCACGGTCATCTCCAGCCCCAAAATCATAGCCTGGTCCAAGTCCTCCCAAACCAGACGGCGCAGCTCCTCCACCCCGTCAAAGGCCCGGCTGGGCTCCATATAATCGGCCAGATACAGCACTTTGTCCAGCTTGGTCATCCCCGGTTTGCCCGTGGTGTGGCAGAAAATGGCGTCGTAGACATCATCAGGCTCCCCAAACACATACTTGGCCAGGGCAGCTCCGGTCTTGGCGTGGAGGAACTTGACCGAAACCCGCTCCAATTCATCCAGCGCAATCCCATACTTGTCACAGGCCGCCACCTGAGTCTCCAGGTCCCAATACTTGGTGCAGTCGTGAAGGATCGCCGCCCGGCGGGCCTTTTCCGCGGGGTCCATCTGGCTGCGCAGGCGGCTTTCCGCCTCCTCCCGGGTGAAGTGGTCCCGCTCCATGAGCCGGGCCAGCTGGGTTTCCCGGGGCAGGGTGACGCACCAGACCCGCTGGCACAGCTTCTCCAGCCCCACCTCGTAAAGCAGGGGCATGTCCAGCACGGCAATCTCCGTCCCGGCCCGCTCCAGGCGCTCCAGTTCCTCCCGGATGCGGCGCAAAATCATAGGCTGCATCAGCGCGTCCAGCCGGGCGCGCTTTTCCGCGTCGCCGAAAATGGCCGCGCCCAGGGCCCGGCGGTCCAGGGTGCCGTCGGGGTGAAACACCCCCGGGCCAAAGGCGGCCCGGATGCCCGGCAGCGCCTCGCCCCCCGGGGCCGTCAGCTCCCGGGAAAGCACATCCCCGTCGATAATCTCCGCCCCCAGCTCCCGCAGGGCGGAGGACACGTTGCTCTTGCCGCAGGCAATGCCCCCCGTCAAGCCCAGTACCAGCATGGTTTCCCCTCCTTGCAAATGCAAAAAACAGACGGGTTATATAGATAACGCATCAGGACGCCCTTTTCCTCCCGCTTGGGCAGGAAAAGGACGTCCCGCATGGCGTCGTCGCCGTCTCAGAGTCATTTCTTCAGGGTCAGCAGGCCCGCGCAATGGGACACCGGTTCAAATGATTCCAACCCGGTCAGCCGTCAATGGCGGTCGTCCCCCCACAGCTTCCACAGGCCCAGCCCCGCCAGCAGGGAGCTGAAGGGCGCGCAGCCGCACCCGGAGCATCCGCAGCCCCGGCGGCGCCGGCGATCGCCCCCGAAAATCACCATGAGCAGGAACACCGTGAGCACCACCTTGCCAAAGCTGATGCCGGAATCCTCGTCCTCCTGGGTGACGCGGTCCCGCAGGGATTCCTGCCGGGGCGCGGCGGTGGCCTGGGCAACCTGCCGCTCCAGCCACTGCTGGGCGGTGAGCTGTTCCACTTCCTGCGCCTGGCCAAACAGCCCGGCGGTGGAGATGGTCTCCCCGTAGCACTTGCCCAGTTCCCGGGCCAGGGCAGGCCCCAGGGAGGCCAGGGCCCCGTCATAGTCCTGAGCCAGGAACTTGGCCTGGAAGGCCGTGCTCAGCAGCTTTTCCTGGGCGCTGACGGAGAACTTCTCGTTTACCGATTCCCCGCCGAAGAAGCCGAAGGTATCCTCCCCCGCGGCCATGAGCAGCAGCAAGTCCTTTTTCCCCAGGTCCCACTTGTCCCGCAGGCCCGCGCCGTACTCCGGCAGGGTGGCCCCGTCCAGGAAGTCCACCGTGGCCAGGTAGAGGCGCACGTCCGTTTCATCCTTCACGTTTTCTGCCAGCTGCGCCCAGTCCGAAAGGGTCTGGGCGGAGAGGAGCAGGGCGGCGTCGGTGGCGTCGCCGGTTTTTTCCGGGTAGCGGGGCTCCGCCAGGGCGGAGGCGCAGCACAGCAGGCAGGCAAAACACAGCGCCACCAGGCGCTTGAGCGAAATGCGAGGCATGCCTTTCCTCCTCCCTTCCTTACGGCGTTTCATAGGCGGTGAGCGGCTGCACGCCCAGGAGCTGGGCCAGCTTACCCGTCAGGGAAGCCTCCAGCCGCCGGTTGAAGCTCTCCACCTGGGCGTTGTAGCTGTCGGTGACGCTCTGGGCGGCCAGGAGCGTGCGGGTCAGCGTGGTGATATAGGCCTGGTCCCGGCTGGACTGCTGCACGCTCGCCAGCTGGGGCAGCTCCTGCTGCAAGCGGGCGGCCAGGCGGGTGAGCTCCGCGTCCGCGGCGGCAAGCTCCTCCACGGTGGCCTCCGGGTCGGTGAGGGTTTTCCGCACCTGGGTCAGCGCGGCCAGGTCCTCATCCTCCCGGTCCAGGTGGCGCGCCGCCACCACCCGCAGGTTGGCCGCGTCCATGGACCGCTCCTCCAGGTAGTCGCGCAGGGCCGTGTTTTCCGTGAAGGTTTCCAGGGCCTGCCTGCGCTCGCCGCTCCATCCGCGGTAGGCGCCCAGGGCCACCGCGGCCAGCACCAGCGCCACCGTCAGCGCCAGGCACAGCGCCGAGGAAGCTCTCTTTCCCATGGTTTCTCCATCCTCCATACTCCGCGCCGCTTACATCCTGGTTTGCAGCAGCTGGCGCTTGAGTTCGTTCTCCATTTGGTAGAGGGTCTTTTCCGCCTCGATGCGTTTGGCATGGCCCTCGGACTGAATCTTCATGACCTCGTTGATGGTGTCGATGAGGCTCTGGTTGGTCTGCACCAGGGTTTCGATGTCCACAATGCCCCGCTCGGCTTCCTTGGCGGTTTCGATGGTGCCCATTTTCAGGGTTTCGGCGTTCTTGCGCAGGAGCTCGTTGGTCATGTCGGTGACGGCCTGCTGGGCCTTGAGGGCCTGCTGGCTGTGGTGCAGGCCCAGGGCCAGCACCATCTGGCTTTTCCACAGGGGCAGGGTGTTGCTCAGGGTGGACTGGATGCGCTCCACCAGTAGGCTGTCGTTGTTCTGCAAAAGGCGAATCTGCGGGGCCATCTGCATGGACACCTGGCGGGTGAGCTTCAGGTCGTGGAGCTTTTTCTCAAAGCGGTCGCACTGGGCGGCCAGGTCGTTGGCCTTCTGCGCGTCCATGGCGTCCCCGGAGGCCTCCGCCTTGTCCAGCAGCGCCTTGAGCTCCCCTTCCCGCACCTGCTCCAGCTTCTCGTCCCCGGCGATGATGTACAGCGTCAGCTGCCGGAAGTAATCGGCGTTTTGCTGGTAGAGACGGTTGAACATGGCCACGTCCTTGAGCAGCTGCACCTGGTACTGCTCCAGGGAGGCGGCGATGTTCTCCACATTGCCGCTGACCTTGGTGTAGCGGGCCTTCATGCCCTCCATGTGCGCGTTGGCGTTGTAGAACAGGCGGCGCAGGCCCTTGGGCTCCTCCGCGTCGCTTTCAAAGCCCTTGAGCTCGGTGACCAGGTTCACCAGCATTTCGCCCACCTCGCCGGTGTCCTGGGTCTTGACGGCCTCCAGGGCCGCGTCGGAGAAATCGGCGATCTTCTTCTGGGCATCCGCGCCGAAGAGCAGCACATGGTCGGGGTTGCTCACGTCCAGCTGCTTTTCAAACTCGTCAATGGCCTGGCGCTCGGCGGGGGTGAGCTGGCTGTCGTCCAGGCGGGGCGCCTTTTCCTGGGCGGGGGGCGCCTGTACGCTCTGCTGCTGGATGGACGCCACCGCCTGCTCCAGCTGCGGGTCGGCAACCTCGGGGGTCAGGGAAAGCTGGGGAGTCTTGTTGGATTCAAGCATGGGTCTGCCTCCTTATTTTTCTCATGGGCGGGATGTGTCCTGCCTGTCCGCCGGCTTGCGGCTATAGAAGGATACGAAGTCATCGGAAGATGACGCGGGGGGGATGTCCAGGGGCTGGGGGTTCGCGTCAGGCAGCTGCTGGGCGGCGGGCGCCTGGGCCCGCTGGCGCAGCTGGCTCAGCTCGCCCTCGGTGAAGCCGTCCCGCTTGAGCATCTGCTCCAGTACGTCGATGTCCGTGGACACGTCCAGGATGTCGTCCTTGTACAGGGTATCCAGCTGCTTTTGGCAGGCGGTGAGCACCATGCCCATGCCGCGGATCACCGTGGAGCGCGCCTCGGTCATGTCGCTGACGGACACGCCACGGTTGCTCATGGTGCGGTAGCTGGCCAGCATTTTCAGGGTGGTGGGCAGGTAATAATCCATGAATTTGCGGATCTGCGGGGCCTTGCCCGGCTTCTCCGCCACGGTTTTGAAGATCTGCACGCACAGGTGCTCCAGTTCGTCCATCTGCCCGGAGAGCACCTCATCGGGGATGGCGTCGTTCTCGCTGCGAATCTGATGGAGCATGTCCTGCCCCCGGGAGATCATGGCGTCCGCCGCGTCGTCCCCGGAAAGGGGCAGCTCCGCCACCTGCTTGGCCTCCCGCTCCCGGTCCTCCCGGTTATGGGTGGTCAGGTCCAGCCCGGAACCCATGATGGACACCACCTTGCCCACCAAAAAGGCCACCGCCGCCGCCAGAATAAAATCCCCAATGCGGTACAGGGGGAAGATGGCGGCGTACAGCAGCGCCGTTACCCCAAAGGCGATCCAGCCCGCTTTGCGGCCCTTGATCTGCTGCTTGTTTTTCTGCTTGTTTGCCACGGCCGTCCTCAACGCTCCTTTTACCATGCCTGTGCAGCATGCAGTATAGCTTGCCAAAGCCGGCGGCGCAAGGGAAAGGGGACCAAAACCCGCTTTTCCCGTTCCAACGCCCCGGCACAGGATTCGATGGTTTTCCTGGTCATTATACCACACCCGGGCGGGGGCTGCATAGCCGCGCAGATGAGAAATCCATGAGGACGGCTTTAGAATTTTCTTGTGCCCCCTTCCTTGACATACGCCCGGAACTATGGTAGGATGCATCTGCAAAAAGTAAATAGCCTTATCACGAGTGGTGGAGGGATGGGCCCGATGAAACCCGGCAACCGGCGCGGCGCGCTTGGTGCCAAATCCCACAGCGCGGCACACACCCCGCAAGGTCGGCGCTGACAGATAAGGACGATCAGTGTGATTGATCCCGCCTGAGACGTGTGCATCTCGGGCGGTTTTTTTGCGGCTCAAATGCAAAGGCGGACGGTTTCCCGTCCCACGACCACGAAAGGAGCGGCAAATGCCCATGAAGCGACTCTTTACCTCCGAATCCGTTACCGAAGGCCATCCCGACAAAATGTGCGACCAGATTTCCGACGCGGTGCTGGACGCCATCCTGGCCCAGGACCCCATGGCCCGGGTCGCCTGCGAAACCTTTACCACCACCGGCATGGTGACGGTGATGGGTGAAATTACCACCAGCGGCTATGTGTCCATCCCCGATATCGTCCGGCAGGTGGTGCTGGACATCGGCTACAACTCCGCGGACATGTGCTTTGACGGCAACAGCTGCGCGGTGATGACCGCCATCCACGAGCAGAGCCCGGACATCGCCATGGGCGTGAACGCGGCCCTGGAATCCCGGCAAGGGAAGGACGCCATCGAGACCGGCGCGGGCGACCAGGGCATGATGTTCGGCTACGCCTGCGACGAAACCCCCGAGCTGATGCCCATGCCCATTGCCCTGGCCCACCGGCTCACCCGCCGCCTGGCCCAGGTGCGCAAGGAGGGCCTGCTGCCCTACCTGCGCCCCGACGGCAAGAGCCAGGTCACCGTATGCTACGAGGACGGCCGTCCCGTGGCCGTGGACACCGTGGTACTCTCCACCCAGCACAGCCCCGAGGTGTCCCAGACGCAGATTTTCCAGGATATGCTGGAGCATGTGATCCGCCCGGTGATCCCCGCGGAGCTGCTCAACGAGCAGACCAAGTATTTCGTCAATCCCACGGGGCGCTTTGTCATCGGCGGCCCGGCGGGTGACACGGGACTGACCGGCCGCAAGATCATCGTGGATACCTACGGCGGCTACGCTCCCCACGGCGGCGGCGCCTTCTCCGGCAAGGACCCCACCAAGGTGGACCGCAGCGCCGCCTATGCCGCGCGCTACGTGTGCAAGAACATTGTGGCCGCGGGCCTGGCCCGTCAGTGCGAGCTGCAGCTGGCCTATGCCATCGGCGTGGCCCATCCGGTGAGCCTGCTGGTGGATACCAAGGGGACCGGCATCGTCTCCGACGAGCGCCTGGCCCAGGCGGTGGAGAAGCTCTTTGACCTGCGGCCCAACGCCATCATCTCCCGGCTGGATCTCCGCCGGCCCATCTACCGGCAGACGGCTGCCTACGGCCACTTCGGCCGCACGGACGTGGATCTGCCCTGGGAAAGGCTGGATTACGTGGACGCGCTCAAGCGGGAACTGTCCTGCTGATGGAGGACGTTGGCAAAGCATTTTGTACCGTTGTTTTTTGCAAGCTGTGCAATGCGTGCCCGCGAGGGCTAAGGGTTTCGCGCCTGCGGGCGCGACCAAAGGGCTTTCCGATCGCCCTTTGGAAACCT
>USCR01000127.1 GCA_900553295.1 uncultured Eubacteriales bacterium | reverse complement strand
GACCGAATTTGCTTCCTCGAAAAAGTGGCATCTGCCACTTTTTCGACACGCTGAGCGCCGGCAAGAACATTAAAGTTCTGCCGGCGCTATTTTCTACACGGATAAGTGTTCAGTACGACAGGTCAACCACGAAAGAGATAGCGTGCAATTTGGAGCTGCTGCCCTTCAAAGGTAACGGTGCGACGCGTACCATCCGCCTTGAAACCGAAACGCTCCAGCAGGAAACGCAGACGGAAATTATCACGCAGAACCCACTGGTGCACCTGATGAAAGTTAGCCGCACGTAACGCAGACAAGGCATGATCGTATAGAACGCGGTAGTTGCCGCCGTCACAGGCCATATCCAGCGCTGCCTCCTGAATGAGGCCAAACTCCGGTTCCGCCTGTTCCTGGCCATACACCACATAGCCCTGAACCGTGCCGTTCTTCACCAGCACATCCAAATGAAAGGCATCCTGATGGAGCCAATTCTGGAATTGATCCTGATAGGAATCGGGCACCGCATAGGCCAATAACGGATGCGGAAGAAAACCGCGGTAAACCATGCGAACATGTCGGGATTTCAGCTGGGCAAGCTCTAACACGTCTTCATCCCGGGCAGTACGAATTTCCATTTCAGACATCATTATACCAAACGGATACCTGACGCAGTTTGCTCTGCGTTATAACGGGTAAGGAGAGAACGGATACGGTCGTAGGGATTTAACAGACGGGAGAGGGAACGGTCGTGATTCAGGGTAGCGATGATATAAGAAATATATTTGCTCATATCTGCTTCCACAAACCAATCGGCTGCCTGCAACTCAGGCGTGCGATAGGTCAGGTTGGTGGAAATAACCCGATCAATGATGCCTTCCTCGTAAGCCTTGTTGTACATCTCCAACCCGTTGGTGAACAACGCGAAGGTAGCCGCCGCAAAAATGCGGTTAGCCTTGCGCTTTTTCAGCTCCCGGGCCAGGTCGATGACGGATTCGCCGGAAGAGATGATATCGTCGGCCACAAAGATATCCTTTCCTTCCACGGAGTCACCCAAGTACTCATGAGCCACAATGGGGTTGCGTCCATTCACAATGCGGGTGTAGTCCCGACGCTTGTAGAACAATCCCATATCCAGCCCAAGTACGGAAGAATAGAAGATGTTCCGGTCAATGGCGCCCTCGTCGGGGCTGACGATCATCATGTGCTCTTTATCGATTTGCAGGGTCTTGTCCCGCTTTAGCAGTGCCTTGAAGATTTGGTAGGACGGCATCACGGACTCAAAACCACTGGTGGGAATCGCGTTTTGCACGCGCGGATCATGGGCATCAAAGGTGATGATATTGCTTACGCCCATGCGTTCCAGATCCTGCAGGGCCATGGCACAGTCCAGACTCTCGCGGGAAGAACGGCGGTGCTGCCGTCCCTCATAGAGCATGGGCATAATCACGTTAATACGCTTGGCCTTTCCGCCAATGGCGGCAATGATCCGCTTCAGGTCCATGAAGTGATCGTCAGGGCTCATGGGGATCTTCTGGCCGTACATATCATAGGTGCAGTTGTAAGCGCCCACATCACAGAGAATATAGATGTCATAACCGCGAACGGATTCCTTAATCATACCCTTGCCCTCGCCATTTCCAAAGCGGGGACAATGTACCTTGATCAGGAAGTCCTGCCGTTCCAGGCCGGGCGCCGTGCGCATATCGCCGGGAGCGGTTACATCCTCTGTATGGGAGCGCCATTTTAGCAACCATTGATTCACTTTTTCGCCAAGCTCTTCCGTGCCGTGCATGGCGATCAGCCCCAGAGGACCGACAGGATAAGTCAGGAAAGAATCAGAATTCCAAGTGCTAACAAAATCAGTCACGCCATCAACCTCATTCCGCTTGGATTTTCCCAACCGTTATTATACCCTATCTTGTCGAAACATGAAAGAGATTTTACAAAAAAAGCAAGCGTTTTTTCAAAATTCTGGCAAATTGGAAAAAGCTCTCCCAAAAGATACAGGAGTGCGTGGCGGCGGTGCTCCATACCAGGGGAATTATGCCTGTGACCGGACAAATTGCGCCACGGTTTCGATGCCGCTGGTCCAGCAAAACATGTCCACGCTCTGCACCTTTTCCAGGGTGTAGCCTCGCTGGCAGAGCAGGGCCGCGTCCCGGGCAAGGGTAGCAGGGTTGCAGGAAACGTAAACAATCCGTTCCGGGGCGGCCTGGGCCACGGCATCAATGACGGCGGGTTCCAGTCCCTTGCGTGGGGGATCAACGACCATGACCTGCGGACGCAGACCGCGCTCCACCAGCCGGGGCAGCAGTTCCTCCGCCGGTGCACAGTGGAAGTCCACATTGCCGGTGCCGTTATGCAGGGCGTTTGCTTTGGCGTTCTCAATGGCCTGGGGAACAATTTCCACCCCCAGGACCTGACGGCAGTGCCTTGCCAGCATCAGGGAGATGGTGCCAGCGCCGCAGTACAGGTCGCACACCAGCTCGTCGCCGCGCAGCTGGGCAAACTCCAGTGCCAAACGGTAAAGGGTTTCCGTCTGCACGGGATTGACCTGAAAAAAGCTGGCCGGATGCAGCTGAAAGCGGGAGCCGCAGAGCTCATCCTCTAGGGTATCCAGGCCATAAAGGGTTGTATACGATGGGCCGAGAATAACATTGGTACGCTGGGTGTTGCTGTTGAGAATCAAACTCACGGCGCCCAGCGGCTGAAGCGTCGCCCAGAGGGATGCCGCATGGGGCAGCGCGGTGCCGTTGACCACTACGGTGACCATGGCCTCACCACGCCGGTTTACGCGGATGACCAGATGGCGGCACAGCCCGGTGTGGTTTTCCTCCTGGTAGGGGGCAACGTGATGCGTGCGCATCCAGTTTAGAAATGCGCGCAAAATATCACCGGCGGGAGGCATGGCGTTGGGGCAGTCCGTAAGCGGAATCAGCGCATGGCTCCGGGGAGCGAAAAAGCCCGCCAGAGGCTGCTCGGCCGTGCCGCCCATGGGCAAGGCGGTTTTGTTGCGGTAGGCAAAGGGGTGCTCCATGCCGAGCACCGGCGGTACGTCAACCGTAAGCCCGCCGATACGCTGGAAACAGTCGGCTACCTGCCGCCGCTTTTGCTCCAGGGTGGCGGCATAACGCATATGCCGGCAGGAGCAACCACCGCAGCGGGGATAGGCAGCGCAGCCGGGATCACGCCGGTCGGGGGAAGGCGTGGCGGGAGGCGCCATAAGCCGGCCAAAGGCAAAGCGCTTCTGTTCCTTTACAATGCGCACCAGCCCTTCTTCCCCGGGCAGCAACCCTGGCACAAACACCGCGCGGCCCTCATCCCGGCAAATGCCTTCCATGTCGGCGCCAAGGGCGTCGGCACGGAGCATCCCTTGCTGATTCTTGTGCATGAAAACCTCCTGGAAATTCGTTGCTTAAATGAAAAAACGCAGCCTTTATTGTACACATTCCGCGCCGCCTTGACAAGCGCGGTACGGGTAGTTATCATAAAAATATGGCGTTAGCGAGAAAGGAAGGATCGGCATGACCAGAATGTATGTGGTCGTACCTTGCTATAATGAAGAAGCGGTTTTGATGGAAACAGCGTCGCGGCTAAGGAAAAAGCTGGAAGATCTGACGGCCCAGGGCAGGATTGCTCCCGGTAGTCGGGTGCTGTTTGTCAATGATGGTTCCAAGGATCGCACCTGGGAGCTGATTGCGCAGTTGCACCGGGAGCAGCCGGAGGTATTTTCCGGCCTGAAGCTCAGCCGGAACCGCGGCCACCAGAATGCCCTGCTGGCCGGACTGATGGAGGCAGCCAAGCATGCGGACGTGATCGTTTCCATGGATGCTGACCTGCAGGACGACATTCACGCCGTGGACCGGATGCTGGATGCGTACCAGGCGGGGGCTGAGGTGGTGTATGGCGTGCGCTCCGCCCGCAAGACGGACACCACCTTCAAGCGCGTTACGGCGGAAGGATTCTACCGCTTTATGCAGGCCATGGGTGTGGACATTGTATATAATCACGCGGACTACCGCCTGATGAGTCGCCGGGCAGTGGAGGCCCTGGGCCAGTTCAGTGAGGTGAACCTGTTTCTGCGGGGCATTGTCCCCCTGGTGGGCTTTCAGAGCGCGCAGGTTCCCTATGAGCGCGGCGAACGCTTTGCGGGGGAGTCCAAGTATCCCCTGAAGAAAATGATTGCCTTTGCCATGGATGGAATCACCTCCTTTTCCGTCAAGCCCATTCGCATGATCCTGCTGCTGGGGGCTGTGGTGTTTTTCGTTAGCGTAGTGATGCTGCTATACTTCCTGATCCGCAAGCTGGCGGGGCACACGGTGGACGGCTGGACGTCCCTGGCCTGCTCCATCTGGGCGCTGGGGGGGATACAGCTGCTGAGCCTGGGCGTCATTGGCGAATACGTCGGCAAGATCTACAATGAAACCAAGCGCCGCCCGCGCTATATCGTGGAAGAGGTGCTGGATGCTCCGGAAACCAATCAGGAAGGCGAGGCGCAGGAGCAGGCAGCAGGCCGCCCCTTTACGGAATAAGAAAAATATGCTAACATAAGCTGTTAGATTTACCCGAGCAGGAGGCGGATTCATGTACCGGTACTCACCCCACATGCGCGGCGGAGACGGCAGCAGCAGTCAGCTTCGCAGACGCGTTCAGTCGATATTCACCATGCTGTTACTGGTTGCGGTGATTGCGCTGGCTATTTTCGGCGGCAATGCCATGCGGTATCAATCCTCGGCACACGAGCTTTTTGTACAGAAAATTCAAACGGAGTGTGGCAATGCCTTACAGCTGTGCAATACCTTGTCACGCACGGCAGGGTCGGGTTCCTCCAGCACGCTGGGGAAGATACGGCAGCATATTTACAGCATGCAGACCATCAATGACCTGAATGTGGGCTTGGAAGGGGCATCAGGCTGGATGGTGGAGGAAAGCGTATTTTCCAACTTATATACTTTGCTGGACAACTACGAGACAAAGTTGGTTACCGGCATGACCACGGGAGATTCTCAAACGCAGCTGCTGCAAACGCTGACCAGCCTGTACCAACAGGTGGAACTGCTGGACTGATTGCCTGGCAGCAGGCGTTACTATGAAAAGCAGGCTTGCGAAACAGGGCGAAAACGGCAGCGCTTGATGGCAAGGAGCATGACGCTTTCGCCTTTTTCAGTTTTTTTTAGGGCACAAGGCATTTTGTGGAAGAAATGGCATGGAAGTGCCGTTGCTATAAAAGGAACGGCAGTGCAGGGAAGCAGGCGGCGGGGTGACGCTTGCTTCGTGGCGCTGAATTTCAGCAAGAGAAACCGCTCCCCACGGCGGGAGGACCCTTGCCGGCGATGCAGGCCGGCGGGGCTGTCCTGAGGGGGCGAGTGCAGGGAGGCGGAAGGTTGTTTCACCGCAAGAAAATCGTCTGGTTGCTGATGTTGCCAGGCATGCTGGGCATTCTCATCTTCTACGTGGTACCTTTTTTCGGGGGCGTATATTATTCTGTAACGGACGGCAGCTTTGCGAACAACTACGTGGGGTTTGACAATTATCTGCGCGTATGGCAAAACCCCATGTTTCAGTTGGGCTTAAAGAACACGCTGGAGCTGTCCGTGCTTTGTGCGCCCACCATTTGGCTCTTGTCCTTTTTGATGGCGGCCATGCTCAAAAGTTTGAAGGAACGTAGCACGGGATTCCGCAACATTTTGCTCATGCCCTATTTGATGCCTTCTTCAGCGCTGCTGCTCATCTGGCTTACCATGTTCGACTACGGCGGCGTGGTGAACCGTCTGGTGGTTAGCATGGGCATGGAGCGCGTGCTGTGGCTGGAAGGCAACGCTCTGCGCGTGCCTGTGGTTCTGCTTTACATATGGAAAAACCTTGGCTTTTCGGTGGTGCTTTTCTCTGCGGCGCTGGAGACCGTGCACCCGAGTCTGTACGAGTTTGCCTCCCTGGAGGGCGCCGGCAGTTTGACACAAGCCTTCAAGATTACCCTGCCCCAGATCTGGCCGACCGCATTCCTGGTGTTTGTGCTGGCGTGGGTCAACGCGTTCAAGATCTTTAAGGAAGTGTATTTCATCGGCGGTTCCTACCCCGATGACGCGGTATACACCTTACAGCACTTTATGAACAATAAATTTGCCAAGCTGGACTATCAGGATGTGACCACGGCCGCTTACTCCTTTGCGGTGCTGGTGATCATTATGTTTGTCCTGATGTACCGGGTGAAGGCGGTTCGAGGGGAGGAAACGGCATGACGCAGAAAACGGTGCGGCGTGTGCGGCATCGCAGACGGCATGGAGTGGGGTATTTCATCTCCCTGATTGTGCTCACGGCGTTATGTGCGCTGATCCTGCTGCCGATTGTGTTCACGTTTTTGTATTCCTTTTTCCCCAAGGGGGAAATAACCAGTTTCCTGAACCAGCGGGGCAACTATGACGTGACCGTATGGATGGACGTACCGCTTTCCCCTGCGGTATTTTCCCTGCGGCAGTATTATAAAATACTCATTGAAGAGCCCAGCTATTTGAAGCTGTTCTGCAACTCGGCGATGTATACGGCCGCGATTCTGGTGGGTCAGGGACTGGTGATCCCCTTAACGGCCTATGCGCTTAGCCGCTTTGAGTTCCGGGGGAAAAACGCGCTGATGGTGCTCATCATGATGCTGATGGTTCTGCCTTTTATGGTGGTTATCGGAGTTGTGGTGCCTTATATTACAATTAAAGTGACGGATAAAGAAAGCGTAGTGGAAATGCTGAGAGAAGAATAATGCATTGAGAGGGCGGTAAACTATCCGTCCTCTCCTTTTCCGTTTCTGTTACAACTCACGGCTGCGCTGTGTCTGGGAAAGATTCCATACAACCGCGAATTGTAATCCGT
>USCR01000126.1 GCA_900553295.1 uncultured Eubacteriales bacterium | reverse complement strand
TGCGTGAACCAACGCACCCGCCCGCTTTTTTGGCAAAAAATTTGCCAAATTTTGGAAACGAAACCTGGGCTTTCTTCTTTACAATTTTTTTAATTCATGCTAGTCTAAGTGTGTTTGGCTTAAAATGAGATGAAGAAGAATGCGCGGGGGGAAAACGCATGTCGGTAATGAACGTGTTCAGCCTGCTGGGCGGTCTCAGCCTGTTCCTGTTCGGTATGAAGATTATGGGCGAGGGACTGGAGCGGACCGCGGGGAACCGTCTGAAAAACATCCTGAATATTGTTACCCACAACCGTGTGCTGGCGGTGCTGGCGGGCATGGGCATCACGGCGGTGATCCAGTCCTCCTCGGCCACCACGGTAATGGTGGTGGGCTTTGTGAACGCGGGGCTGCTGTCCCTGACCCAGGCGGTGGGCGTCATCATGGGCGCCAACATCGGCACCACGGTCACCTCCCTGATGCTCTCGGTGAAGCTGGACTTCGGGATGATCTTCGCCTGCCTGGGCCTGGCGCTGAGCATCCTGCCCAAGAAGCACCCCACGGCCCGGGCCTTCGGGGAAGTGCTCATGGGCCTGGGCATCCTGTTTGTGGGCATGGACACCATGTCCGGGGCCATGGAACCCCTGCGGGACTGGCAGCTGTTCCGGGAGGCCATGACCAGCATCAACAACCCCTTGCTGGGCGTGCTCATCGGCGCGGGCATCACGGCCATTTTGCAGTCCTCCTCCGCGTCGGTGGGTATTTTGCAGGCCCTGGCGGGCGAGGGGCTGATCTCCCTGCACGCTTCCATTTATATCCTCTTTGGCCAGAATATCGGCACCTGCGTTACCGCGCTGCTGGCCAGCTCCGGCACCAACGCCACGGCCAAGCGGGCCGCCATGGTGCACCTGCTGTTTAATGTTCTGGGCACGATCCTGTTTGTGATTATTTCCCTGACGCTGCCCTTTGCGGACTGGGTCATTTCCCTTTCGCCGGATAACATGCGCCTGCAGATTGCCATTGTGCACGTGATCTTCAACGTGACCACCACGGCGGTGCTGCTGCCCCTGGCCAAGTGGCTGGAGCGGGCGGCCTGCCTGCTGGTGCGGGGCAAGGATGGCCGCGGGGAGAGCATGCGCCTGAAGTATTTCGACAGCCGCCTGATGAACACGCCGCCCATTGCCGTGGCGCAGCTGTTCAAGGAGGTGCAGCGCATGGGCGCCATTGCCGACGCCAACTTCACCGGCGCCATGGCCTGCTTCCACACCTGGAATGAGGAACGTGCCCAGGAGATCATGACCAACGAGGACGTGCTGGACTTCCTGAACAAGGAGGTCACCGCCCGCCTGGTGGAGGTGAAGGGCCTGGAGCTCAGCGAGCGGGATACCCGCCTGGTGGGTTCCATGTTCCACGTTATCAACGACATGGAGCGCGTGGGCGACCACAGCGTGAACGTGCTGGACGCCGCCCGGCTCAAGGAGCAGGAGAACGTCAAGTTTACCGAAAAGGCCACCCGGGAGCTGGAGGACCTCTCCGCCAAGGTGGAAAGCCAGCTGCAAACGGCCTTTGAGATCTTCCGCACCCAGCGGGATACCCCCGAGATCCTGGAAAAGGTGGAGCAGGTGGAGGAGGAGATCGACCAGACCACCGAAGCCCTGCGCAACCACCACGTGGACCGGCTCAAGAACAAAAAGTGCTCCGCCCGCAACGGCATGCTCTACCTGGATATGCTCACTAACCTGGAGCGTATCGGCGACCACGCGGAGAACATCGCCACCTCCGTGGACAAGGAAGCCCCGTCTGCCACGCGGTAAACGCAAAAGATAGGAAGAAAAAAGGAGAAAGGCACCATGGAGAAAATCGCTTCGTTTACCATCAACCATGACCTGCTGACGCCGGGCATGTACGTCTCCCGGGTGGATGGGGACGTGGTCACCTACGACCTGCGCCTGAAGTTCCCCAATCGCGGGGATTACCTGGCCCAGGGGGCGTTGCACACCCTGGAGCACCTCATCGCCACCTATGCGCGCTCCTCCAATCTCAGCGACCGGGTGATCTATTTTGGGCCCATGGGCTGCCGCACGGGCTTCTATCTGCTCCTGCGGGACAGCGTCAGCAAGGAGGAGGCGATTTCGCTTACCCGGGACGCCTTTGCCTTTGCCGCCGCCTTCCAGGGGGAGATCCCCGGGGCCAAGGCCATCGAGTGCGGAAACTATCGGGAGCACGACCTTTCCGGCGCCCAGGCCGAAGCGGAAAAGTACCTGGAGGTACTGCGCGACTGGTCCCCGGAAAAGATGGTTTACCCGGCCTGAAGCGGGTGGGGAGGATAGGAGCATGATGCAAAAGATCAAGCAGGCCTTTGGCGTGCAGGATATGACCGTAGGCCGTCCCATGGACAGCCTGGTCCGGTTTTCCATTCCCCTGCTGCTGGGCAACCTGGCCCAGCAGCTGTACAACACCGTGGACAGCATCGTCGTGGGCAAGTATGTGGGGGACACCGCCCTGGCCGCGGTGGGAACCGCCGGCCCCATCCTGAACCTGCTCATTGTGCTGTTCATGGGCATTGCCACGGGCGCGAGCATTCTTTCCGCCCAGTATTTCGGGGCCAAGGACCGGGAGCAGCTCAGCCGCGCGGTGGGCTCCACCATTTTTCTGACCATTGCTTCGGGCCTGGTGATGACCGTGGTGGGGTATTTCGTTTCTCCGTGGCTGGTGGCCATGGTGACTCCGCCCCCGGAGGTGGCCCCGGGCGCCACGGAGTATTTGCAGATTATCTTCATCGGCATTCTGGGCTGCGGCATGTACAACATTCTTTCCGGTGTGCTGCGCGGCCTGGGAGACAGCCTGAACCCCTTGATCTATCTGGTGATTGCCAGCCTGATGAACATTGTGCTGGACCTGTATTTCGTGCGGGACCTGGGCATGGGGGTGGCCGGCGTGGCCTGGGCAACCATCATGGCCCAGGCGGTATCCGGGGTGCTGTGCCTGATTCGCCTGGTGCGCATGCGGGACACCGTGGACATTAACCGCCACACCCTGCGCCTGAACGGGCAGCTGTGCCGCCGCCTCACGGGCCTGGGCCTGCCGGCGGGCATTACCCAGGCCATTTTCTCCCTGTCGGCCATTGTGGTGCAGAGCCTGACCAACTCCCTGGGCACGGCGGTGATCGCTACCAGCGTGGCGGTGATGCGCGTGGACGGCTTTGCCATGATGCCCAACTTTACCTTCGGCACCGCGTCCACCACCTATACAGGGCAGAACATCGGCGCCGGGCGGCTGGACCGCATTCACACGGGCACCAGGGATCTGATGAAGCTGGCCCTGGGGGTGGCCGGGGTGCTGGTGCTGTGCATCCTGTTCTTTGGGGGACATCTCATCAGCCTGTTTACCAATACGCCCACGGTGATTGAAATGGGTATTCGCGGCCTGCGGTGGCTGGCCTTTGGCTATCTGGCCTTTGCGGTGAGCCAGGTGCTTCAGGGCGTGATGCGCGGCGTGGGTGAAACCATGACGCCCATGTGGATCAGCATTGTGTGCACGGTGCTGCTGCGGCTGCCCATCGCCTACCTGTGGGCCTACCTGACCCGCAGCCCCGCCTGGCCCAACGGGCACCCGGACAGCATTTTCGCCTCCCTGCTGGTTTCCTGGACGCTGAACATGCTCATTACCCTGGCCTGTTTCCGCCTGGGCCGCTGGCGGAAAAAACTTGCGCCGCAAGCCGCGGATAAGGCTTGACAGCAGCCGCGACCCTATGCTATAACCAGATTACTGCAACCACGAAGGAAGCGCACCGGACGGAAGTCCGGTGGTTTTCTTCGTGGATTTTTTTATTGCCAAGGAGGATGTTTCCGTGAAAACCTCGTTACGCAACCTGCTGATTACCGCCGTACTCATGGCCGTAGGGTTTGTGCTGCCCTTTCTCACCGGACAGATTCCCAGCGTGGGCAACATGCTCAGCCCCCTGCACCTGCCCGTGCTGATTTGCGGCCTGTGCTGCGGCTGGCAATGGGGATTGCTGCTGGGCGCGGTGCTGCCCGTGGCGCGGAGCTTTGTGTTCGGTATGCCGCCCATGCTCCCCACGGCCCTGGCCATGGCCTTTGAAATGGCGGCTTACGGGGCGCTGACCGGCGTGCTTTATGGCGCACTGCTGAAAATGCGCGGCAAAAATCATGTTCCGGCCCTGTATGGCGCCCTGGTGGCGGCCATGGTGGGCGGCCGGCTGGTGCACGGGGCTTTTATGGCGGTGTACATGGGCCTTTCCGGTGGCAGCTATACATGGCAGGCGTTTATTACGGCGGATTTTGTGAATGCCTGGCCGGGGATGGTGCTGCATCTGCTGCTGGTGCCGCCGGTGGTGCTGGCCCTGGAGCGCGCACGGCTGTCGGTGCATCCTGCCCTGGTGGCAAAGGCTTGACCTTTGCCCCCGGAATCAAAACGTTCCCCGGGCTGCGAAAAAAGCTCTGCCTTTTCCCTGCAAAGACATGCGTGGGGCACATGAATGCTTCCCATAACATCCCCCTTCAGGGCCGCGTTTCCCCATCGCGGCCTTTTCTTCTGCCCACTCCGCTGCATACATCCTCCCTTGCCGCCGCATACTGACAGGGAGGTGAAAGTATGCAATTCCTGATGCTTGCGCTGCTGGGCGCGCTGGTGGGCCAGGGCATGCGGCGCATCCGTATGCTGCGGCATGTGGGGCAAATACGTGCCGCCAGGAGCCTGTATGGGCGTTACGCCTTGCTGCTGGGCGGGGCAGCCCTGTGCGCCATGGGAGGGCAGCTGGCCCTGCTGGGGGTGAACGGCATGCTCCACCTGGGCACGGCGCTGCCCCTGCACCTGTGCAGCCTGATGGGCGTGCTGCTGTATCCAGCCCTGCGGTGCGGCTCCCGGCGGCTGTGGGAAATCTCCCTGTACCTGGGCGTCCCGGGTGGCATGGGCGCGCTGATGTTTCCCGCCATTCTTTCCTGCGACCAGCCCATGCTGATGGCCTTTTGCTTTCATCTGCTCCATTGCACGGTGGTCATTGGGCCCTGGCTTCCCCTTTCCCTGGGGTGGCGGCCGCGCCCCAGCGGGGCGGCGGTGGCCTTTGGCTTTCTGTTTCTTCACGCCTGCGTGGCGCTGAGCCTGAACCACCTGGCGGGCACCAACTATCTGTTCCTTAACCTGCCCGTGGCGGGCACGCCTCTGGCGGCCCTGGGCGGAGGAAGCCATGGGGCATATGTGGCTTCCCTGGGCGCCATGGCGGCGGCGCTGCTCTCCCTGGAGGGCCTGCTGGCCGCCCGGGCCCTGCGCCGCTGGCCGGAGAGCTTTCCCCTCCCCCTGAACTGGCGGGAGGCGCTGGACCGCGGACGGCACATGGGCTGACGCCCGCCGTTTGACGAAGGCTTGCCGCTGTGGTATGATGCCAGTGCTATGCGCAATCAACCTGCTAAAGGAATCGTCGGAGGCTGCGTGATATGGAATACATCCGGGTGGGGCCATGCCCCCAGAACATGCCCCTGGGCCCCAAAACGGCCATTTTTTTCGACTGGGACGGTACCCTGGCGGACAGCATGCCCCTTTGCATCGAGCAGATCCGCCGCACCCTGGAGGAATTGAACCTGCCCCCCAGGACCAACGCGGAACTGGCCCGGTGCAACGGCCCCACCTATCAGGAATCCGTGGCGCTGCTGGACATTCCCGCCGAAAAGGCGGAGGATTATTTGCGTACCCGCCAGCGCATTGAGATGGAAATTGTCCCCACCTGGCAGCGGCTTTTCCCCGGGATCAAGGAGCTGCTGCAGGCCTTGAGCAGCCAGGCGGAGCTGGTGGTGGTGAGCAATGGCCTGCGGGATTACCTTCGCCTATCCATGGAGGTGACGGGCACCGCCGGTTTTTTTGCCCGGGTGCAGCCGCTGATTCCCGGAAAAACCAAGACCCAGGCGCTGCGCATGGTGCTGGACCAGATGCGCCCCCAGCGGGCGGTGATGGTGGGCGACCGCAAGGGCGACTTCCTGGCGGGCCGGGACAATGGCCTGCCCACTGTGTCCGCCTGCTATGGCTATGGTTTGCCCGATGAGTGGGCCCTGGCGAACCGGCAGGCCTACTCCGTGGAAAAGCTGCAAAACATGCTGCTGGATTTTACACAAGGAGGAGATTAAACCATGAAACGTATGCTTGCGCTTGTACTGGCCCTGTGCCTGCCCCTGACGGCCCTGGCCCAGGAGGAGGACTGGGTGGCCCAGGAAAGCCTGCGCCTCACCGGGCTGGTGAAAACCCTCTCGGGCAGCCAGGAGTGGCGGGCGCTCATGGGTGGTAATGGCGAGATAGGCCAGCTGCTGGACGGCTTTGCCGCCACGGCCCAGGCGGAGGAGGCCGCGCGCTATGCCGTCTCTGCGGCCCAGGCGGACAGCCTGATGGCCACCGGCGATGCCGTGCTGCCGGAAACCCTGCTCCCCCTGGCCCGGCAACGGACCGTTAGCAGCATTGCCAACTGGCTGGGCAGCACCCTGGGCGCGGCCCATATTGCGGCCCAGTCCATTGCCATGGCCAGCGAATGCCTGCCTCTGCCCGAAGCGTGGGAGGGGGATAACCTCCTGGTGCTTGTTGCCTGCGGGGAGGAATGGTCCACCCTGGTCACGCTGATGGACCTGGGTACCGGCGTACTGTCGGAGCAGGCCACCTTCCTGCACATGAGCGCAGCGGAAGCCGCGGCGCTGCTGGAGGAAATGGGGCTGGAGCAGCAATAAAAAAGACGCCTGCCGGTAGATGAACATTCCCGAGGACGTCCCAGGGCGCGTCCTCCGTGGGGGACGCGCCTCAGACTACTGGAAAAAGTGCTCGCTTTCAAAAGGATGAAACTTACTGCTCCCTAGCTTGCAGGAGTTTCCACAAATATGGGGGCCGAAGGTTTCCAAAGGGCGCGCGGAAAGC
>USCR01000125.1 GCA_900553295.1 uncultured Eubacteriales bacterium | reverse complement strand
TGGACCAGTTGAGCCTGGCCATTGTGGTGGGAAGTCTGGTTCTGGACCTCGTCTCCATGTTTGTGGCCCCCCATCATCTGTGGCTGGGGAATGCGCTGTACCTGGTGTCCATCGCCGCTTGGGCCTTCGCCCTGTTCCGCATCTTCTCCCGGAATCTCACCAAGCGCCGGAGCGAAAACCAGCGGTGGGTGAACTGGATGTGGCGGATGAAGAGCAGCCGCCAGAATGCCAAGGCCCGCCATGCGGACAAGGCCCACAAATACTTCACCTGCAAGAACTGTAAAACCATCTGCCGGGTGCCGGTGGGCAAGGGGAAAATCGTCATCACCTGCCCCAAGTGCGGCAAGAAGATGCACCGCACGCCGGAGGTCATCGACTGCTGGTACGATTCCGGCTCCATGCCTTTCGCCCAGTGGCACTATCCCTTTGAGAACAAGGAGAAGTTCGAGCAGAACTTCCCCGCGGACTTCATCTCCGAGGCCATCGACCAGACCCGCGGCTGGTTCTATACCCTGGAGGCCATTTCGACGGTACTGTTCGACCGCGCGCCCTTTAAGAACTGTATCGTCATGGGCCACGTCCAGGATGCCGAGGGCCGCAAGATGTCCAAGCACCTGGGCAACGTGGTGGACCCCTTCCAGATGCTGGACAAGTTCGGCGCGGACGCCCTGCGCTGGTATTTCTACACCACCACCGCCCCCTGGCTGCCCAAGCGCTTCTCCGAGGAAGCGGTGCAGGAGGGCCAGCGGAAGTTCCTGGGCACGTTGCAAAACGTGTACGCCTTCTTTGCCATGTACGCCCAGATCGACGGCTTCGACCCCGCGGCTCATCCGCTGGAAAAGGTGGAGCTGAGCCTGATGGACAAGTGGATCCTCTCCAAGCTCAACAGCCTTATCGCCAAGGTGGACGCGGACCTGACCGCCTACCGCATCACCGAGCCCGCCGGCGCCATTGAGGACTTTGTGGACGAATTGTCCAACTGGTATGTGCGCCGTGGCCGGGAGCGCTTCTGGGGCAAGGGTATGGCCGGGGACAAGGAAGCGGCCTTCGCCACCCTGTACCACGTGCTGGTAACCCTGAGCAAGGTCATCGCCCCCTTCGTGCCCTTCATGGCCGAGGAAATCTACCAGAACCTGGTGGTAAACAACGTCCCCGGCGCGCCGGAGAGCGTGCACCTGTGCGACTTCCCCGCCTGCGACACCGCCCGGGTGGACCAGGACATGGAGCGGCAGATGGACGCCCTGCTGGCCGTGGTGCAGCTGGGCCGCGCCTGCCGCAACGCCGCCAACATGAAGGTGCGCCAGCCCGCCGCCGCCCTGTACGTGAAGGGCGCCAGCTTCGACAGCGCCTACAGCGACCTGTGCAAGGACGAGCTGAACGTGAAGCAGGTCATCTTCACCGAGGATGCCCGGGCCTTCACCTCCTACAAGCTCAAGCCGCAGATGCGCACCCTGGGGCCCAAGTACGGCAAGCTCCTGGGCAAGATCGGCCAGCACCTGCAAACCCTGGACGGCAACGAGGTGGTGGACGCCTTTGCCGCCGGAGAGACCGTGCGCTTTGAGCTGGACGGCACCCAGGTGGAGCTCAGCGGCGGCGACGTGCTCACCGAGCCCACCCAGAAGCCGGGCTTCATGGCCCAGCAGGACCGTGGCGTCACCGTGGTGCTGGACACCAACCTGACCCAGGACCTCATCGACGAAGGCTACGCCCGGGAGATCATCAGCAAGGTGCAGACCATGCGCAAGGAAGCGGGCTACGACGTCACCGACCGCATCCAGGTGCGCTGCCAGTGCGGCGACAAGCTGGCCGCTGCCCTCGACATGGGCCGGGATATGATTATGCGGGGCGTGCTGGCCCTGTCCCTGACCCGGGAAGCTCCCGCCCAGGACTGGATCACCAAGGAATGGGACATCAACGGGGAAAAGGCGACCATCGCCATCCGCAAGTAAACACACGCAACCATCGGGGGGAGGAGGCGGACCGCGTCCGTAGCGCCTCCCCCCTCTTTTCGGGAGGTATCCGATGAAATTTGCCCTGATTGGCCAGGACATTCCCATGCTGCTGCCCACCCTGCTGGCGGACCTGCTCTTTGCGGGCAACGAGGGGGCGGACACCGCGGTTTATGAAAACAACCCCGCCATGCAGGGGGTTTTGCAGGGGTACATGGACGCCATTTATCAAAAGCGCGGCCTGGGCGGCCGGGCGCTGGTCAGCGAGGACCTGCCCCAGGTGCTGGAGGAGGCCGACTGCGTCATCTACGCCGGGGACTGCATGCCCGCCAGCCGCTTCCGCATGGACCGAGACGCCCTGGCCGGAACCAGCGAGGAGGACCCCGGCCTCTCCGACCAGGCGCGGGTAAACGGCGGCCTGGGCGGGCTGATGCACGCCCTGCGGGGTGGGAATAAGGTTCTCGACCTGTGCGAGGAAATGACCTATGCCTGCCCCGACGCCCTGGTGATGAACCTGGCTCAGCCCATGGGGCGCATCTGCGCGGTATTTGCGGACGCGGGCTTCCGCTGCTATGGCCTGGGGCCCACGCCTCTGCGGGGGGCCAACGGCCTGGAGGGCCTGTGCCACGCCCTGCACCGCAAGCCTGCCACGGTTACGGCGGACATCGCCGGCCTGCCGGGCTTCGCCTTTTTGCTTTCCCTGCGGGACGCCGCCACCGGCGCCGACCTGCTCCCCGCGGCGGAAGAAATCGCCCGCAAGGGCGACCTGGGCCGCCTGGCCCGGCGCTGGCTGGACTGGTACGGGGCGCTGCCCATGGGCAAGGTCACCGACCACGCGGAGTTCCTGCCCGCCCAGCCGGACTTCATCCCCGAGGCGGAACCCTCCTTTGGGGAGAGCGTGGAGCAGCGCAAGGAACGCATCCTGCACATGAACACCATCGCCAGCAAGGGCGCGGACAGCCGGGAGGGCATGATGGCCCAGCTGGTGCTGCTGTCGAAGGCCCCGGCCCAGCGGCCCGTGCAGCTGGCCCTGGCGCTTTTGCGGGGGACGGACCTGCGCATGGCCGCCGTGACCCGGCGCAACCGCGGCGTGTTGCCACAGCTGGAAAACCATGCTATCATAGAGGCAGAACTGACCCTGCGCGCCGGGGAGGACGTATCCCCCGCCCACCGGGTCCCCGAGGCATTGGCGGACATTTTGCGGGCGGTGGACGAAACCAACCGCCTGGTGGCCCGCGCCGCCGCCGGAGACCGGGGCGCGCTCCGGGAAGCCATTGAAACCGACCCCGCCCTGGACGGCCTGGACAGGCTCTACCTCCAGGACGTGGCGGACAAGCTCATCGAACTGCACCGGGACGTGCTGCCCCGCCTGTGAGCAGCCGCCCCATAAAACGCAAAGGAGGCCCCTATGTTCCTCACCACCACCTGGAAGGACTTTGAAGTGCTGGACACCGGCGACGGCGAAAAGCTGGAGCGCTGGGGCGACGTGATTCTCCGCCGCCCCGACCCGCAAACCATCTGGCCCAAGGCGGACCCTGCCCTGTGGCGGCAGGCCCAGGCCTGGTACCACCGCTCGGACAAGGGCGGCGGCGAGTGGGAGTTCTTCTCCCGCCTGCCGGAGAAGTGGGTCATCGCCCATGAGGCACTGCGCTTCTATGTGCGGCCCACGGGTTTCAAGCATACGGGGCTTTTCCCGGAACAGGCGGCCAACTGGGTTTGGATGGCGGAGAAGCTGCGGCAGAGCGGCCGCAAGGATTTGCGGGTGCTGAACCTGTTCGGCTACACCGGCGGGGCCACCCTGGCCTGCGCCCAGGCGGGGGCCCATGTGACCCACGTGGACGCCGCCAAGGGCATGGTCCAGTGGGCCAAGGAAAACCGCGAGCTCTCCCAGCTGCCGGAGACCAGTTGCCGCTGGATTGTGGAGGACGCCCTGCGCTTTGTGCAGCGGGAGATTCGCCGGGGCAACAGCTACGACGGCATCCTCATGGACCCGCCCAGCTACGGGCGCGGCCCTTCCGGGGAGGTGTGGAAGCTGGAAAACGAGCTCTACGGCCTCATCGACACCTGCGCCCAGGTGCTCAGCCCGGAGCCGCTGTTCTTCCTGGTGAACAGCTACACCACGGGCTTCCAGGCCAGCGTGCTGAGCAACATCATGGAAAAGTGCGTGGTCTCCCGCTTCGGTGGCCAGGTGGACAGCCAGGAGCTGTGCCTGCCCGTAAGCACCGGAGGCGTGCTGCCCTGCGGGGCCACGGGGCGGTGGTTCCGTGCCTAGTATCGTTTATGAGGATAACCATGTGCTGGTGGCGGTGAAGCCCCCGAACATGCTCTCCCAGGCCGACCGCACCGGTGACACGGACATGCTCACCGAGCTGAAGGAATATATCAAGGTGAAGTACGCCAAGCCCGGCCGGGTTTATCTGGGCCTGGTACACCGCATGGACCGTCCCGTGGGCGGGCTGATGGTATTCGCCCGCACCAGCAAGGCGGCGGCGCGGCTCTCCGCCCAGGTGGCCACCCATGAAATGGGCCGGGAATACCTGTGCGTGGTCACCGGCCCCGTGCAAGACAGCTTCACCCTCACAGACTATCTGGTGAAGGACTCCCGGCTCAACCGGGTGGAGGTCTGCGAGGCGGACGTGAAGGGCGCCCAGGAGGCCATCCTCCACGGGGAGTGCATCGAGCGCCGGGAGGGCACCGCCCTGTGCGCCATTTCCCTGGAGACCGGGCGCAACCACCAAATTCGCGTGCAGATGGCCCACGCCGGCGCGCCCCTGTGGGGGGACAACCGCTACGGCCACGGCATTCCCGGCCAGCAGATTGCCCTGTGGGGCTACAAGCTGACCTTTACCCACCCCATTACCAAAGAACCCATGACCTTCTACGATGTGCCCTACGGGGGCATCTGGACGCTGTACCGGGATCTGCTGGACATGGGCGGGACAACCTACCGGTAATACCAAGCAAGGAGCGAACGCATGAGCCAACCCTTTTCCTATGAATTGATTCACACCTGCGCCCAGTCCGGGGCGCGGCTGGGCGTGCTGCATACCCCCCACGGGGATATCCAGACCCCCATCTACATGCCCGTGGGCACCGCCGCGGTGGTGAAGGCCATGACCTCCCGGGAGATGGAGGAAATCGGCACCCAGATTCTGCTGAGCAACACCTACCACCTGCACCTGCGTCCCGGGGAGGACCTGGTGGCGGAGGCCGGCGGGCTGCACCGCTTCATGGACTGGCACAAGCCCATCCTCACCGACAGCGGCGGATTCCAGGTGTTTTCCCTGGCGGGCATCCGCACCATTGCCGAGGAGGGCGTCACCTTCCAGAGCCATCTGGACGGCTCCCGGCAGTTCATCGGCCCGGAGACCTCCATGGACATCCAGCAGAAGCTGGGCGCGGACATCGCCATGGCCTTTGACGTGTGTTCCCCCTATCCCTGCGATCACGAGACCGCCCGGGTGAACATGGAGCGCACCCACCGCTGGGCCCAGCGGTGCAAGGAACACCACACCCGGGAGGATCAGGCGCTGTTCGGCATTGTGCAGGGCGCCTTCTACAAGGATCTGCGCATTGAGAGCGCCAAGACCCTCAGCGACATGGACTTCATCGGCTACGGCATTGGCGGCCTGAGCGTGGGCGAACCCAAGCCCATCATGTACGAAATGCTGGAAGAGA
Source organism: uncultured Eubacteriales bacterium (assembly GCA_900553295.1). Lineage (GTDB taxonomy): Bacteria > Bacillota > Clostridia > Christensenellales > Aristaeellaceae > Egerieenecus > Egerieenecus merdigallinarum. The sequence goes on along the minus strand of USCR01000125.1, from coordinate 1,308 downwards.
TGATGCCCTACATGCCCGCGCACAAGCCCCGCTACCTCATGGGTGTGGGCACCCCGGACTGCCTCATCGAAGGCGTGCTGCGGGGCATCGACATGTTCGACTGCGTGCTGGCCACCCGCATTGCCCGCAACGGCACGGCCCTGACCAGCGCCGGCCGCCTGGTGGTGCGCAACGCCCAGTACGCTCGGGACTTCGGCCCCATCGACCCGGAGTGCGACTGCTACGCCTGCACCCACTTCAGCCGGGCCTATGTGCGCCACCTCATCAAGGCCGGGGAGATCACCGGCGGGCGGCTGCTGTCCATCCACAACCTGCGCTTCCTCATCCGGCTGATGGAGCGCGTCCGTGAGGCCATTGCGGAGGACCGCTTCCTGGACTTCCGCAAGGAATTCTACGCCAAGTACGACATGAGCCGGAACTTCTAAGCCTTACCGAAAGGGGAGAATGCAGATGAAAGTGATGCTGCTCAACGGCAGTTCCCATCCCGACGGCTGCACGGCCCTAGCTCTGCGCCAGGCGGCCAAGGCCATCGAGGAAGAGGACATCGAAACGGAAACCATCTTCCTGGGCAACGCGCCCATGGCGGATTGCATTGCCTGCGGCCATTGCCGCAAGACGGGCCAGTGCGTCTTTGACGACATTGTCAACGAGATTGCCCGCAAGGCCAAGGATTGCGACGGGTTCATCTTTGGCTCCCCGGTGTACTATGCCCATCCCAGCGCCCGGCTGCTGACGGTGCTGGATCGGGTATTCTATTCCGCGGGAAAGAACTTCGCCTGCAAGCCCGGGGCCGCGGTGCTCAGTGCCCGCCGGGCGGGTACCACCGCGTCCTTTGACGTGATCAACAAGTATTTCACCATCAACCGCATGCCGGTGGTATCCTCCACCTACTGGAACAACATCCACGGCAACGCCGCGGAGGAGGCCGCCCAGGACGCGGAGGGCTTGCAGACCATGACCAATCTGGGCAAGAACATGGCCTGGCTCATCAAGTGCATTGATCTGGCCCGCAAGCAGGGGCTGGAACCCCCGGAGAATCCGAAAATTGCCACCAATTTCATTCGGTGACAAGGAAGGTGGTATGAAAGGCCGTGCCCCTGATTGCGGGGGCACGGCCTTTCAGATTGTTGGCAAGGTATTTTGCTATATCTTTTTTGCGAGCGCAGAGGGTTTCGCGCCTGCGGGCGCGACCAAAGGGCTTTCCGATCGCCCTTTGGAAACCTTCGGTCCAATTACTTGTGGGAGGCATTACAGGCTAGGGGAACGGAAGGTTCTTTCTTTAGCGGATCAGTGGCTGCGTAGTTTTCT
>USCR01000124.1 GCA_900553295.1 uncultured Eubacteriales bacterium | reverse complement strand
GCTCTTCCGATCTGGGCAGGGTGTAATCAGTGGTGCGCAGGTCTTTTTGCTTCATATACCAGTCGATAAAGTCCCTGGCCGCGGGGGATGCTTCACCACCGGAATAACCGTTGGGGATAAACACCGCCACGGCAATCTCCGGATTTTCGTAGGGAGCGAAGGCAACGAACCACGCATTGTTTTCCAGGTCAATGGTCGTAACTTCAGCCGTACCTGTTTTCGCGGCAATCTGATCCTGATATTCCCAGCCACTGAAGTGCTTTTTCGCAGTACCAGATTCGTCAACCACGCCCTTCATCCCCTGATGAATCAAGTCCCAGTACTCCGGGTAATCCAGGTTGTTGATCAGCGTGGGGCTGCGCTGGGAGAGGATCTCGCCCTCCGGGCTGGTAATGGCGTCCACGATGCTCAGGTTGTATACCTTGCCACCGTTTGCCACCGCGCAGATATAGCGGGCAACCGCCGCCGGCGTCAGCACCGTAACCGACTGGCCGATGGCCGTCAGGATGGTCTGGGCGCCGCCCCACTTGATGTCGTTCATGTAGTTGTACGTGTCACCGATAACCGTCTGCAAGTACACCATTTCTTTGGTCATGTTCAACTCTTCCATGAGGATGGTGCGCATGTTGTCCAGCCATTCAGTTTCAGGGTAGTTCACCGCCATGTCCATCAACCGCTTCGCACAGGCGCTCAGGCGCTCGTCCGTATACTCCATGCCGCGGCTCGCGCCACAGTTTTTCAGGTGCGATTTAATGGAGTTAAAAACGATAATGGGTAAGGAGGTATCCTGGCTGGCTTCATTCATGGCCTTGGTGGTGTCATACAGGCTGGTCTGGCAGCCCACCACGCTGCGCACTTCGCCAGGCAGATCCAGTCCGGTTTTGCTGGTCAATCCCAGCAGCGATGCATACCGATACAGCCGTTCCTCGCCCAGGCGGCTGCCCAGGGTATAGAAGAAATAGTTGCAGGAGTGGGAAAGTCCCTCCACGATGGTCTGGTTCGCGTGCTGATACAGGGAATTCTGATTGATCCAGCACTTGGGAGCAGTGGACTTATCCTTGTTGTACAGGGTGAAGTAACCCATATCGCTGATTCGCTCCGTGGGCAGCAGCTCACCTTCCGCCAGCGCCGCAATACCGGTAACCATCTTGAAGATGGAGCCAGGGGTGCCGCGGGCATGGATGGCATAGTTCATCAGCAGGTTGCGCGGGTCACTCAAGATATCCATGGCCTCGTCCCCGGCGGCGACCAGTGCGTTCAGGTCATAGGTGGGATAGTTGGCCATGGCCAGCACACGGCCCTCCATGTCCAGCACCAGCATTACGCCATGCTCGGCCAGAGCCAGCGGATACTTTTCCCAGTTTCGGCCGGCGATGTCGGTCTTGTTGTCTTCCAGCCAGCCTTCATCCACCATGAGTTCTTCCTGCCGGTCACGGGTCCGCGCCACGTTATCGGCAATGGCGCGTTCCGCCTGCTGTTGGTAACTGGCAATCAGGGTCAATTTCACGTTATTGCCGTCCTGGGGCTCGGTATAGCTCAGTTCCCGGACAATCTGGGAATAGTTGTCCCGCTCCACCACGCGGCTGCCTTGCTTCAAGGAGGAGTTTTGGGTCAACCAGTCCTCCATGGAACTTTCAATGCCGTCGCGCCCGATTTTGTCGTTATAGCTGTAACCTTTGGCCTGGTAAGTCTCCCAGCTGGACTGGCTGGGAATGGCGCCAATATAGCCGATTACCTGCGCGGCCAGAGTACTGCGGGGATACACGCGCTTGGTACCCACGGCGATTTCCATGCCGGCCAGGTTCATGGAGCGCGTCTCCACCTCGATGACCGTTTCATACTTCACGTTTTCCGCAATGGTAATGGGCTGGGAGTTGAACACGTTCATCTGCATTTCAGAATAAACGGCCATGACCTTCAGCATGGTGGTTTCATCCACCACCAGGCTTTCTGCGTAGCTAAGGCCCTCGGCTTCTTCCTCGGCCGCCCACATGTCTGCTTCGGCCTGCGTATTGGCCAGGCGGAAGCGCTTCTTCAGGGTATTCAGGCAATCTTCCGCTGTGGCATAGGTGTTTGTATTGGTTAAGTAATGGTTGGAGCGCCACTGCTCCTCGCGGGTGGCCAGCACGCTTTCGCTGACGCCGGACCCAAAGTCAAACACCCATTCATTGGTTTCCGGGTCCCGCGCAATCACAAATTCAACGCTCAGCTCACCGCCGTTGCGCTCAATGATTTCAATGGTATCCACAATGGATTGGCTAAATACCGCGTATTGCGCCCGCGTCAGGGAAGACGCATCCTTGTAGAAGGTCACGTTGTATATATACTCGTCATTGGCCAGAATCACCGAATCCGCGTCGGTTATCATGCCGCGTTTGCCCCGCAGGGCAATCGTTTTGGTGCGCCGGCTTTCGGCTGTTTCGCTGTACTCCTCGGTTTGTACCAGCTGCAACTGTACCAGTCCATAGGTCAGATACGCAAACATGCCGAAAACCGCTACAACAAAAATGATGTAACGTGCTCTCATGCCAGGCTTGAGTTTTGACATCGTTCCTCCTTTCCGGAGCATCCATACGCCCCAGTAGAAAAACTGTTCTTCCCTATCCTTGCAGCAATGGCGAGCGCCATTTCCTCAGGTTTAGGCCGCCGGTTGCGCAACGGCCTTTTTCTTGCGGCCAAAGCCCAGAAACCGGCGCACAGGCAGCATCAGTACCGCCGCCAGCGCCATGGTTAACAGCAGGTCCAGCACCGCCCGGCCCAGGTGATCCGGCGTTAGCGCCGTACCGCCCAAACTCACATACACCAGATTGATCAGTTCATAGATAAAGGTATTCAATCCGGCGCATAATACCGTGCGTAGATATGGGTTCATGTTCTTTGCCTGCTTGTTGACGCTGCGTTCGTATTCCAGGCGTTTATCGCTTTTATCCGCAAAGGGCAGTGAGCTGAAAATCGCCGCCACAGGATACAGCAGCAGGTTAAAAAACGTAATGCTCGGCAGCATAATCTCCATTACGATGCCGTACCAGGCGCCCACCCAGAAGGCCCGCAGCTTGCCGTAACAGACCGTCACAATGGCCGTTACGGCAAAAAGCATGCTGGCCGTTACGCCGTTCACTGCCAGATACGGCATCACGCAGACCTGGCACAGGTACCCCAGTACAACCACGATCATAAAGTAGACAAACCTGCGCCCGCCCCGCCAAAGCATGCCGATCATTTCCTCAGTCCTCCTCCCAGGTCAGGTCCTCAGGTGCAAGGGTAATGTAAGGCGTGGGAGAAGGTGTGGGCGTATCAGTGGGTTCCGGGGTGTCAGTTGCCGACTCGTCCGCGTTGTCCACCACCACGTACTCATACACCGGGCCGGTGTCCTCCGGCGTAACCAGGGGCACACTGGTGGGCGTGGGGCTGGGGGTAGGCGACGGCGTGGGACTCGGGGTCGGCGACGGTGTTTCGTCAGGATTGGGCGCAGCCGTGGTGCCATAGAAAGAACTGTTGCCGCCGATGCGGAGGGTGGGCACGGGGCGCTGGGTTGCCAGGGGCACAAACTCAATGTCCGTAGTGTTTTCCCGGCCTTGAACCGCCTCCGCTGTGGGCTTGTAGCGCAATACAATTACATATTCGATATGCTCAAAATCCGCCATGGGCTCCACCACAATGTACTGCTTGTTGGCCTCCATACCCCGGGTGGATTCACGTACCGTACCAATGGGAATTCCCTTGGGGAAGGACATTCCTACCCCCGAAGTAACCACCGTATCCCCAGGCCGGGGCAAGTGATCCTCCGGCAGGTAATACATACGGCACATGGGTGTACCGTCAATGCTCAAGGTACCACGCACGGTACCCTGATCCCGGCTGGACTGAATCAGCCCGGCAATGGATGCTTCCCCGTCAATGATGGTGCGCACCTGGGCACTGGTTTCATTGGTGTTCTCCGTATAGCCGATCAAGGCACCGGAGATGGTTACGGCCATATAGTCCTCCACCCCGTCCCGCGTACCGCGGTTAATGGTAAAGGTAGAGAAATAATTGCCGTCCGCCCGGCCGATCACCGTAGCCGTAATGGGATTCATGCTCTCGTTGGCGGAGATTTCGTCAAACATGTTCTCATACGTGGAGAGCTTCTGTTGCAGCTCCTCCGCCAGCATGGCCTCGTAAACCAGGCGTTCGTTTTCCGCACGGAGATTGTTGTATTCCGTTTCGATGTTCGCCCTGAGCTTCAGCGTACGGAAATAACCTGCGATGCTCTCCGTAAAGCTGGAAAAAAGCGACTGCACCGGGGTAACAATCCGAGCAATAACACCTTCCGGCGCCGCCGCCGCCGCTTTGAGTGTGTCGGACGTGTTCTCATCGCCGGCGATAACCCGCGACAGAATCATAACCGCCAGCAGCAGCAAAAGCACCACTGTAATCAGTGCAATGGCCGTTCGCCGCATCCACCCGGGCATCTCGCGCTTTTTCTTTCGAACCTTTGTGGCGCGCACGCCAGTGCGCTTGGGCTTTTTCACCCTGCGGCGCACGACGTTTCTTTCGCCGTCATCCTCCAAAAACTCTTCATCCAGGAAACGGTCATCCAGCCGGAGGTCCTCTTCGGAAATATCTTCATCGCCCCGGTCGTCCATCATGCGCTCCAGGCCGCCAGCTTCATGCACCGTGGACTTGGACGTTTCGGCATCGTCCTCCAGGCGTGGTTCCGCCATGCTCTCCAGCCCCGATGTTTTGATGCCGGAGTCCTCGGAAACCCTGTCCTGATCTGTCTGCCCAGTGGTTTCCTTTCGCTGAAACAGGTGAAATCCACCGTTCCCGCGCTCATGCGCCTGCTGATCCCTTCCCAGGAAGCGTCGCTGCGTATCTTTCGCCATTGCTTACCTCCGTGTTGCCGCTTTTACTCCATCTGCATAAAGCCTTGTTTCCCAATGGACTGGAGCAGCTGAAGATTCTCTACCAAGTAGCCCAGCCCCAACGTTGCGCAATCCGTAGGTTCCTTGGCCAGAAGTACGGGAATGCCCAGCTCCGTGGCAATATATTGATCCAGGCCAAACAGCTGGGAACCGCCACCGGTCAGATGGATACCACCACGCATAACGTCCGCGGCCAGTTCCGGCGGCGTGCGTTCCAGCACCCACTTGATGGCCGCCAGAATGGCCATGCAGGGCTCCTTGATGGCTTCCGCCGCCTGCGCGGTGGTAAAGTCAATATCCTGGGGAATGGGCGAATTCACGGCCCGTCCCCGGATCTTCACCCGGCGCTGATCATTCAGCGGAACGGCGGAGGCCAGATCCAGCTTTACGTCCTCCGCCGTGCGCTCGCCGATCATCACCTGGAATTCCTTCTTAATATAATTAACGATTGCCTCGTCCATTTTCATGCCGCCCACCTGAATGGACTGAGCCACTACCAGCCCGCCCAGGGAGACTACCGCGGCATCCGTGGTGCCTCCACCGATATCCACCACCATGGAACCGATGGGCTCGTAGACCGGCAAACCGGAACCAATGGCCGCCGCAAAGGGTTTCTCAATCAGGTATACAGTTTTTGCCCCCGCCAGGGTTGCCGCTTCCGTTACCGCCTTGCGGGCCACCATGGGCAGGGTGCACGGTACGCTCACCAGTACCTTGGGTTTAATCACGTGGCTCACGCCAATGGCCTTGCGGATGAAATACCGGAGCAGTATCTCCGCCATATCAAAGTTCACAATGCTTCCCGCCTTCAGGGGACGCACCGCCACCAGCTTGTCTCCCGTGCGCCCCAGCAGGATCTCCGCCTCGTCGCCCACTGCCCGCACATTGTGCTTGTTGTCGCCATCAATGACCACGATGGTGGGTTCGCTCACCACAATGCCCCGCCCGCGGACGTATACCATGGTATTGGATGTTCCCAGATCAATACCGATTTCAGGTGCTATCAGCGCCATGTTTCATCATCCCATCCTGTTCCTTGGTCACGGGAACTTCCACGCCCGCTGCCAGCAGCAGTTTGCGCGTCAATTCCCATGGCAAGCCAATTACGTTGGAACGGCTTCCCCGCACTTCCGTTACCCACGGTCCCGCGCCGCCCTGGAGCGCATACGCGCCCGCCTTATCCATGGGCTCGCCGGTTTGCACATAGGCACGGATCTCTTCTTTTGTCAATCGCCTAAAGCATACGTCAGAGGCATCAATGTCATGGAATGCTCTGCCTTGGGCATCCATGACGCAAATGCCGGTATATACCTGATGCTCTCGCCCGGATAGCCGCTCCAGCATCCGGCAGGCGTCTTCTTCATCCTTTGGTTTTCCCAGCGGTTGGTTATCCAGCGCCACCAGCGTATCCGCCGCAAGCACCACCCGTCCAGGAAACTGCGCGGCCACCGCCTGCGCCTTTCTCTGGCTTAGCTCCGCCACAGCTTCCCGCGCACCCAGCGCGCAGTGTTCATCCACCTCCGCCGCGTGCTTTTCGAAAGCGACGCCCATTTGCGTGAGGATCTGGCTGCGCCGTGGCGAACCCGATGCAAGTATGATGGCTTCCATATTACGCCTCCCGCCGTACCCCTTGCTTACACGGCATTTTTTCGTGCCGCGGGACCTCTCTGGAACGCCGGCGCACTTTTTGCGCGGTATTCGTAAGACAATCCATTTTGCATTATAGCACACTTTTCCGTCTGCTGGAAACACTTTTGTAAAAATTCATCTGACGAACACAGAGAAAAATCCTGCCGCACCTCCCCGTGCCGAGCGCATATCCTGCTTGTGAAGGCTCCCCACAGGGAAGCCAAAACAAGGAGGCGTGTAAGGATGAGCTTTTACTCCTACTTGTACCCCCGCCCTCCTTCACGCCCCCAAAGTCAAGTATTTCCGCCATCCCCCGCCTCCAATCCCTCACCCTTTCCACAGAAAAAGTTGCCAAAAAGTTGCCAGCAAGCAACCGTCTTCCTCCCCCTCCTCTCACCCATCCAAAAAGCGCGGCCACGCACTATGCGTGGCCGCACACATACCTTATACATTCACAATCTTCTCCTCACCATCAGGCGG
>USCR01000123.1 GCA_900553295.1 uncultured Eubacteriales bacterium | reverse complement strand
CGCCTGCGGGCGCGACCAAAGGGCTTTCCGGTCGCCCTTTGGAAACCTTCGGCCCTTTGCGGCAAATGGGAATCTGCACAAGATGTACCTGCCTTGCGGAAGGCAAAGACGTTCCTTCCCCGCAACGCAAAAAAGCGCGGCGTTCCTCCCGCCGCGCTTTCTTGCATGGTATTTCAATGATTTTTTAGAACAACCCGGTAATCTTCCCCTGGGCGTCCACATCAATGCCCTCCGCAGCGGGAACCCTGGGCAGCCCGGGCATGGCAATAATATCCCCCGCAAAGGCCACAATGAATCCCGCGCCCGCGGACAGCCGCACCGCGCGGATGTTCAGGGTGAAACCCTTGGGCGCTCCCAGCAGCTTGGGATTGTCCGAGAAGGAATACTGCGTCTTGGCAATGCATACCGGATACCCGCCGCAGCCCTCCTCCGTGAGGCTTTGCAGCTGCTTGAGCACCCCGGGGCCAAAGGTCACCCGCTCCGCGCCGTAAATGCGCCGGGCCACCGTCTCAATCTTCTCTTTCAGGGGCATGTCGTCCGGATAGGTGTAGGAAGGCTCCGCCTTGGGCTGGGCGTCCACGGTGTCGGCCACCAGCTGCGCCAGCTCCGTCACGCCCCGGCCACCCTTGGCCCAGCCGTCGCACAGCTCGCAGGGGGCGTTCACCGCCCGGCAGGCCTCCCGGATGCGGTCCATCTCCGCGGGGGTGTCCGCGCTGAAACGGTTGATGGCCACAATCACCGGGCGCTTCCATACGTGCTGGATGTGGTCAATGTGCGCCAGCAGGTTGGCCATGCCCTTGTCCAGGTAGTCCAGGCCCTCCTGGTTCAGCTGCTCCTTGGGGCAGCCGCCGTGATGCTTCAGGGCGCGAACGGTGGCCACCAGCACAATGGCGTCGGGCCACAGGCCGCTTTGACGGCACTTGATGTCCAGGAATTTCTCCGCACCCAGGTCGCCGCCGAAGCCCGCCTCGGTAATCACATAATCCGCCAGCTTCATGGCCGTGCGGGTGGCAATGACGCTGTTGCAGCCGTGGGCAATGTTGGCAAAGGGCCCGCCGTGCATCAGGCAGGGGGTGCCGTCAATGGTCTGCACCAGGTTGGGCTGCAGGGCGTCCCGGAGCAGGGCGGTCATGGCGCCGTCGGCTTTCAGGTCCGCGGCGGTCACCGCCCTGTTGGCAAAGGTGCGGGCCACCACCAGGCGACCCAGGCGCGCCTTCAGGTCGGCCAGGTCCCGGGCCAGGCACAATACCGCCATGACCTCGCTGGCCGCGGTGATGTCAAAGCCATCCTCCCGGGGCATGCCGTTGCCCTTGCCGCCCAGGCCGGAAACGATCTGCCGCAGCTGGCGGTCGTTCACGTCCATGCACCGCCGCCAGGTTACCCGGCGGGGGTCAATGCCCAGGGCGTTGCCCTGCTGGATGTGGTTGTCCACCATGGCCGCCAGGAGGTTATTGGCGCTGGTGATGGCGTGCAGGTCCCCGGTGAAGTGCAGGTTGATCTGCTCCATGGGCAGCACCTGGGCATAGCCGCCGCCGGTGGCGCCGCCCTTCATGCCGAACACCGGCCCCAGGGACGGCTCCCGCAGGGCCAGCATGGACTTCTTGCCCAGGACGGTGAGGCCGTCGGCCAGGCCCACGCTGACGGTGGTCTTGCCCTCCCCGGCGGGGGTGGGGTTGATGGCCGTTACCAGCACCAGGCGCGCCCGGTCCGGCTGCGCGGCATAGGGCGCGGGGTCCACCTTGGCAATATAGCGCCCGTAGGGGGAGAGGGTTTCCTCCTGGATGCCCGCCGCCCGGGCAATATCGGAAATGGGACGCATGGTTGCGCCCTGGGCGATTTCCAAATCCGTCATGGATGCTGCCTCCTTATACGATCAGTTCCGCCAAATACGGAGAAAAAACAAAAAACGTACAGCGCCATTATAGCCCAAAGCCCGTCCCTTGGCAAGAACGATACGAACTATTTTCGCTTATTTTGTAAAATGTTTGTGTTTTTGGAGAATGCAAAAGAAAAAAATCGTTCGCGCCCCTGCATCAAGCAGAAAACGCGAACGATTCACAAAAGCACTCAGGCCTGCGCCGCGGACGCGGTATTCTCCGCGGCGGGATACATGCGCAGCCGCAGCTTGCGCATGATGGAGAAATAGCAGGGGAACAGGAAGGCATCCGCAAAGATCCAGGCCACGGGGCTGGCATAGGCCGCGGCGGCAAAGCCCACCATGGGCACAAAGGCCATGGCCACCAGGATGCGGGCCACCATTTCGCTGCACCCGGCCAGCACCGCCACCCGGGTAAAGCCCATGCCCTGCACCGACAGGCGCACAATGTTCACATACAGTAGCGGGATGTAGAAGGCCACGTTGACCATCAGGAACTGGTAGGCCTTGTCCACCACCTCCACGTCCCCGGCGTCCACAAACAGGGTGATGAGCTGCCGCCCGCCCAGCCAGATAATGACAAAGGCAAGGACGCAGTACACAATGCCAATGACGCTGGCGGCCCGCAAGCCCTGATGGATGCGGTCCAGCTTCTTGGCGCCCATGTTCTGCCCGGCAAAGGTGGCCATGGTGGTGGCCAGGGCGTCAAAGACGCAGGTGAACACCGTGCTCAGCTTGCTGGCGGCGGTAACGGCGGCCACGGCCACCGTGCCCAGGCCGTTCACGGCAATCTGCAATACCACCGAGCCAATGGCGGTAATGGAATATTGCAGCCCCATGGGCACGCCAATGTTGACAAGGCGGCGGGCAAACAGGGGCCGGAAGCGCCAGTCCTCCCGGCTGAATTTCAGGATGGGGAAGCGCCGCTTCATGGAGATCACGCAGCCCAGCCCGGCCACCAGCTGGGAAACCACCGTGGCAAAGGCCGCCCCGGCCACGCCCATGTGCAGGTACAGGATGCACGCCAGGTCCAGCACAATGTTGATGAGGGAAGCCAGCACCAGGTAGTACACGGGGGTTTTGCTGTCCCCCAGGGCGCGGAGGATGCCGCCGGAAAGGTTGTACAGCACGGTCACGGGAATGGCGGCGAAGATCAGCTGGATATAGCTCACCGCGTCGTCGATGATCTCGGCGGGGGGGTTCATCCACTGGAGCATGGTGCGGGTGCCCAGGGCCGTGACCACGGCCATGATCACGCTGATGACCGCGGAGAGCCACACGCTGTTGGTCACATAGCGGCGCAGCTCCAGTTCATCCTTGGCGCCGAAGGACTGGGCAATGGGGATGCTGAACCCTGAGCAGATGCCCATGCAAAAGCCAAGAATCAGAAAGTTCAGCGAGCCTGTGGCGCCCACCGCCGCCAGGGCCGCCGAGCCCAGGAAGCGCCCCACAATGGCCGTATCCACAAAGTTGTACATCTGCTGAAACAAAAAGCCAAAAAGCAGCGGCACGGCAAAGCCGAACACCAGCTTCATGGGCGAACCGACGGTTAAATCCTTCATGGCGGATCTTGCCATGGGAACCCCTCCTTCCTCGCATGCGCGACAACTGGTTATAGCACGGCTTCCCCGGGAAATCAAGTGGATTTTTTACAAAAAAATGGAGAAAATTTTTGACCTTTTCAAAGCCGGAAAAAGCGGGCGAAAACCGGCCGGAAACGCCAGCTTTCCCCCGCCTTTGGGGCCGTTAATCCAGCCGCCGGCCCAGCTCCCCGGGCAGGGCCCAGGCGTCCAGGCAGTCGCTGAACAGCTGCTCGATGCCCTCCACCCGCAGGAAGCGCTGTCCCTCCTGGGTATAGGGGATACACAGCTCCTCCCGCACGTTGGCCACGGGGCAGGCCTGCACCAGGCGCACCGCGCGGATGTGCCCCCGGTCCGCCTCCACGCCGCACACGGGCGCGCCGCCCTCCCGCACGGCCTGGAGGGCGTCCAGCAGCTTTTGCAGGGGATGCCCCGGGGCGATGCCCGTGTAGTCCACCTGCCGGCCGTCCTTCATCCGGGCGCGGAAGGAGGGGCCCTCGCTGTCGAAGGTGATGGTCCCTTCCTCGAACTCGAACACCCCCCGCGGCCCCAGCACGTCCGGGGCGATGGGGTGAGCGGTGAAGTACATCAGCTCCGCGCCGCAGTCCGTGGCAAAGCGCAGGGCCGCGATGTCGAAGTTTTCCACCTGGGGATTGCCCCGGTACAGCTCCGCCTCCAGGCCCGTTACGCCGCAGGCGGCGCGCAGGCTGTCCCCCAGGAGGAAGGTCATCATCTGGAAATTATGGGCGCAGGCATTGGTGAAGGGGCTGTCCAGCACCTCCCGGCCATGGACGGTCACCTTGCCCGCCCAGTCGTTGCGGGCATAGTAGCGCTCCCCCCGGCGGTAGCCGTGGTAGACGCCCAGGCGCTTGGGCGCGCCGTAGCGCCCGGCCAGGATGTCCTTCTTCAGGGCCAGCACGTCCCGGCGGTAATCCAGCTGATACCCCAGGGACAGGAACCGCCCCGCCGCCTTGGCCGCCGCGGCCATGTCCTCCGCCTCCCCGGCGGTGAGGCACAGGGGCTTTTCGCACAGCACATGGGAGCCGTGGGCCAGGCAGTACAGGGTCATGTCCCGGTGAAAATGCACCGGGGACACCAATACCGCCAGGTCCGCGCTTTCCCTGGCATAAAAATCGGCAAGCTCCCGGTATACGGGAATGTGCCGTTCCTTTAGCTCGGGGACGCGTTCCAGCAAATCAGGGGCCAGGTCGCATACCCCGGCCAGGTCCGCGCCCAGGTCCTCCCGCAGGAGCGCGTCCACATACACCCGGCCATAGCCGCCCGCGCCCACCACCAATACCCTGGGCCGTTCCATACTCATGGCTGATCCTTCCTTTCTTCCCGGTCGGCGCGCCAGGCGCGCTCAAACCACAGTTCCCGCTGGGGGATGGGCCGCGCCGGGCGGCGCAGGCTGACTCCCCCCCGGGTTTCCAGCACCCCGGCGCCGGGATGCTCCATATCGTACACCATGGCGCCCAGCACCTCCCGCTGGGTCAGGGCCATGTCCCGCAGGCGCAGGCGCGCCGCGGCGTCCGGGTCGCCCTCCGTCAGGGGGCGGGCGTGGGAAAGCACCGCCCCGGCCCGCTCCGCCAGGGCCTTCATGGCCCCGGCATCCCGTTGGAAGGCGGCGCAGCGGGTCATGGCCCGCTGAAGCTCCACCATCTGCGCGGGGGCGTCCCCGGCGGGAACCTCCACCGGCACATAGGGGGGCAGGGCCTCCGGCAAGGGGCGGCCATGGTAACGGATGTGCCGGGCCGCCCGCAGGGAGCCCACCTGGGTGCTGTTCAGGGCGGTGCCCCCGGGTCGGTAATGGCCGAAGGTGCCCGCCGCTTCCCCGCAGGCATACAGCCCGGGCACGCAGGTCTGCCAGTGGCAGTCCACCTGCACGCCGCCGTTGTGGTGCTGGGCGCATACGCTGATTTCCAGGTACTCCGTGGCAAGGTCAATGCCGTGATCCCGGTACAGGGCGATGGCCGGGGCGTTGATGGCCCGCAGGCGCTCCAGGGGCGTGGCTCGCAGCGCGCCGCAGTTTTCCAGGTACTCCCGCGCCTCCGTGGAGAGGTTCTCCGGGGCGAAGCCCGCGGGGTTGCGGGTGTAGTCCATGTACACCCGGCGGCCCGCGTCCTCCTCCGCCTTCACCAGGATATCCACTCGGGAGGAACCCTCCGCCTTGCGGGGGTCAAAGGGCCACTGATAGCCCTTCAGGAAAGTGTTTTGCAGGGCTTCCCTTTCCCCCATGGCCTGGGCCAGAAATTCCCGCTCCACCCCCTGGGCGTCCACGGACACATATCGCGGAATGGCCTGCTGGTAGCTGCCGGAGACGTTCCAGCGGAAGCCCACCGAGGCCAGGCCGTACTGCCAGCAGTCCAGGTTGGCCCCCGCGGCCCCGGCCTCAAAGGCCATGCCGCTCATGCCGAACTGGCTCTCCGGGTACACCCGGTTGAAATAGATGCCCGCGGGGCCGCCGGTGGCCAGGATCACCTGGGCGCAGCGGATGCGCAGCACCGTGTTGTCCCCAAGGTCCAGGCACTCCAGGCCGCACACGCCCCTTTCATCCGTAAGGACGCGGTAGGCCAGCAGGTTTTCCCGCACCCGCACCCCCCGGGCCAGGACGCTTTTTTCCAGGGCCTGGGTCATGTAGCGGCTGGTGAGGGGCCCGGCGGAGGAGGCCCGGCGGCGCTGGTCGTGGTCGGTCTGGTAGCCCACGAATTCCCCCATTTCGTTGCAGGGAAAGGGCACCCCCAGCTGCACCAGCTTGAAGAATCCCTGGGCAGACCCCGCGGCCTCGCACAGAGCCAGGTCCCCGTCCACGTCCTCCCGGTGCAGGGTGTGGGCCATGTCCTCCACGCTGTCGCTCTCCCCGCCCGCCAGGGAGAGCTTGTAGTAGGTCTGCTTGTCGCTGCCGGTGTTGCGGGAGGTGCCGTAGCGCATGTTCTCCGTCACCAGCAGCACATCCTCCGCCCCCAGGGCGGCCAGCCAGTCCGCGGCGTTGAGCCCCGCGCAGCCGGAGCCCACCACCGCCGTCAAGCATGTGATTTCCCGCATGGTCACAGCCTCCTCAGGGCAAAGCCCCCGTCCGCGTCCAGCACCTGCCCGGCGGAGTAATCCAGCAGGCCCGAGCAGCAGGCCAGCACCATCCGCGCCACGTCCTCCGGCTGGCCGAAGCGGGGCACGGGCAGCAGGCCCTCGTCAATCATGCGCTGGTACTTCTCGTGCACCACCTGGGTCATGTCCGTGGCGATGATGCCCGGACGCACCTCGAACACGGGGATGCCCGCCGGGGCCAGGCGGTCGGCGAAGAGCTTGGTCACCATGCTCACCCCGGCCTTGCTGATGCAGTATTCCCCCCGGCTGGTGCTGGCCGTGTAGGCGGAGAGGCTGCCGATGTTGATGATCCGCGGGGCGTAGTCCGTCAGCAGCGCCTTGTCCCGCAGCATCATTTTGGCCGCGCCCTGGCACAGGAACAGCGTGCCCTTGAGGTTCACCCCCAGCACCCGGTCGAAGCTCTCCTCCTCCATATCGAGGATGTCCCGGCGCTTCAGGGGGGCCACCCCGGCATTGTTCACCAG
>USCR01000122.1 GCA_900553295.1 uncultured Eubacteriales bacterium | reverse complement strand
CTGCAAACGGCAAAACCGTTTGCCCTACGCATATTATATTGCACATTCTGGGAATCCACAAGGCTTCTTCAAATAAAATTTCTTCCTTGGTTTTCATGGCTTATCACTTCCTGCTTCATGGAGTCCATTGGCTACGCATTGCATGGCGATGCGGAAACTTTCGTCTTGATTTACGGGAAAATGAGCAAAACCGCCTGCCTGCTCATGGAAGGCAAATCCGCTCATAACTGCCCGCAACACCCGCTGCCAGTGATACTGTTGCGTTTTTGTCAGTCCATAGCTGGACAAAACTTGCAAAAAAGGTGCGACGATTTTGCCAGCCTCCTGCTCCAGTGTCGGGTTCTCCCATTTGGGAAAGGACATAATCACCCGATACAGTTCGCTATGCTCCCGCGCAAAAGTGCGGTAGGCCTCTGCCAGGGCAAACAGCGCCGCATCCTGCGCTTTGCCCGCAATTGCCTGATTTTCCAGCCCAACAAGCTGTGAAACCGCATCTTCGCCTACATATTCCAGCAGCTTCTCCAAACTCTCCACATGATTGTACAGGGATGCCGTTTTGATGTGCAGCCGTTGCGCCAATTTTGCCATGGAAAAACGGACCATTCCGCTTTCCTCGATCAGTTGATTCGCCGCTTGAACTACACTTTCTTTCGTTAGGCCTTGCTTGGGCACACAGATTTGCCTCCTTGCTAATAGCATTAGTTTCATTGTATACTAATGCTATTAGTTTGTCAATGGGCAGGAGAAGGAGATGCCAGCAGTACCGCATATTATCCGAAGGTCACTGTACGTTCCCCGCGCACCCGCATTGCTCCGGCTCGGTAGGGTCCACCACAATGTGTCCAACCTCTCCGCCAAGGCCTTTGGCCCCATGAATCATTTTCCCATCCAGTATGATGCCGCTGCCTACCCCTGTTCCCAGCGTGATAAAAACAGCACTGCGGTATCCCTTGCCGCTCCCCTGCCAGTATTCCCCCATGGCGGCCATGTTGGCGTCATTGCCCGCAGCCGCCGGAATCCCCTGGAGCAGTGCAGAAAGCTCCTGCGCCGGGACCACATCATGCCAGTCCAAATTGACGCAGCGTTCCACTTTGCCATCATTCCGCACCGGTCCAGGTATGCCAACGCCTACCCCGTCAATCTGCTCCATGGCATACCCATGGGACGCAACCCAGGACGTAAGCTGCCCGGCCACTGCCGGCAGGATCCCGCTCCCATGCTGCCCCAGCGCAGTGGGAGCCTCCCACTTGCTTATCAGCTTCCCTTCCACGGTAAATACCCCATATTTGGTGGCTGTGCCACCGATGTCAACGCCAATGTACAGCATGCTCATTTGCATTCCTCTTCGTCATGGTTGTAAGTCAACGCACGTTGTTTGTCCAATAAATAAGGGCGCAGATAGGCCACGCCGCTGCTTAAGGGCAGCACCCATTCCGGCAAACGTATGCCCAGATAATGCAGCATATATTGCCGGCGTTCCTGCATACGCTGCCGCATTTGGGGATATTCCGCGCGGATTGCCGCCCGCAGCGTCGCGTCCGCCAAGGCAATACCGTTTTCGCAGCCTGTACCCGCATAGCCTGGCAAGGAGGGAATGATGTCCAGCTGTATCAGCATACCGCTGAGAAGTTTTTCCGCGGGCCCCGCATAGATGGGGCTGCAAAGCCATTCTTCCTCCGCAGTCAGGTGCCCGGGGCAAAGGTTCCAGCGGAACGTTTCCTGGGGAAGCACTGCCTGGATCAGCGCATACAGTTCGCCGCCGTTCATTCCCGGCCGGAAGTTCTCCAGCCAGGCGGTCAGCGCCGCGAAATACGGCGCAGACAGCGCCTCCACACAATCGCGCTGGGAAGGTGGCAGCTGATCAGCCGACGCCACGGCATATGCGCACCGGCTTGCCAGCCCACCCCGGTATCCGCAGGTGAGGGACACCGGGTCACCAAGGGCTACCGTTCGGGCAGACGGATACAGGTTCCCTTTCTCATACCGGGGACCCGCAGCGCATATGGTGGTCACACTGCAACGCTGGCCATGGGCATGCAGGAGCCCGCCCAGTTCCAGCTCCCGCATGCCCGGACGGATTGCCTGCATTGCCCGAAGCACGCCGTCAGAAGCAAGCGCTGAGCCATACGCATAGTGCGCGATCTCATTGGCCGTGTTAGTCCTGCGCACACCTTCGGGGCCGATAAACAGCGCCGTGGCGTTTTCCATGGCATCCATGCCGGCCACCTGGCGGATGGCATCACCCATGAAGTATGGCAAATCAAAACGCTTCCCGTTGCATCCGTCACCGCCGGTAAAGCGTTTCCAGCCCACCAGACCGGTTTTCTGATGGAGCTGAACGCCTGCATCCCGCAGGAGTTCCTCCAGGGGGCGCTCGCCCGTCATGGGCTGATTCGGCAAAGACGGCATGGGGCAGTGCAGTACCTACGCCGGAATGCGGCAATGCCGGGCCAGCTTGATATTTTCATTGCCCACCAGGATCGCGGCACGGCCGTCGGCATGCAAAACCAGCAATCCTTCCTCAAAGCGGGTCATAAACCCGGTCAGATACTCGAAATTACCGCTATGCTCCACGTCGCCATAGATTATCAATGTTGCATAGCCTTCCCGGACCATTTGCGCAAGGAGCTTTTGCATGCGCTGCGCGATGGTTCGGTCGGTCAGCATAACGGGCACGTCTGCGTCGGGCTGCGGGCAGGGCACAGGGCGCAGATGAACGTGAATTTCTGGAAATAGCGCGCGAAGGAAAAGCCTTCCTCCCCGTTGAATATCATGATGGGGAAAAGGCAAGCCGGTTCTTCTATCGTCAGGATGCAGGCCGGATTTACCTGGCAGCGTTTCATTTTCATCCGGAATCCGCCACCCTCACCTTGCCGGTTGCGCGCATAGGCACACTTCCAGAGCATGCTTTGTTCACCAATGCGGACGGGAGCATGCGTGTGCGGGGCCCCGTATTGGAAATTGCTCTGGCGGGTTGTGACTGCGTATTGCTGCATTGTGACTTGGCATAGCAGATGGCTGGGCGCTTTTTTCCCATCAGGACCCATGAACACCATACAGGCAGCAAGGGAGGTTCAACGCTTTGAACACAAAGGCATTGCTCGATTTTGTAACCCAGGTACAGGCAGACAGGTTGGGCGTGGAAGCCATCGCCGTGGCCGATGAACAGCAGCTGCTGTTTGAGCATCATTTCGTGCCTGGCTTCGCCAGGAATATTTATTCCCATACGAAAAGTTTCACCAGCACCGCCGTTGGTTTCGCCATTTCCGAGGGGCTTTTGTCTCTTGACGACCGTCCTGCGGCATGCTTCCCGGAGTCTCTACCCGCAGATGTTGATCCTGCCTGGGACAGCGTAACGCTGCGGGACTGCCTGATGATGTCCAGCGGTGTTGGTCAGCCGCTGCTGATGATGAATCAACGCTGGGCTGGGGAAGGTTTCCCGGATTACCTCAAGTACCTGTTTGCGCATCCCCTTCTTCGCGCGCCCGGAACGCAGCACTGCTACAACAACGGGGACACCTATCTCTGCGGGCGCATGGTGGAAAAAGCCACCGGGAAAACCCTGATTGCCTATCTATTTGAAAAAATGTTCGCACCCATGGAAATGGGATATCCCACCTGGGAAATGGACCCCATGGGACACTCCTTTGGGGCTTCTGGATTGTATCTGACCATTGGCAATATGATCAAATTGGGTCAGCTGTACCTAGGGCAAGGGCGCTGGAAAGGTCAGCAGCTTCTGGACCCCGCCTGGGTTCATGCCGCAGGAGCAAAGCAAATCAGCACCGAAGGTCCCGAAGACCGTTGGCTGTGTGGTTACGGCTACCAGTTCTGGAAGCTTGGCTACCCGGGGGCGTTCCGCGCAGACGGCGCCTATGGCCAAATCACCGCGATATTGCCCGAAAAAGGTTATGCGGTATCGATCCAGTGCCCGGAAAGCGGCGATTTTGAGCGCGTGAAGCCCGCTTATCTCTCCTTGTTGGAAAGTCTATGACATTTCCGCTGAACCCTGTATAAAAATGCGCCTACATTGCAAGGCCTGACCAAGAAGCCGCCGGCTCAGCCGGTGGCTTCAGCGTGTGGAAAAAGTGGCAAATTCGTTCAACCAAAGGTCGCCCGAATTTGTAAGGAATTGATTTTGCAAGCAAAATCAACGATCTGCGAAGCCGGCAAATCCGCTGGATACAAACGAAAGTCGGAGGGGCTGGGCCCCCTCCGACATCTCCCGAAAATGTATTGACAATCTGATACGCTTTCTGAGCCAGGGAGTGCTTTCTCCCTGTGTCAGGAAGCGTTTTTGCGTGCGCGCGTGTGTCTACCGTCATGCAGTCTCCCGTCTCGCTGCATACATTGAGCACAAGGAGTGGGGGACAAGCGTAGGCTTTCCATGCCCCCTGTGAATCTGCAAGGCATACGTACCGTAACAAAAAAATGAGACCTGCGCGTCCGTGTGGTAGCGTTGAAGGTACGCAATCAGCGAGCTCCAACGGGCGCGCAAGTCCCTTTCTTTATTTTTCTCCAATAGGGGCAGCCGCCGCAACGGCTTAACCTGGCACCGTGGCCCTGGGGCATTCGACTTGATGCAAGAAGGCATGGAAGGTCTTTTCCCGGTTTGGGGGCGCCCCTTCTTTGCGTCCTCTAGCGCGTATTGCCCACCGCTTCGTCACCCGGGTGTTCCAGGCGGAAGGCTTTCTCCCGGGTAAAGACCGAAACCGGTCCGCCGGATAGCAGGCGCACGCTGTAGGTGTCGCCCTCCATTTGGAAGCGCAGTCTGCTTCCCCGGTACTGGAAAGAAAATTGGAGCCCGGTCCACCCTTCCGGCAGGAAGGGGTCCATCCGCACACCGTCCGCGCACAGCCGCAGTCCCGCAAATCCCTTGACCACCGCCATATAGCAACCGCCCATGTTGGCCGTATGGATGCCGTCCTTGCTGTTGCCATGCGTGTTGAGCAGGTCTGTCTTCACGCTGTCGCCAAAGTAGGCGCGTGCCTCCTGGCGCAGGCCCAGACGGCAGGCATCAATACAAAAGATGCAGTTGGACAGGGAGGAATCGTGGGTGGTAATCTTCTCATAGTACCGGAAGGACCGTTCACGCACGCCCGCATCCGCCAGGCCTTCAAACAGCACATGTGCCAGCACGGTATCCGCCTGTTTGCATACCTGATAGCGGTACAGCTGCAAGGGATGGTAGTGGAGCAGCAGGGGGAAGTTTTTCCGGGGCGTTGCGGCCAGGTCCCACACGGGCTTTTTCAGGAAGCTGTCGTCCTGGGGATTGATGCCCAGGGTTTCGTCGTAAGGCAGGTACATGATTTCCGCGGCATGGGCAAACGCGTCCAGCTCCTCATGGGTCACGCCCAGACGGGCTGCCCACGGGTCATACGCGCCCCACTCCTCCAGCAGGTGGGCCGCGCGCACCGCCAACTCCAGATTGTTTTTGGCGCATGCGTTGGTATAGTAATTGTTGTTGACCAGGCAGGTGTATTCATCGGGGCCCGTCACGCAGTTGATGCGGAAGGTGCCCTCCGCCACATGTCCCACATCCATCCACAGCCGCGCCGTTTCCAGCAGCAGCTCCGCGCCCTCAGAAATCAGGTATTCCCGGTCGCCGGTGGCGTCGTAGTACATGCCCACCGCGTAGGCAATATCCCCAACAATGTGATATTGCGCCGTGCCTGCCAGGAAGTATCCGCTGCACTCCCGTCCGGCAATCGTTCGCCAGGGATACAGCGCACCCTTCCCATGCCCCAGCAGGCGGGCGTTTTCCCGCGCCGCGTCCAACGTGCGGTAGCGGTACCCCAGGAGCTTGCGCGCAAGCTGCGGCATGGTGAGGGTGAAGAAGGGCATCATGTACATTTCCGTATCCCAGAAATAGTGCCCCTCATACCCTTCCCCCGAAAGGCCCTTGGCCGCGATGCTGCACAACCCGTCGCGCCCGGCGGACTGAAAGAGCTGGTAAAGGTTGAACTGCATGGACAGGTTGCTGTCGTTGTCCCCCTGAATGGTGGTATCCGCATTTTCCCAGAAGGCTGTAAGCGCATCCTGCTGGGCACGGTAGAGCGCGTCCGCCTGGCCAAAGCTCCTGGCCATGGCCTGCCGTGCGGCGGCAAGCGTATCGCCATGCCGCCGTTCATCGGAGAAGACGCAGTATTTTTGCAGCCGCAGCGTTTGCCCCTGTTCTATGGTTACGCAGGCATGGAACGCGGCCGCGTGTGCCCCGGGGTCATAGACCGTGCGCGCATCTTCCGCGGCTGGCGTCAGGGCGTGCTTTACGCCGGTGGTCAGCGACAGGCCGCTCACGCGGGTGCGCGTGCTCAGGTAGCTGGCCCCTTCCTCGATCAGGTGGCCAGTGGGAACAAGGTGGCATTCGCTTTCTCCCGCCAGGCGGGGATCATTGGGGTTGGCATAGTTTTTCACCAGTGCCAGGTGGGTGCTCTCCACCTCCACCTGTCCCGCATAGTTGAGCGGGGTGACTTCGCAGTCGATCAGGAACAGGGACGGCTCCGCAAAGCTGGCCATGCGGCGGAAGCAAAGGGCGGTCTCCCGTCCCTGGGGCGAGCGCCACGTAACGCGGCGTTCGGTGATTCCGCGATCCATATCCAGCCTGCGCTCGCATGCCACCAGCGTGCCCGTCCATTGGGAAAACCACTCTCCCCCCAGGCAGAAGCGGATTCCCTGCATGTCCGCCACGTTGATCATGCTTTCCTTGTCCTCGCGCACATGGGTCAGCTTTTCCGCCTGCTTCATGGGCACGATTTCATAAAAGCCGTTCACATAGGCGCCACGCATGGTGTCCATGCCCTGGGGCGCCCCTTCTTCCAGGGTGCCGCGCACGCCCAGATAACCATTGGCGTTATGAAAGATCGTTTCCTGCAGGGCAAGCTGATCGTGCGTGGGCGCAGTGGAGTGCACCGAATAGATTCTTTGCATGTTCAGCCCTCCTTAGCCCTTGACCGCGCCGGCCATGATGCCCTTGATGATGTGTTTCTGCGCGCTGAAATAGAAGATGATCACCGGGATGATGGTCATGGTCAGCGCGGCCATGGCCATGTTCCATTCAATGGTATAGGTGCCGAAGAACAGCGAAGTCATCACGGGAATGGTCTTGTTGGCGT
>USCR01000121.1 GCA_900553295.1 uncultured Eubacteriales bacterium | reverse complement strand
CAATCATGGGCAGGGGCTTGCTTCCCCATAAAAAAGAGCCGGGAAAATTCCCGGCTCAGCGCGGTGAGAAAGAAACGAATATCCCACCACTAAAAGGACACGATCAGCAGCATTTTGAAGGACTCCTCACCATATACCGCATGGGGGATGTCCTTTGGCATCACAATGGTTTCACCGGTGCTTAGCAAAAAGTCCTCTCCGCCGATGGTAACCCTGCCCCGCCCCTCCAGCACGGTAACCATGGCGTCTCCGCCGGATGCGTGGGCAGAGATTTCTTCCCCCTGGTCGAAGGAGAAGAGCGTCATGCTCACCCGGTCGTTTTGCACCAGGGTCCTGCTAACCACCTGTCCGGGCTGGTACTGCACCAGATCCTTGAGCTGCAGGACCATTTGCTTGGGAAGGTTTTTATACATGCTTTTCCCTCCAGGGTGCACGGACGCGGCGCGCCGCACCGTTAAACAGTCTGTTGCAGGCAGGTCTTCAAATCATCCCGGGCATTGCTGATGGTCCGTAGCCCAAAGGTATCCACCAGGTATTGCAGAACGTTGGGGCTGAGAAAGGCCGGAAGCGTGGGCCCCAGAAAGATCCCCTTTACGCCCAGGCTCAAAAGGGCCAGAAGATCCGCCACCGCTTTTTGCTCATACCAGGATACGATTAGCGACAGCGGCAGACTGTTCACGTCAGTATGGAAGGCATCGGCCAGCGCCGTGGCTACGCGGATGGCGGAGTATACGTCGTTGCATTGCCCGATGTCCAACAGCCGCGGCAGCCCGGCCACTTCACCAAAGTCCAGCTTGTTGAAGCGGTATTTTCCACAGGCCAGGGTCAGAATCATGCAGTCCTTGGGCACCATGGTGGCAAACTCCGTGTAGTAGCTGCGTCCCGGCCGCGCCCCGTCGCAACCGCCAATGAGGAACAGATGCCGCACCTTGCCGCTTTTCACCGCGTCCACCAGTTTGTCCGCGCAGGCAAGCACGGCCTGATGCCCGAAGCCCACGGTGATCTCCTGGGGCTCCTGATCCTCCGGATAGCCGCCCAGCTCCAGTGCCTGCTGGATGATCTCCGAGAAATCCTTTTCTCCCTGCTGATTTTTGCGAATGTGCTTCACGCCTTCCCACCCCACCACGTTGGTGGTGTAGATCCGGTCCTTGTAGGAATCCCTGGGGCGCATGAGACAGTTGGTGGTCATCAGGATGCAACCGGGCAGGTCGTCAAACTGCTTTTGCTGCTCCTGCCAGGCGCCGCCGAAGTTTCCCACCAGGTGGGGGTATTTTTTCAGCCCCTCATAGCCGTGGCAGGGGAGCATCTCGCCATGGGTATAGATGTTGACGCCCTTGCCTTGGGATTGCTCCAGCAGCATCTCCAGATCCTTCAGGTCATGGCCCGAAACGATGATAAACGGCCCCTTTTTCATCCGCACATTCACCGGATGCGGGGAGGGATGGCCATAGACGCTGGTGTTGGCTTCATCCAGCTTCTTCATCACTTCCAGGGCCATTTCGCCGGTGCGCATGGTCATGCGGATCAGCTCCTCCACCGTGAGGCGGTCATCCGTTGTGGCCTCCAGCGCCAGGACGTAGAAATCATCCACCTGGTCGCTGACATATCCCAGTTCCCTTGCCTGGTGACCATAGGCACTGATGCCCTTGAGCCCGTATACAATGGTTTGGCGCAGGGAGCGGATGTCCGGGTCCAGGGCCTTGTCGTACATGATGCCTGCCAGGGGCGCGTCCCGCAGCATTTCCGTTTTGGTCTTGGGCAGGTCATAGGTGGCGTGAGCGGTGGCAGTGGGTGGGGCACCGGCGGCGCTTCGCTGCTGTTCCTTGATCCGCTGGGACTCCTGCAGCAGCTTTACATGTACATCCGCATCGAAATTCACGTTGGTCAGGGTGGTGAACAGCGCATTTTCAATGAAGCGGATTACTGCCTTGTCCAGGGGCTTTCCCTTGTCCAGCAGCGCTTTTCCATAGCAGCTGATGCCCTTGATCTGAAAAATCAGCAGATCTTGCAGATTGGCGATTTCCGGCGTTTTTCCGCAAACGCCCTGCTTGGTGCAGCCCTTCCCGTTTGCCGTTTGTTCACACTGATAGCAGAACATTGCATAGTCCAGGTCCATGTTGTTTCCCATAGGGAACCTCCTGTTCTTTTTGCAGGATAGGCTTTGCAAAAAGAAGGAAAATTATCCATGGATCATGGTACCCCTGTATGTGAATGCCGGCAGGATAACGGAGAACCTGTGAAGAAGGCGCTGCGCCGGAACAGCAGGCTTGACAAAGGGCCAAAGTGCGCTATAATACATGCTATCAAAGAAGAAAGGGCAAGGAAACCGGAAACATGCGTAACGCGTAAGCTTGTAAGCATACAGGAAGGATAAAGCCTGCGGCGGTGAGCCGTGTGCTTTGTCGTGGCTTTACGCGGAAGGCTTACCGGCGCATGGAGAGGTACCTTGCTTTTTTGTATGGGCAAAAAAGCCGCTTTTTGCCGCCCGTCTGCCTCCGCGTATGGAGGTGTGAAACAATATGTATGAACCGCTGCTGGAAGGCATGGAGATGTCCGTTTCCCTGGGGGACCGGACGCTGTTTACCATTCCGCGCCTGACGGTCTATGCCGGGGACCGAATCGGGTTGATTGGACAAAACGGCTGTGGCAAATCCACACTGCTGCAGGTGCTGGCCGGCTGCCGCCCCTGCGACGGGGGGCAGGTACGGCGCGGCTGCGACCTGGGCTATGCGCCCCAGTTTGGCCTGGGCGCGGGGGAATCCACCGGGGAGAGCCGCCGGAACTTTGGGGTGGGCAAACTGGAGGACCGGGCGGCGTGCAGCGGGGGCGAGATTACCCGCATGCGCCTGAGCCGCATCCCCTTTGGCGCGCGGCTTCTGCTCCTGGACGAACCCACCGCTAACCTGGACCTGCCGGGATGCAGGCTGCTGGAAGAAAAACTTCGCCAGCAGGAGACCTTTGTGCTGGTCAGCCATGACCGGGAGCTGCTGGACCGGCTGTGCAACCGCATCTGGTACCTGGAAGGCGGCGGGCTGCGATGCTATGACGGAAACTATACCGCCTTTGAACAGGCACAGGAATTGGAGAAGCTTACCCAGACCCGCGCCCGGGAACAATACCTGCGGGAAAAACGCCACCTGGAGGAGGCGGCCCAGGAACTGCGTGCCCAAAGCGCCCAGGTGCGCAAGGCGCCCCGCCGCATGGGCAACAGCGAGGCCCGCCTCCATAAAATGGGGGACCAAAAAGGGAAGAAAACCATCGACAGGCAGCGCAAGGCCCTGCAAAGCCGTCTGGAAAAGCTGGAAAAGGTGGAGCAGGTGCGGGAGATTCCGCCCATGCAGCTGGACTTCTCCCTGACCCATCCGCCTCGAAGCAAAACCGTATTGCAGGTGAAAAAACTGCACTTTGGCTACCCGCACACGCCGGACCTGCTGAAGGAGATCAGTTTTACCCTGGAAAATGGGGACAAAATGGCCCTGCTGGGGCGCAACGGCAGCGGAAAAAGCACCCTGCTGGGGCTGATTGCCCAGGGGTATGCGGGCATACAATGCTCGCCCCAGGCGCGCCTGGGGTTTCTGAACCAGGATCTTTCCACCCTGCTGCCCCAGCACACGGTGCTGGAAAACGCCCGCCTGCGCGCCGTTCAGCGGGAGGACGTGGTGCGCACCGTGCTCAACCGCATGCTCCTGCCCAAAACCTGCTGGGACAAGCAGGCGGGGCTGCTCTCCGGGGGAGAGAAAATGAAGCTCTGCCTGTGCCAGCTGATCCTCTCGGATTGCAATGTGCTGGTGCTGGACGAACCCACCAATTACCTGGACCTGCCGTCCCTGCGCGCGCTGGAGCGCATGCTGGGGGAGTATCCCGGCACGGTGCTGCTGGTCAGCCATGACCAGGCCTTTGTGCGGCACACGGCCACCCGTCTGCTGTTTTTGCAGGAGGGCCGGGCGCAGGTGTTCAACGGTACCCTGGATGCCTGGGAGGAGGAGAAGCGGGCGTCTCCCCAGGCGGATGCAGCCCTGCGCCGCAGCGCCCTGCAAATGCGCATGACCGAGCTGATCGGGCGTATAAGCGCCGCCGCGCCGGGAGAAAAAGCGCAGCTGGAGCAGGCGTATGACGCCTGCCTGGCGGAGTACCGGGCCCTGCGCTAGTGGCGGCGCCCTTATAGGATGCCGGTAAGGTCCACCAGGATGACATCATCCCCGATTTTGCAGATGTTGCCCCAGGGAATGACAATGCCGCACTTTTCGCCCCGAAGGAGTTGGATGAGGCTGAATTCCCCGGGAACCACCAGGGCCGTCACGCGCCCGTCCACGGGGTCGAATTCCAGGTCCATGGGCTTGCCGATGCATCGCCCGTCCACGGTGTTCACCACGTCCTTGGCCTTTAGCTCGCTGAGGGTCATGCGTTGCACCTACCTTTGCCCTGTGAGCTTATGCCCGCGGAAAACAAAACATGCCCCGGCCGCACAAAGGCCGGGGCACGGACTGCGAAAAAGGCGTGCTTTTTCAAGCTGAAACACTGAAGAAGAAATTCTCGGTTTCTTCCCTTGTAGAAATACCAACAAGCATGGGGGCCGAAGGTTTCCAAAGGGCGACCGGAAAGCCCTTTGGTCGCGCCCGCAGGCGCGAAACCTTCTGCGCTTGCAAGCACGTATTACGCACTTTGTAAAAAAGATGGAGCAAAATACTTTGTCAACGCTCTGGTGCCCCGGCCGCACAAAGGCCGGGGCACAATGCCGGGAACAGGATAGGCGATCAGGGGTGTCGGTGCCGCTTCCACGGGGATGTCCCGCTTGCTTCTGGGGTGGTCAGATGTGCCCGCGACGCACCGCGTATTTCAGGATGTAGTCCTTCAGCTCCTCCAAGGGCATGGGCTTGCCGATGAAATACCCCTGCCCCTTGAAGCAGTCCAATTCGTCGAAGAATTCAAATTGCTCGTGATTTTCAATGCCCTTGACGCACACGGTAAGGTCCAGGGCGTCGGCGAAGTGCTGGATGGCTACAATCAACCGGCAGGTCTGGTCGTCCTCGGGTACATGGGCGGCAAAGGAGCGGTCCAGCTCCACGCCGTCGAAGTGCACCTCCCGCAGCAGATCGATATTGCTATGGCCGGTGCCGAAGTTGGCCAGCAGCAGCCCCACCCCCAGCTCATCATGGAGGTAATTGAGATTTTCAATGCCCTTGCGGGAAAGGTTTTGCGCCTCGCTAAGCTCAAACTGCATTTTCCTGGGGTTTAGTCCCGTAAGCTCCAGATGCCGCTTGACCTCCTCCACATAGCTGTCCATATTGGCATAAAGGGGCAGCAGGTTCATGGAGAGGGTCACGTTGGAATCGGTCTGCTCCGTAAGCGTTACCGCGGAGCGCATGGCCGTACCCAGAAACCAGCCGGAGAACAGCAGCGTCAGCGCTTCGTCCCGCTCGATCAGATCCAGCACCGGCCAGGCAGGAATATTTTCTCCATCTTCCATGCGTACACGCTCGGCAAACACCTCGTAGGTATTGCATGTCTGTTTGCCAAAGGTCCACTTGGGTTGGCCAAAGAGCTCGAAGGCATTGCTCAAAATCAGGTCGCGTATGGCGGAATGGTTCATAAATACGGGCCCCTTTCTGTTCAATTATCGTTTCTGGCGGAATAACAACCTTTTTATCTATGTTTATTTCATTCGCGGCAAGGAATTCCTTTTCCTGCCAGAAAAAAAGAAAAGATCGCGTCCATCCGCTTCCAAAGTGCGGAAAAATTTGCTACAATATCCTTGCGCTGCTGGAAGGGAACCGCGCCGGAACGCATGCCCGGCAGTGCTCCAGGGCATGCTTAAGGGAGCGGCGCGCCATGCCAGGGGCGCTGGGTGAAATGCAAAGGAGGGGCGCACGCGATGCCTAAGCGTGGCCGGGGAAATCTGCTGCTTGCGGGAAGCAAGCTGTGCAGCCTGATTGGCCTGGTATGGCTGGCTGGACTGATATGCCTTTTTTTGGAAGTAAAGCAGGCAAGCTTTTGGCTGTTTCTGCTGGGAGTGGTGCTCTCGGCGGTGTTGCTGGGCATGCTGATTGTGCAGCTGGTGCGGGAACACCAGCGGAAGCATCCCAGGGACGGAAAAGAAAGGTTTTGAGACATTTTTTTGGACACTTCCGCCAAATGCCCTTGCGCAGCGCCCGCATATGCGGTATGCTAAATCAACGTTTCCTTTTCAGGAAGCGCTGATTCAGGAGGTGAAATCCTATGTTTTTCTGGGATTGGACGTATCTGTTGCTGATTCCCGGCCTGATTCTGGGCATATGGGCCCAGGCAAAGGTGAATGGTGCATATAGCAAGTACAGCCGCGTACCCTCGCAGCTGGGGCGGCCTGCCAGCCAGGTGGTGGCCGACCTGCTCCGCCGCAATGGGAACAATGCGGTGGAGGTAACTTCCGTGAGCGGCAACCTCACGGACCACTACAATCCCGCCACGGAGACCCTTGCCCTGTCCCAGGGGGTGTATGGCTCCACGTCCATTGCGGCCCTGGGCATTGCCGCCCATGAGGCGGGTCACGCCATGCAGAAGATGGAGGGCTACGCGCCCATGCGGTTGCGTACTGCGGTGGTGCCTCTGGTGAACTTTGGCTCCAACGCGTATTTTCCGCTGTTTCTGCTGGGGATTATTTTCAGCTGGCAACCGTTGATTTATCTGGGCATTTTCTGCTTTGCGCTGTCGGTGGTGTTTTCCCTGATTACTTTGCCTGTGGAGTTCAACGCCAGCAGCCGTGCGATTGCCATGCTCAGCCAGGGTGGATACATCACCCGGGAGGAAGAGCCTGCCGTAAAAGCGGTGCTCTCCGCTGCCGCGCTGACCTATGTGGCTGCTGCGGTGACCAGCATTCTTTCTTTGCTGCGGTTGCTGATTATTGCCCGGAACCGGGACTAATGGTTTCTTGTGGAAAAGAAGAGAAAAAGGCGCTCCTCGCACGAAATGGTGCGGGGGGCGCTTTTATTGCGAAAAGAAAACCACCAGCTAGGGTGGTGGTGCAGGGGACTGTAAAAGACGCGCTTTTTCATTGAGAGGAAAGAAGAAAAGACCTTTGGCTTCTTAGCTTGGAAGAGCTTCAACAAGCATGGGGCCGAAGGTTTCCAAAGGGCGATCGGAAAGCCCTTTGGTCGCCTCCGCAGAGGCGA
>USCR01000120.1 GCA_900553295.1 uncultured Eubacteriales bacterium | reverse complement strand
TCTTCCACGGCAGGCTCTCCCGCCTGGGAAAGGTGACACTCTACACCCCGCCCCCGGAGGAGCGCTTCTCGGCGCCGGTGCTCTCCTTCAACCTGGAGGGCGTCCCCAGCGAGCGGGTGGGGGAGTTCCTGGCCCAGGGGGGCATCGCCGTGCGCTGCGGCCTGCACTGCGCGCCCCTGGCCCACGAGAAGCTGGGCACCCTGGAGACAGGCACCGTGCGGGTGTCCCCCTCGGCCTTTACCCGGAAGGAGGACCTGGACGCCCTGGCCGCCCGGCTCTCCCGGTGGCGGGAATAAATTCCGGGAAAGTAGAAAAAACTTCTTTTATTTGCGTTTTTTCTATGCTATAATACTTTGCAGGAAGCCGTGAGCGCTCTTCGGGCCCATCCCCTGGGAGCAGCCCCCTGGCAAGGAATGGCTTGCTGCCAATGCCGCGAGGCTCCTGCCTGCGGCTTTTGTTTTGCGTTTGGGAGAAGAAAGTGAAAAGAAACCGTAACGAATCTTGAAGAAAGGGGTGATGGTCTTGGAGTCTGTGGTGCAGTATCTCTCCGAACTGGGGCAGAATATTTTAACCGCGGCCCGCAACTTCACCTTTAAGGACGCTATCGATGTGGCCATTGTCACCGTGCTGCTGTACAGCGCTATCAAGCTGGTGCGGGAAACCCGGGCCGGGCAGCTGGTGAAGGGCATCATCCTGCTGATAGTTCTGTTCTTAATTTCCTATCAGCTGGATCTGCTTATGCTCAACGCCATTTTGCGGGCGTTCCTGTCCTCGGGCATTGTCATCGTGGTCATTTTGTTCCAGCCGGAAATCCGCAAGGCCTTGGAGCAGGTGGGCCACAGCAAGGTGGTCCAGTCCCTGGCAAACACCGTTTCTGCCAAAGATAAGGAAGAGGGCAAAGCGGAGACCCGCAAGGCCATCCAGCGCCTGGACCACCGGGCGGCGGAGATTTGGGAGACCATGCAGCACACCCCCGGCATGGAGGGCGCGGCCCTCTGCCTGGTGAGCGACCATGGCCAGGCGGACGTCCGGGAAACCGTCTCCCTGGGGGAGGCCCTCACCCGCCTGGGGCTGGGTTCCCTGTTCACCGTGCAGAGCAACGGCTTCGGCGCGTACCTGTTCTTCCGGCAAAAGGAGGAGGAGGCCGCCCACCTGGGGGAGCTGACGGATTTCCTGCGCCAGCACCTGGCGGAGCTGCGGGCCTCGGCGGTGTACAGCGCGGAGGATCTGGCGGCCATGGGCGCGGTGGAAGGCGTCTCCCTGGCCGTGGAGGCCGCTCCCGGCGTGGTCTATGACGATGGCCTCCCCCAGGCCAAGCGGGAAAAGGCCACCCACGGCTTCGGTCCGGGCCACCCGGCGGAAAACTGCCTCTTCGCCCTGCGGGGCAAGGGCATCCGGGAAGGCGTATGGATACCCGACATGCCCATGCGGGACGTGGCCCCCACCCTGGCGGGCATCCTGGGGGTGAAAATGCCCCAGGCCCGGGGAGAGGATCACAGCGCCCGCTTCCTGAAATAAGGGCGCAAGGGAAAATGTTTCACGTGAAACACCCGTCGTTTCCTGTCGGAAAATAACGGAAAAGTGGTTTTTCAAGATCAAAAAAGAGTAATTTTCAATGAAAAAGGGTTTTTCATACACAAAATGATCCTAAAAAATTGACAAAAGGGGTTTTTGGTGTCATAATAGGCTCGATTGATTGAAACGGGTTCTTCGGCTGGTGGCGCAGCTTGAGACGGGAAGAAACGGTCCCCCGGGCCGTTGATATAGATATTCGTTCTGATAGAAAGAAACATCTTTCTCTGGAGGTGTCTTGCTTCGTGGATCGCAAGCTGACGATCACCTATTACCTTCACAGCGGATTTTCCGTGGCCATGGAGGACGTGCTGCTGGTATTCGACTACTGGACGGGAGAGCAGGGGGAATTGCCCCAGGACAAGCGCATCACCCCGGAATTTTTGCGTACCTTCCGTGAGGTGTATGTGTTTATCAGCCACGAGCACCCGGATCACCTGGACCCGGTGGTGTTCACCTGGCGCACCGAAGTGCCCATCACCTATATCGTCTCCGCCGATATGCCCATCGGCACCCGGGGCAAGCGCATGGCCCCCGGGGATGCCCTCACCCTGTCCCCCAGGGTGCAGGTGAAGGCCTTTGACTCCACGGACCTGGGGGTCTCCTTCCTGGTGGACCTGGCGGGGGTCAAGGTGTTCCACGCCGGGGATCTGAATTTCTGGCATTGGCGGGAGGAATCCACCATCAAGGAGATCGAGGAGGCGGACGACGCCTTCCGACAGGCGGTGGAGCCCATCGCCCGGGAGGAGATCGACGTGGCCTTCTTTCCCGTGGACGCCCGGCAGGGCATGATGTACGACGCCGGCGCCAACTATTTCATGATGTGCGTCAAGCCCCGCCTGCTCATCCCCATGCATTTCTGGGGCCGGGCGGAGATTGCCACGGAGTTTGCCCGCCGCAGCCGCTGCCGGCAGACCGAGGTGCTGGCCCTCACCCGCTATGGGGAGCAGATCGGCCTGCACTTCACCGAGGATGGCTACATTGACGTAAGCCTGCTCACGCCTCCGGAGGTGGTGGTCTCCAGCAAGCAGAACACCAATGAGCTGCCCATTGTGGAGGTGCCGGACAACCGGGACGTGGACCTGGAGGGCTACGACAGCGCCGATCCCTTTGCCGACTCCGACCTGCCGGTGAAGCTGGACGAGTAACGCCCCTTGACAAGCCCCGCGCTTTGACGTATGATGAAGCAGCCATCATGGTAGAAAGGCTTGGTGAAAATCATATGCAGGTGGAAAAGACGATGAGCCTGGGCCAGGTGCTGCAGGCGGATCGCGGCACGGCCCGCATCTTTATGGAGTTTGGCATGCATTGCCTGGGTTGCCCCCACGCCACGGCGGAGTCCCTGGAGGACGCCTGCGCGGCCCATGGCGCCAACGTGGACGAGCTGGTGCATCAGCTCAACGAGTACTTTGCCGAAAAGGAATAAAGCGTCTTTGCGGGAGGCCCGGCCTTGCGGCTTGGCCTCCCCTTTTTTATCCCTCGCCCTGTGGACAGCCCTGTGGAAAAGCTGGGAAAACGGTGGAAAGACGCCCCGCACCCCGGCAAACAATTCCCAAAACGTGGAAAATCTGTGGAAAAAGTGGATAACTCTTGTGGAAAAGGAGGGAAAAACATGATTGTCAAGGATCAACGGGAGGCCCTGTGCGTGGCCTGCGAAATGGAGCGCCGGGCCATCGGCATCTATCAGCGGGCCCTGACCCTCACCGACAAGCCGGAGGTACGCGCAGGCATCCAGGAAATTCTGAAGGATGAGCGGGAGCACCTGCGCCGCTTCAGCCAGGTGCGGGAGCAGTATTGCGGCATCACCGATGAGGAGGAGCGGCTGCTCATCGCCGCCATGGGGGCGGAGGCCCTGTTCCCCGGCGGCGTCATGGAGATGCGCCGGGCCAATAGCCTGGACAGCTTGAAAAACCTGTACACCTTTGCCCGGGACAGCGAGGCCGACGCCGTGCGCGCTTACGGGGAGTTCGCCGACAAGTGCGAGCATCCCGCCGCCCGGGAAGCCTTCCTGGCCATCGCCCGGGAGGAGGGCACCCACCTCACCGCCCTGGAGGACCGCTTGATGGCCCTGATCCCCTGAAACGGTGGAAAAGTCCGCTGCTCCCAGGGAAAATTATCCACAGTGCTGGGGATAGAATGTGGAAAACCAGCCTTTTCCTGTGTAAAAGCAGGGAAAAACCCCGGGAAAAGTAGCGGCAAGGGTGGAAGCCTGTCTGCATATGTCTGTGTATAACTTGTGTAAACTGTGGAAAACCTGGGCAAGAGCTGTGCATAACAGGGGGAAAAGCCTGGGGAAAGCCCGTAAGGGCATGTGAAAAAGCCCGGCGCGAAATTTCCGCCCGGGAAAACGGCATAGGAGGAAACCGTCATGGATAAGCATCAACTGGAGGCGGAGGCCCGGCAAGTGCTCTCCGCCTGCGTGAAGGAACTGAAGGCCGCGGGAAATCTCCCCGCGGGGAGCCTGATTGTGTTGGGGTGCTCCACCAGCGAGGTGACCGGCGCCAACATCGGCAAGGGCAGCGTGCCTGAGCTGGGCGAGATCATCGCCCGGGCCATGCTGGAGGCCTGCGCCGGGGAGGGCATGCGCGCGGCCTTCCAGTGCTGCGAGCACCTCAACCGCTGCGTGGTCATGGAGAAGGAAACCCTGCGGGACTACGGCTGCGCCCAGGTGAAGGCCATTCCCCAGCCCAAGGCCGGGGGCAGCGTCCCCGCCGCGGCCTGGAAGATGCTCCGGGAGCCGGCCCTGGCCCTGGCGGTGCAGGCGGACGCGGCCATCGACGTGGGTGACACCCTGGTGGGCATGCACATCCGCCCGGTGGCGGTGCCCCTGCGGGGGGCCTACCGCCGCTTGGGCGAGGCCAACCTGGTGCAGGCCTACAGCCGCCTGCCCTACATCGGCGGCGCCCGGGCCGTGTATGAGGAAAACTGACTGCGAAAAGGAGAGCCGATATGAATAAGCGTGTAATCCTGAATCTGTGCAAGGGGGCGCTCATCGGCGTGGGCGCCATCCTCCCGGGCATCAGCGGCGGGGTGCTGTGCGTGGCCCTGGGCATCTATGGGCTGGTGATGACCTTCCTGGCCCATCCCCTGACGGAATTCCGCCGCCGCTGGCAGGAGCTGGTGCCCTTGCTGGTGGGCTTTGGCGTGGGCGTGCTGGGGCTGTCCCGGCTGGTGGATTTGCTTTTCCGCACCTCCCAGGAGCCGGCGGTGTGGCTGTTCATCGGCCTGATTGCGGGGACGCTGCCCGCCCTGTGGCGGGAGAGCGGCAAGGAAGGCCGCAGCCCCGCCTGCCTGGCCTGGGGCGCGGGCGCCTTTGCGGTGATGCTGCTGTTCCTTCTGTGGATGCAGGGCGCCGGGGTGCGCACGGTGACGCCCAGCTTCGGCCTGTGGCTGCTGTGCGGGGTGCTGTGGGGCATCGGCATCATCGCCCCGGGGATGAGTCCCTCCTCCCTGTTCATTTTCATGGGCGTGTATCAGCCCATGGCCGCGGGCATCGCGGATCTCTCCATGCCCATATTGCTGCCCATGGCCCTGGGGCTGGTGCTGTGCGTGGTGATCTTCTCGAAGGCCATGAACTGGCTGCTGGGCCGCTTCTACGGCCCCACCATGCATGTGCTGCTGGGGGTGTCCCTGGCTTCCACGCTGGTGATTCTCCCCCTGGGCAGCGCGGTGACCTTGGGCACGGGGCTGCTGTACGCCGCGTGCTTCCTGGGCGGGCTGGTGGTGGCCCTGTGGATGGACCGGGTCAGCCGCCGCATGGAAGCGGAGGGCAAGAAGTAATCTCCCCAGGAAAGGAGCCTCCCCCATGACAGCCGACGCCCTGTGGCGAGCCTTTGCCGCCGCCTGCCCGGGGAACCCCTCCTGGGGGAGAAAGCCTAACGGATGAAAAGGAAGAAGAAACCTCGGAATTCATAGCTTGCAAGCACCTGAACAAGCATGGGGGCCGAAGGTTTCCAAAGGGCGACCGGAAAGCCCTTTGGTCGCGCCCGCAGGCGCGAAACCCCCTGCGCATGAAAAACGCACCCTCACAAGCGGGCGGGCCTGACCTTCACGGAGGAGATGCCCGTGGTCTGCGAGGAATTCGAAGTGGCCTACCGCCCGTAAATCCCCCTTCGCCCCCCTTGCAAAAGCCGCGCCCCCATGCTATAATGCCTGCAAGAAATGCGATGAGGGGCGCAAGCGCCGCCGCCGTCCGTTCAGAGAGCGCGCCACAGGTGGAAGGCGCGCCGGGGGACGCGGCGCATCCCGGCCCGGAGCAGCGGCCAATCCCCGCCGCCTCGTCCCCGTGAAAGGACGCGCAATGAGTGAGGGCGGCTTTTCTTCCGCCCTAAGCCGGGTGGTACCGCGAAGGTTCAGCCTTCGTCCCTGCAAAAACATGCAGCGACGGGGCTTTTTTTCTGCCCCGCCGCCCAGAAGGAGGTTGTTCCCCATGGCCAAGGAAAAGAAACAGGAATTTGTTACCCACATCACCCCCCGCAGCGAGGACTTCTCCCAGTGGTATACCGACGTAATCCTGCAAACCCAGCTGTGCGACTATGCCCCCGTGCGCGGCTGCATGGTCATCCGCCCCTACGGCTACGCCATCTGGGAGCGGATTCAGGAGGAGATGGACCGCCGCTTCAAGGCCACCGGTCATGAAAACGTGTACTTCCCCATGCTGATCCCCGAAAGCCTCCTGCTCAAGGAGGCCGAGCACGTGGAGGGCTTCGCCCCCGAGGTGGCCTGGGTCACCCAGGGCGGCACGGAAAAGCTCCAGGAGCGCCTGGCCGTGCGCCCCACCAGCGAGACGATTTTCTGTACCATGTACTCGAAGTGGGTGCAGACCTGGCGGGATCTGCCCATCAAGTATAACCAGTGGTGCTCCGTCATGCGCTGGGAAAAGACCACCCGTCCCTTCCTGCGTACCAGCGAGTTCCTCTGGCAGGAGGGCCACACCCTGCACGCCACCCCCGAGGAGGCCCAGGAGGAGACCCTGACCATGCTGGAGGTTTACCGGGAGGTGGCCGAAAAGGCCCTGGCCCTGCCCGTATACGTGGGCCAGAAGAGCGACAAGGAAAAGTTCGCCGGCGCCCGGGCCACCTATTCCATGGAGGCCATGATGCAGGACGGCAAGGCCCTGCAGGCGGGCACCAGCCACAATTTCGGCACCAACTTTGCCGAGGCCTACAACATCCAGTTCCAGAACAAGGAAGGCAAGCTCACCTATGCCCAGGAAACCAGCTGGGGCGTGAGCACCCGCCTCATCGGCGCCATTATCATGACCCACGGCGACGAGCGCGGATTGCGCCTGCCCCCGGTGATCGCCCCCATTCAGGTGGTGATCGTGCCCGTGGCGGCCCACAAGCCCGGCGTGACCGAGGCCTGCCAGCAGCTGGCTGACCAGCTCAAGGAGAAGGGCTTCCGGGTGAAGCTGGATGACCGCGACACGGTAAGCCCCGGCTTCAAGTTCAACGACTGGGAGATGAAGGGCGTCCCCGTGCGTTTGGAGATCGGCCCCCGGGATCTGGAAAACGGCGTGGTGATGGCCTTCCGCCGGGACACCCTCGAAAAATTCACCGTCCCCATGGCGGAGATTGCGGAGAAGCTCCCCGCCCTGCTGGACGACATCCAGCAGACGCTATACAACCAGGCCAAGGCTTTCCGCGACGAGCGCACCGTGAAGGTACACAACATGGAGGAGCTGGGCCAGGTGGTACAGACCGGCTTTGCCAAGGCCATGTGGTGCGGCGAGCAGGCCTGCGAGGACGAGATCAAGGAGAAGTTCAACGCCTCCAGCCGGAACATGCCCTTCGATCAGGAAGGCGAGGCTTTCGGCGACACCTGTGTGTGCTGCGGCAAAAAGGCCAAGAAGGTCATGTACTTCGCCAAAGCATATTAACCCGAAGGTTTCCAAAGGGCGATCGGAAAGCCCTTTGGTCGCCTCCGCAGAGGCG
>USCR01000119.1 GCA_900553295.1 uncultured Eubacteriales bacterium | reverse complement strand
GGGAGGAAATCTCCATCCGCATCGATCAAACCCTGACCCAGGACTCCACGGGCACCATGGCCTATCTGCAATTTGAGGCCATGGGGGTAAAGCGGGTGCGCACCAAGCGCTCCGTGGCGTATATTGACCATAACACCCTGCAAACAGGATTTGAAAACGCGGACGACCACCAGTATATCCAAACTGTGGCCCACAAGCACGGCATTTGGTGCTCCAAGCCCGGCAACGGCATCTGCCACCAGGTGCACCTGGAGCGCTACGGCATTCCCGGCTGGACGCTGCTGGGCAGCGACAGCCACACCCCCACGGGGGGCGGTATCGGCATGCTGGCCATCGGCGCGGGCGGACTGGACGTGGCGGTGGCCATGGGCGGCGGAGCGTATTATCTCACCTGCCCCCGGGTGGTCAACGTGCACCTGACCGGCAAACTGCCCTATGGCGTGGCCGCCAAGGACATCATCCTGGAGGTGCTGCGCCGGCTGAGCGTCAAGGGCGGCGTGGGCCGGGTGATGGAATACACCGGCCCCGGCGTGGCCACCCTCACCGTACCCGAGCGTGCCACCATCGCCAACATGGGCGCGGAGCTGGGCGCCACCACCTCCGTGTTTCCCAGCGACGAGGTGACCCGCGCCTTCCTCAAGGCCCAGGATCGGGAGGCGGATTGGCAGCCCCTGGCCGCCGATCCCGGCGCGGCCTACGACGAGACCGTCGAGATCTGCCTGGATACGCTCCTTCCCCTGGTGGCCAAGCCCCATATGCCCGATAATGTGGAAACCGTGGAGGCCGTGGGGCCCATCGCGGTGGACCAGGTGTTCATCGGCTCCTGCACCAATTCCAGCTATCAGGACATGATGCGCGTGGCGCGCATCCTCAAGGGCAAGCGGGTGCACCCCAATGTGTCCCTGGTCATCGGCCCGGGGAGCAGGCAGGTGCTGACCATGCTGGCCCGCAACGGCGCCCTGGCGGACATGATGGCCGCGGGGGCGCGCATCCTGGAAACCGCCTGCGGGCCGTGCATCGGCATGGGCCAAAGCCCCCGCACAGGCGCGGTATCCCTGCGCACCAACAACCGTAACTTCTATGCCCGGAGCGGAACCGCCTCCGCGGGCATTTACCTGGTGAGCTGCGAGACCGCCGCAGCCTCCGCCCTCACGGGGGTGCTCACCGATCCCCGCACCCTGGATGTGGACCTGGAGATCCCCCAGCCGGAGCACTTCGAGGTCAACGATAACCTGGTCATCCCGCCGGTGGAAGAAGGGCACGAGGACGAAGTGGAAGTGGTCCGCGGCCCCAACATCCACCCCTTCCCCTTGGGCAAGGCCCTGGCGGACACCGTCACGGGCAAGGTGCTGCTGAAGATGGAGGACAACATCACCACCGACCACATCATGCCCTCCAACGCCAAGCTGCTGCCCTACCGCAGCAATATTCCCTACCTAAGCGACTACTGCCTCACCCCCGTGGACCCGGCCTTCCCCGCCCGGGCCAAGGCGGAGCATGGGGGCATCCTGGTGGCCGGGCAGAACTATGGCCAGGGCTCCAGCCGGGAGCACGCCGCCCTGGTACCCCTGTACCTGGGCATCCGCGCGGTGGTGGCCAAGTCCTTTGCCCGCATTCACCGGGACAACCTCATCAACAACGGCATTCTGCCCCTGACCTTTGCCAATGAGGGGGATTACGACGACATTTCCCCCATGGATGAGCTGACCCTGCCCCATGTGCGGGAAGCCATCGCCCAGGGCCAGGAACAGCTGACCCTGCACAACGCCACCAAGGGCCGGGACTACACCGTTTGCCTGCCCCTGACCCAGCGCCAGCGGGGGATGATCCTGGCCGGCGGCCTGCTGAACTACACCCGGGAATCCCAAGAAAAATAACGCCCGTATATGGCCCGCCCGCTCCTTTGCGGACGGGCATTTTCCGGGTTGGAGATAGGAGAAGCTATCCATGTACCGCTATCTATTGATTGACAATGACGACACCCTGATGGATTTTCACCTGGCGGAGCAGCATGCCCTGGGGGATACCCTGCGCCGACACGGCATCCCGGACAGCGAAGATATTCTCAGCCAGTACCACACCATCAACCAGGCCCTGTGGAAGGCCCTGGAGCGCGGGGAAACCACCCAGGCAAAGCTGAAGGTGGAGCGCTTCCGGCAGCTGCTGGCCGCCCTGGGCAAGGATGAAAGCCGCGCGACTGAGCTGGGCGAGGACTTCGCCACGGCCCTGGGCAACTACAACTTTCTGCTCCCCGGGGCGGAGGCATTCCTGCGCCGGGTGAGCGCCGCCATGCCCGTGGCGCTGATTACCAACGGCCTGAGCCACATTCAGCGCAGCCGCCTGGCTACCAGCCCTCTGACGCCCATGCTCTCCGCGGTCATCATTTCCGAGGAGGCGGGGGTGGCCAAGCCCGACCCGCGCCTGGCCTTTCTGGCCATGGAAGCCCTGGGCTGCACCGACCCCAGTGAGGCGGTGCTCATGGGAGACAGCCTTTCCTCGGATGTGGGATGCGCCCGGGCCGCGGGCATTGACAGCATCTGGCTGGCCCCGGCGGGCCAGACCTCTCCCCTGCCCACCTGGACGGTGCACTCCCTGGAGGAGGCCCAGCGCATCCTGTTGGGCACGCGGTAATCCATGGCGCCCCTTGCGGCTGCGCCCGGGGAACAAAAACAAAAAAGGAACAAGCAAGCCCTTTACGCGAAAGGGACAACTGTGTATAATGCACACATGAAACAAGGGAGCTTCATCTCTTGTTTTCATTCTTATTTTTACCCTGATTTGGCAAGGAGGAATGTTTCCATGAAGAAATTGCTTGCTTCTGTTCTCGCGTTGGCCATGGCGCTGAGCATGGTTGCCGTCGCCACGGCAGAGGATGCGGGAACGATCAAGATTGGCGTCATCGGCCCCATGACTGGTGCCGCGGCCACCTACGGCACCGCCGTGGCCAACGGCGCGAAAATTGCCGCTGACGAGATCAACGCCCTGGGCGGCGTGCAGCTGGAGCTGCTGGTGCAGGACGACGAGCACGACGCCGAGAAGGCCATCAACGCCTACAACACCGTGATGGACGAGGGCGCGCAGTTCATCCTGGGCACCGTGACCACCTCTCCCTGCATCGCCGTGGCGGCGCAGGCCTATGAAGAGCGCGTGTTCATGCTCACTCCCTCCGCTTCCTCCACGGAAGTGACCGAGGGCAAGGACAACGTGTACCAGGTGTGCTTCACCGACCCGGCGCAGGGCACCGCTTCCGCCGAGATGATCGCGGAAAAGGGCCTGGGCCAGAAGATCGGCATCATCTACAACAGCAGCGACGCCTACTCCACCGGCATCTATCAGGCCTTTGAGGCCAAGGCCACTGAGCTGGGCCTGGAAGTGGTAGCCGCGGAAGCCTTTGCCTCCGACGACAACGCGGACTTCTCCGTGCAGCTCTCCGCCTGCAAGAACTCTGGCGCTGATCTGGTGTTCCTGCCCATCTACTACACCCCCGCTTCCCTGATCCTGGCCCAGGCCAAGTCCATGGAATACGCGCCGGTGTTCTTCGGCGTGGACGGCATGGACGGCATCCTGTCCCTGGAGGGCTTTGACACGTCCCTGGCCGAGGGTGTCAAGCTGCTGACCCCCTTCTCCGCCGCTTCCACCGATGAGAAGACCCAGGCCTTCGTCACCAAGTATGAAGAAGCCTTCGGCGATACTCCCAATCAGTTTGCCGCCGATGCCTATGACGGCATCTATGCCCTGTACACCGCCGTGCAGAACGCCGGCATCACCCCGGAGACCACGCCTGAGGAAGCCTGCGAGCTGCTGATCGCCCAGTTCCCCACCCTGCAGATTGACGGTTTGACCGGCTCTCTGGCCTGGGAATCCACCGGCGAAGTCACCAAGACCCCCAATGTATACACCATTGAGGGCGGGGTCTACGTGAAGATGGAGTAATGACCTGATTCACCAGGGAATGCAGGGCCGCGGGCGAAGGATCGTCCGCGGCCCCATGGTCAAGTGAACATTCCGCCCGACTCTTGCGCATGGCGGGGGTCGGGCGGCTTGCTATATCCACGCGGGACGGCCCCTGCGGGCACCCTGCATCCTTTGTACGGAGGGAGAGGTTCGGGAATATGATTTCGCTGCTTTCCTATTTGTGTAACGGAATCAGCCTGGGCAGCGTATACGCCATCATCGCGCTGGGGTATACCATGGTATACGGCATTGCCAAAATGCTGAACTTTGCCCATGGCGACGTGATCATGATTGGCGCCTATGTCACCTTTTGCGCCATACAGTACCTGGGGCTTCCGCCCATGGTATCGGTACTGCTGGCCATGGTGGCCTGCACGCTGCTGGGCGTAATTATCGAGCGCCTGGCCTACAAGCCCCTGCGGCAGGCTTCCTCCCTGGCGGTGCTGATTACCGCCATCGGCATGAGCTATCTGCTGCAAAACGTGGCGCTGCTGCTGTGGGGCTCCAACCCCAAGAGCTTCCCCTCCGTGGTCAGCCTGGGTTCCCTCTCCTTTTTTGACGGGCAGCTGCTCATCAGCGGCGAGACCATCGTCACGGTGCTGATGAACATCATCATCATGGTGGGGCTGACCCTGTTCACCGGCAAGACGAAAATGGGCAAGGCCATGCGTGTGGTGGCCGAGGACAAGGGCGCTGCGGAGCTCATGGGCATCAATGTGAACATGACCATCTCCCTGACCTTTGCCATTGGTTCGGCCCTGGCAGCGGTGGCAGGCGTGCTGCTGTGCTCCGCCTACCCCACGCTGATGCCCACCACCGGCTCCATGCCGGGCATCAAGGCCTTTACCGCGGCAGTGTTCGGGGGCATCGGCTCCATCCCCGGGGCCATGCTGGGCGGCATTCTCCTGGGCGTGATTGAGATTCTGGGCAAGGCCTACATCTCCACGGAGCTGGGTGACGCCATCGTGTTCGCGGTGCTGATCGTGGTGCTGCTGGTACGGCCCACGGGATTGCTGGGCAAGCCCGTGCGGGAGAAAGTGTGAGGTGACGCCCATGAGAAAAGCAAGCAAGTCCGCCATAAGCAACCTGATTACCTACGGCATTGTCATTGCGGCGTACATCATCTGCCAGGTGCTCATTGAAAACGGGCAGATGACCCGCGCCCTGAAGGGACAGCTAATCCCCATTTGCGTGTATGTGGTCATGGCCGTTTCCCTGAACCTCACCGTGGGCATTTCCGGCGAGCTGAGCCTGGGGCATGCGGGATTCATGAGCGTGGGCGCCTTTGCGGGAACCATTGCCTCCGCGTGGATGCTGGCCGCCTTCCAGCTGGAAAACGAAGTGATCCGCCTGATTCTGGCCATGGTGGTGGGCGGCGCGGCCGCGGGCGTGGCCGGCGTGCTCATTGGCATTCCCGTGCTGCGGCTGCGGGGCGACTACCTGGCCATTGTGACCCTGGCCTTTGGCGAGATCATCCGCAACGTGCTCAACTGCCTGTACATCTCCCTGGACGGCGCCCGGCTGCACCTGGGCTTTCTGAATCCCAACCTGCCCGGGGAGCTGATGGTCAACGGGCCCATCGGCGTAACGGGCATTGACAAAATCTCCACCTTCACCATGGGCTTTGTGCTGATACTCTTTACCCTCTTTGTGGTGCTCAACCTGATCAACAGCCGGGCGGGCCGGGCCATTATGGCCACCCGGGACAACCGGATTGCCGCGGAGTCCGTGGGCATTCAGGTAACGAAGTACAAGATGATGGCCTTTGTGGTGTCGGCGGCCCTGGCGGGCATGGCCGGGGCGCTGTACGGGCTGAACTTCTCCACGGTAACGGCCAGCAAGTTCAAGTTTGACACCTCCATCCTGGTGCTGGTGTTTGTGGTGCTGGGCGGCATTGGCAACATCCGCGGCTCGGTGATCGCGGCCACGGTGCTGACCATTCTGCCGGAGCTGCTGCGCGCCTTCAGCGATTACCGCATGCTGGTGTACGCCATTGTGCTGATCCTGGTGATGCTGCTGACCAACAGCCCCATCCTTTCCAACCTGGTGGGCCGGCTCTATCCCCGGCTGCACCGCCGCTCCCGTGAGAAAGGAGGCGAAGCCGCATGAGTCCCAAGCGTATGGTGGACACGAAAATGGTGCCCGTGCCCAGCCACAGCATCGTCCCCGAGCGGGACGTGGACAAGACCCCCGTGCTGGAAACCCGCCACCTGGGCATTGAGTTCGGCGGATTGAAGGCCGTGGAGGATTTCAACCTGACCATCGGCAAGACGGAGATCGCCGGGCTGATCGGGCCCAACGGCGCGGGCAAGACCACCGTGTTCAACCTGCTCACCAAGGTATACCAGCCCACCACCGGCACCGTGCTGGTCAACGGCAAGGACACCGCGGG
This sequence comes from uncultured Eubacteriales bacterium, assembly GCA_900553295.1. Classification (GTDB taxonomy): domain Bacteria; phylum Bacillota; class Clostridia; order Christensenellales; family Aristaeellaceae; genus Egerieenecus; species Egerieenecus merdigallinarum. Next base: position 1,303 of record USCR01000119.1, on the reverse strand, counting down.
CATGAACACCATGCAGGCCAACCGCCTGGGCATTGCCCGGACGTTCCAGAATATCCGCCTGTTCAGCAACATGACCGTGGAGGACAATGTGCGCATCGGCCTGCACAACCAGGTGCGCTACGGCATGTTCACGGGCATTTTCCGCCTGCCGGGCTACTGGAAGCAGGAGCGCGCCCAGCACGAGCAGGCCCTGCGGCTGCTGTCCATCTTCGGCATGCAGGACATGGCGGATGTGAAGGCCGGTTCCCTGCCCTACGGCGCCCAGCGCCGCCTGGAGATCGTCCGCGCCCTGGCCACGCATCCTTCCCTGCTGCTGCTGGACGAGCCCGCCGCGGGCATGAACCCCCACGAGACCGAGGAGCTCATGCGCAATATCATCAAGATCCGCGATGAATTCCAGATTGCCGTGATGCTCATTGAGCACGACATGAACCTGGTCATGGGCATTTGCGAAGGCATCTGCGTGCTGAACTACGGCCGGATCATCGCCAAGGGCACCGCGGAGGAGATCCAGCAGAACCCCGTGGTCATCGAGGCCTACCTGGGCAAGCAAAAGGAGGATGCTCCGTGAGCGAAAATCGCAAGCCGCTTTTGCAGGTGGAGGACATCAACGTTTACTATGGCGCCATTCACGCCATCAAGGGCATCAGCTTTGAGGTGTATTCCGACGAGATCGTGACCCTGATCGGCGCCAACGGCGCGGGCAAATCCACCACCCTGAACACCATTGCGGGGCTGCTGCGTCCCCGCACCGGCCGCATTGTCCTGGAGGGCAAGGACCTGACAACCATTCCCGCCAGCCGGATCGTATCCCAGGGCATGGCCCTGTGCCCCGAGGGGCGGCGCATCTTCCAGCAGATGACCGTGCGGGAGAATCTGGAAATGGGCGGCTACACCCGCCCCAAGTCCGAGATTCCCGCCTCTTTGGAGGAGATGTTCACCCGCTTTCCCCGCCTGAAGGAGCGGGAAAAGCAGATTGCCGGCACCCTCTCCGGCGGCGAGCAGCAGATGCTGGCCATGGCCCGGGCGCTGATGAGCAAGCCCAAGCTGCTCATGCTGGACGAGCCCTCCATGGGATTGGCGCCCATTTTGGTGGAGCAGATTTTCGACATTATTAAGGAGCTGCACGACGCGGGCGTGACCATCCTGCTGGTGGAGCAGAACGCGCAGATGGCCCTGTCCATTGCCGACCGGGCCTATGTATTGGAGACCGGGCGCATTGCCATGACCGGGGAGGCCTCCGCTCTGCTCAAGAATGATGACGTGCGCAAGGCGTATTTGGGAAGCTGATACGGATGGGAAC
>USCR01000118.1 GCA_900553295.1 uncultured Eubacteriales bacterium | reverse complement strand
GCAAACAGCCACGGTGGACATTCCCTCCACCGTGGCCATATTGTATTTATTACTTTTTCTCCAGAACAACATTCACCAGTTCCTGCCCCGCCAGGACCGGAATCTCCTGGGTAGTATCAAATCCATATCCCTCCGGGACCTGCAGCACGTGCATCACGTAATCGATGCCCTCCCCGGAAAAGGCCACCTCACCGTTGGCATCGGAGAAATAGGCCGTGCACAGCGTATCCGTGCATACGTTGACGAATACCTGGGCCACGGGGTTCCCCTCCGCGTCCGTAAAGCGTACCACATGTTCCACCGGGGCATAGGCCCAGGTGTAGCCCTGGGCTTCACATTGGGCCTCCACCTGCTCCTGGGTGAAAAGGAGCAGCCAGCTCTGCGCCTCCTGCTCCGGAAGGGACAGGGTCAGGCGCAGGGGTTCCTCCGCCACGGCAATTTGCAGCACGCCATCCTCCCCGGCGGGCATGTCCACAGCCTCCCCCTCCAGGGTGGCCAGGGCGGCGGTCTGCTCCGGAAGCAGGGTCAGGGCCGCGCCTTCCTCCCCCAGGAGATAGGCTCCGGCATCCGTGTCATTGGGGAGCGTCTCCGCGTCCCCTTGGAAGAACTGCAATCGCCGCGCATCCGTCAGCTGCGGGTGCTCCGGCTGGGAAGCCTCCGGCACCGAAAGCCCCAGGGAAGGAAGCCCCGCGGCCCAGGCCCCGGTGACCATCATCAGCGCGCATGCCAGGCACAGAAACCAGACCGCGCATTTCGTACGCTTCATGTTCATACACCTCCTGAAAAAATAGAAAAAAGGGAGGCGGCGCCTGCCAAAGGGTCCGCGTGCGGGCGCTTCCGGGGCAGGGCCGCCTCCCAGGATAAACGTTAATCTTCTTCCTGCAAAATGTCGATGTACCGCTCCAGGGCGTCCTGCCAGGTGGGCAGGCGGCGGAAACCCGCTTCGTCCAGGCTGCGCTTGCTCATGCGGGAATTGTAGGGGCGCTTGGCCGCGGTGGGATACTCGCTGGTGGGCACGGGACGTACCTTGCACCGGAGCCCCGCCTTGTCCATGATGGCCTGGGCAAACTCCGCCCAGGAGCAGTAGCCCTCGTTGGTGGCGTGATAGACGCCGTATTTCTCCGTTTGAATCATGTCGCACAGGAGCACGGCCAGGTCCGCGGTGTAGGTGGGGGAACCAATCTGGTCATCCACCACGGTGATTTCCTTTTTCTCCGCGCCCAGGCGCAGCATGGTGCGCACAAAGTTGTGCCCGTTCTCCCCGAAAACCCAGCTGATGCGCACAATGAAGTACCGCTGCATCAGGCTGAGCACGGCCTCCTCCCCCTGGGCCTTGGTCAGGCCGTAAACGCTCTGGGGCGCAATGGGGTCGTTCACCTCGTAGGCCTGATCCCCTGTTCCCTCAAAGACGTAATCGGTGCTGATGTACATCAGCTTGGCCTGCACCGCCAGGGCAGCCCGCACCATGTTCAGGGTGCCCATGCCGTTCACGTCGGCGCATACCTCGGGCATGCTCTCCGCCTTCTCCACGTTGGTATAGGCGGCGCAATGGATAATGGCGTCCGGGGCGTAGGCGCGCACGGCGTCCATCACCGCGTCCGCGTTGGTCAGGTCAAAGTCCTGCACATCCACGCCCTTGTGTTCGATACCCAGCTGCGTCAGGCGGCGGCATACGTCATAGCCCAGCTGGCCGCCCACGCCCGTTACCAGTATTTTCATGCTTTCCCCCGGTTTCCGTACATCTTTTCGTAGTAATCCTGATACTCGCCCGCCAGGATGTCCTTCCACCACTTCTCGTGCTCCAGATACCAGCGGATGGTGCTCTGGATGCCCTGGTCAAAGGAGGTGGTGGGCAGCCAGCCCAGCTCCCGGTGGATCTTCCCGGGGTCGATGGCGTAGCGCCGGTCGTGGCCCGGACGGTCCTTCACGTAGGTAATCAGGCTCTCCGGCTTGCCCAGGGCCCGCAGGATGGTCTTGACCACCTCCAGGTTGGTGCGCTCGTTATGCCCGCCCACGTTGTAGATTTCGCCTTCCTGGCCCTTGCGCATCACCAGGTCGATGGCGGCGCAGTGGTCCTCCACGTGGAGCCAGTCCCGGACGTTCTCCCCGGTGCCGTACACGGGCAGGCTCTGATCCGCCAGCGCCCGGGAGATCATCAGGGGAATGAGCTTTTCGGGGAACTGGTAGGGGCCGTAGTTGTTGGAGCAGCGGGTGATGCTCACGGGCAGGCCGTAGGTGCGGGCATAGGCCAGCACCAGCAGGTCCGCCGAGGCCTTCGAAGCGCTGTAGGGGCTGGAGGTATGGATGGGGGTATCCTCGTAGAAGAACAGGTCCGGCCGGTCCAGGGGCAGGTCGCCGTACACCTCGTCGGTGGAAACCTGATGGAAGCGGCCCACGTTGTACTTGCGGCAGGCGTCCATGAGGGTCTGGGTGCCCAGGATATTGGTGCGCAGGAACAGCCCGGGGTCGTTCACGGAGCGGTCCACATGGGTCTCCGCGGCGAAGTTCACCACGATGTCCGGCTTTTCCTCCGCAAAGAGGGTTTCCACCGCCTCACGGTCGGTGATGTCCCCCTTGACGAAGCGGAAGTTGGGGTTCTTCATGGCCTCCTCCAGGGTGGCCAGGTTGCCCGCGTAGGTCAGGCTGTCCAGGCAGACCACCCGGTCCTCCGGGTGCTTTTCCAATTCATAGTATACAAAATTGCCGCCGATGAAACCGGCGCCGCCGGTGACGATGATGGTCATGGGCATGGGCCTCACTTTCCGTAAATGAAGTTTACGTCGCTATCCTTGAGGAAGGGCGCCGCCAAGTCCTTCTCCGAGCGGATGGGGTTTTCAATCTCCCAATCCACGCCGATTTCCGGGTCGTCGTAGCGGATGGAGCGGTCGCACTCCTTACTGTAGAGGTTATCCACCTTGTAGACGAATTCCACATCGTCGGTGAGGGTCACGAAGCCGTGGCCGAATCCCCGGGGGATGTAGAGCATGCGCTTGTTCTCCGCGGAGAGCTCCACCAGCACCCATTTTTTATAGGTGGGGCTGCCCTTGCGCAGGTCCACCGCCAGGTCCTTCACCGCGCCCCGGGTTACCCGGACGATCTTGCACTGGGCCATGGGGTCCATCTGGAAATGAATGCCCCGCAGGGTGCCCTTCTTCTGGGTAAAGGATTGGTTGTCCTGCACCCAGTCGTTATGAATGCCCAGGGAGGCGAAGGTCTCCCGGTTGTAGGTCTCCATGAAATACCCGCGGTAGTCGCCGAACACCTTCGGCTCCAGAATCCATACGTCCGGCAGGGACGTGGCGATTTTTTCCATAATGGCGTGCCCTTCCCTTTCTCGCTTAATAGCGGATCTTGCCCTCGGCTACCCGCTTCAGGTGCTCCCCATAGGGGCTCTTGCCGTAGCGCTGGGCGGAGGCCAGCAGGGTATCCTTGTCAATCCAGCCGTTCTTGTAGGCAATCTCCTCCGGGGCGGAAATCTTGATGGACTGGCGCTTTTCCACCATGCGCACAAAGTCCGCCGCGTCCACCAGGCTGTCCATGGTGCCGGTATCCAGCCAGGCAAAGCCGCGGCCCAGGAGCTTCACGTCCAGGCTCCCGTCCTGGAGGTACATGTCGTTCAAGGTGGTAATCTCCAGCTCTCCCCGGGCGGAGGGCTTCACCCGCTTGGCCATCTCCACCACCCGGCGGTCGTAGAAATACAGCCCCGTGATGCAGTAGTTGGACTTGGGGTGCTGGGGCTTCTCCTCCACGGAGATCACCTTGCCGTTTTCGTCAAACTCCACGATGCCAAAGCGCTCGGGATCGTTGACGTAATAGCCGAAGATAGTGGCGCGGCCCTGCTCGGCGTTGGCCACCGCCTCCCGCAGAATGCGGGAGAAACCGTTGCCGTAGAAGATGTTATCCCCCAGCACCATGGCGCACACGTCGTCCCCGATGAATTCCTCGCCGATCATAAACGCCTGGGCCAGGCCATCCGGGGAGGGCTGCACCGCGTATTGCAGGTGCAATCCGAACTGGCTGCCGTCCCCCAGCAGCGCCTCAAAGCGCGGGGTATCCGTGGGGGTGGAAATAATCAGGATATCCTGAATCCCCGCCAGCATCAGCGTGGACAGGGGGTAGTAAATCATGGGCTTGTCATACACGGGCAGCAGCTGTTTGCTGGTTACCATGGTCAGCGGGTACAGCCGGGTACCCGCGCCGCCGGCCAGAATAATTCCCTTCATGGCAATACCTCATTTCTTGGGCAGTATCTGTCGTATTATAGCATGGATACGCCTTGAATTCAATGGAAAGGGCCCCTTTTAGCCGTTGCGGGGCGGGTCCAGGGGCACGCCCGCCTGGCACAGGGGGCATTCCCCGGCGGGGTACAGGTTCACATCCGCCTGGCACAGCGCCGTGAAAGGCACGCCGAAATCCACCCGGCCCCGGGTACGGTCCACCAGCGCGGCCACCTGCACCACGCTGCCGCCTCCCGCGCGGACAATCTCCATAACCTCCCGCACGGAGCCGCCGGTGCTCACCGTGTCCTCCACCACCAGCACCCGGCTGCCTTCCCCCACCCGGAAGCCCCGGCGCAGGGTCATCACGCCCTCCTTGCGCTCACAATAAATGAAGCGCTTGCCCAGGGCGCGGCTCACCTCATAGCCGAAGATTAACCCGCCCAGGGCCGGGGCCATCACCAGGTCGCAGCCGCAGTCCCGGCACCGCTCCGCCAGGGCGCGGCACAGCTCCCCGGTGATGTCCGCGTGCTCCGCCAGGTGCGCGCACTGCAAAAAAAGGTCCGCGTGCCGGCCGCTCTTCATCAGAAAGTGTCCCTTTTCCAGCGCCCCGGCCCGGCGCATGAGTTCCCACGCCTGTTCCTGCGTCATGGTATATGTGCTCCTTTTTCCGTTACTTCGTGTATGTTCATGATACCGGTTGAGGGCGCTCCTGTCAAGATTTCCCTGGCTTTTCCCCAGTGGGGTGTGGAAAACTGTGGATAACCTGTGAAAACTGTTTAGAACTCGGTCCACGTTCGCGCTTTTCTGTGCAAATCCGGTGCAAACTGTGGATAACTTTGTGTATATCTTTTTTTCGGAGGGCGGGATGAAGCAGCGAAAAGACAAGTTTTTCAAGGATTCAGGGGACTTCTCCACTTTTTCACAGGCGGTGTAAAATTTCCGCAAATATTTCCACAGGGGAACAGGGCTTTTCGGGGGAAAAAAGCACCCCGGTCCTTCCGAAGAAAGACCGGGGTTTGGAAAAAGCGTCCCGCGTCAGTCCTGATAGGCGACGGACTCCGCGGTGGCGGGGGTCACGCCCTGCTCCGCCCACACGGCGGCCAGGTCCTCGTCCACGGTGAATTGAACCTCAACGCTCTGGCCAGCGGGAATGCCCACGTTGTAGGTGTTGTCCGCGTCCACCAGCAGCAGCTTGCCCTCCGCGTCATACAGGGCGAAGGCCACCTGGCAGTCATAGACCGTTTCCTGGGTGGTGTTGGTGACGGTCACCACCACCATCTGCTCCTCATTGCCCCAGGAATTGGTGCCCACGCTATAGGCCGCGGCGCTGTCCAGGCGGGCAACGGCCTCCTCCTGGGTGGACTTGCCGGTGATGGTGAGGGTATAGTCGGAAATATCCTCGATGCTCTCCGCGGCGTCCACATACTGCAGGGTGCTCACATAGCCCTTTTCCCCGGGCGCGAGGATGGAGGGATACATGCTGTAAATATCCGTGCTGTCCATGGGATCGCCGTCAGCGGTCAGGATTTCCAGCAGGCCGTTGCCAAACTCGATGTTCTTGTCCCCGGTGTTCTCCACCTCGGCAAACACATAGCCCACAAAGCTGTAGCCTGCCACAGCAGTGTAGGTTTCCTGGTTGACGGTCAGCTTGCCCGCAGCCAGGGCGGAAGCGCAGCCCAAAGTGAGACACGCGGCCAACAGAAGCGCTACAATTTTTTTCAAGGGAAACAACCGCCTTTCATGAGATATTATGGGATTTGCTCCATGCAGTAAGTATAGCATGTTCCCCCCCGGGAAGCAAGCGTGCGCCGGGCGCGAAGGCCGTTTTCGCATGTTCACCCAGGGGGAAAGTCGTGCTATAATAGCACTACATTCATTTTTAGAAGGAGGCCGGCCTGCCCCATGCTGTACCAACGCGTATCGGTGCCCTCCACCGATGGTTTTTCCCTGCCCCTGGATGTATACTGCCCGGAGGTTTACCCGGAGATTGATCCCGATATTCAGCGCCCGGCGGTGGTCATCTGCCCCGGCGGCGCTTACCGGTACCTTTCCCCCCGGGAGGCGGAGCCCGTAGCCCTGGTCTTTGCGGCCATGGGCTTCAATGCCTTTGTGGCCGGGTATCGGGTGGCGCCCCACTGCTATCCCCGTCCCCAGCAGGATGCCGCCGCCGCGGTGGCCTGGGTGCGTGCCCACGCCGGGGAGACCCACACCCACCCGGATAAAATCGCCATCATGGGCTTTTCCGCCGGGGGACACTGCGCCGCCAGCCTGGGCGTATGGTGGCCCCGGGCCGACCTGTGGGCTGAGCTGGGCCTTACCCCCGAGCAGGTAAAGCCCAACGCCCTGGTGCTCAGCTATCCCGTTATCACCGGCGGCGAAAAGGCCCATCGCGGCTCCTTTGAAAACCTCACCGGCTCTCACGACCTCGATGTGCACCTGCGCTATTCCCTGGAGACCCAGGTCACCGCCCAAACGCCCCCCACCTTCCTTTGGCACACCTGGACGGACGCCGCCGTGCCCGTGGAAAACAGCCTTCTTTTCGCCCTGGCGCTCAAGAGCCACGGGGTGCAGGCGGAGATGCACCTGTTCCCCTTTGGCGAGCATGGCGCCTCCCTGTGCAATCCCCAAACCTCCGGTACCCGCAGCCCGCACCTGAACCTGCCTGACTGCGCCCAATGGCCGCGCATGGCGGCGGACTTCCTCCACCGGGTTCTGGACTGACGCAGGAAGGGAACAGACTTCGGTACATTTTTCGACATTTCGCACCGGAAAAGCAGAGGAGGCTATACACCATGGCCATGATGACCCGACGGGAGCGGCAAGTGACCGACCCGGAGAAGATCCTGGAGATACTACAAAGGAGCAAGGTAGTCCATCTGGGCCTATGCGACGGAAACCAGCCCTACGTGGTGCCCATGAATTACGGTTATGAAATGGAGGAGGGGCGCTTGACCCTTTACCTGCATGGCGCGCCCCAGGGCCGCAAGTATGACGTTATGGCCCGGCAGCCGCGGGTATCCTTTACCATGGAGTGCGACCTGCAGCCCTTCACAGGGAAGGTGGCCTGCATGTATGGGTTAAGTTATTCCTGCCTGATGGGGGAGGGCACCGCCAGCTTTGTGGAGGACCCGGCGGAGAAGTGCCGGGCATTGTCCCTGATTATGAAGGCACAGACGGGGGAAGATTTCTCCTTTGATGAAAAGCTGGCATCGGTGGTACGCATTGTGCGCATTGACGCGGAAAGCTACACGGCGAAGCACAGGCCGCTGCCCCAGCGGTAAGGCCCCGAAGGGGCCCAGGGGGCGACCGGAAAGCCCCCTGATCGCCTCCGCAGCGGCGAAACCCTTTGCGATACGGGGAAGGATAGGTAGGCCCTTTTCCTGCCTGCCGCAAGGAAACCGTTTTATATACAAATTTCTACTTGCTGCAAAGGGGCCGAAGGTTTCCAAAGGGCGATCGGAAAGCCCT
>USCR01000117.1 GCA_900553295.1 uncultured Eubacteriales bacterium | reverse complement strand
CAGATCCCACGAACATGGCCTAAGAAAAGAAAACCAAAGCAGGAGCTTATAACAAAATGGAAGAAATGTTGCATATATCCCTCATGGACGGCCAGGCCCGGGCCTTGCTGTGCGAGAGTACGCAAATGGTGCAGCGCATGGCGGACATTCACCGGACAACGCCCGTATGCGCCGCGGCCCTGGGACGGCTGATGACCGCTACGGCCATGATGGGCGTGATGATGAAAGGCGAGCGCGAGTCCGTCACGGTAACCATTAAGGGCAACGGTCCCATGGGTACCCTGGTGGCGGTGGCGAACCATGGTACCGTGAAAGCCTATGCGGATAACCCGCGGGTGGAGTTGCCCCTGCGAGAGGACGGCAAGCTGGATGTGGGCCGGGCGGTTGGACATCAGGGACGCATGAGCGTGGTGAAGGATCTGGGCCTGCGGGAGCCTTACATTGGCCAGTGCGAGCTGGTCAGCGGTGAACTGGCCATAGACTTTGCCAATTATTTTACCACCAGCGAGCAGCAGCCCTCCCTGGTTTCCCTGGGTGTGCTGACCCACGGGGATGCGGTGCTCAAGGCTGGCGGATTGCTCATTCAGCCCTTGCCCGGCTGTACCGAGGAGACGCTTGAGCAGCTGGAGCTGCGCACGCCCATGTTCGCGGACATCAGCCGGGAGCTGACCTTTGAAAATCCCGAGGGGCTGATGGCGGGCTGGTTCCAGGGCATGGACCCCAGGATTCTGGAGCGTACGCCCATCGCCTGGGGATGCGGATGCAGCCGCGAACGCATGGAGAAAGCGCTCATTTCCCTGGGACGCAAGGAGCTGGAGGAGCTGAGCAACGACCCCAAGGGCGCGGAGCTGGGCTGCCACTTTTGCCACCAGCACTATACCTTTACACCGGCGCAGCTCAAGGAGCTGCTGGCCCGTGCCACCCGGCCGTAAGGCATGGCGGGCGGACCCGGCGCATACATACCAAGGCTGGAACGGGGCGCGCCCCGGAAGGGGCCGGACTGGACAAAAATCCCCGGCGGCGGGGTAGGAGGATGGATGACGAAATCGCGCAGACCCGAAGGACGGGTCGTCGCCTTTACCCGGTCTGCGCCCTACCTGAGAAGGCGGGCGCAGGAGCAGCGCAAGCGCGGCGCGCGCATGGAGGCCGTGGAGCTGATGCACATGGCCCTTCAGCAGCTCGATACGCCGCAAAACCGGCTGCTATTGGCGGAAATCCTGTGCGAAATGGGCAATCTGCCCCAGGCCATGAAGATCCTTTATCAGCTGTGCGCCGAAGACGAAGTGCTTCCCGATGTGTACTATCACCTGGCCCTGTGCCTGCATGGCATGGGCAATCACAGCGGCGCCATGGACGCGCTGTACCACGAGCTGCGGCAGAACCCCGACGCCGATGACGCCCGGGAGCTGATGAGCGAGTGGATGTTTCAGGAGGGGGATGACGAGGCCTTCCGGTTGAAACACCTGATTCACCGGGCCAATGCAGCGGCGACGGCGGGGGACATGCGCCTGGCAAGACGGCGCATGCGCCGGGCCGTGCGGATTGCCCGTGAGCCGGGCGCCACGCTGATTGCCTGGTCGGCCATTGAAATGGAGGCAGGACATCCCCAGCAGGCGCTTCGTCACGTGGCGCAGGCATGGCGCGAAGCCCCCCAGGACCCGCGCACCTGGAGCCTGATCTGCCTTTTGCTGCATCGCTTGGGTAAGCCGCGGGCGGCACGGGGATTTCTGCGAAAGGTTTCCGGGAGCGGCCCGGAACACCCGCCGGATGATCTGGTGCAGTATACGGCGTGCCGGGTGGGCGATTATGTTTTCTTGAAACGGTATATGGAGGCCAGGACGCGGCGGGAGAATGGCAATGTCCGTTTGCTCAGTGCGCTGGCGGATGCCTGCTGGCAAACGGGGGAGCGGGAGCGTGCCCATGCGCTGTGGGGACGGGTGCTTCGCATTGACCCTGAGGATTTGCGGGCGTGGGGGCTTTTCCATTTTCCCACCCAGCGCTGGCAGCCTTTGCCCCCCTTCAACAGTCCGCCGGATGTTACCATGCGCCAGGAGCTTGCGCGCCTGGCGGATGCGTTGGGGTCGGGCGCCGGGGCACGGGAGCTGCTGGCCCGGGGAAGCCGTTTGCGGGTGGTGACGCTGTGGGCGCTGACCCTGCCCAGCGCGGAGATTCAGCGGGCGACGCTGGCGGCATTGGCTTCCGGCGAGGACGAGGATACGCGGCGCGCCTTGCGGGACATACTGGTTATGCCCGATGTTTTGCCCCAGGTGCGGCAGCTGGCGCTGGGACGGTTGGCCATGCTAGGGGAGAAAGGCCCCCACGCCATGCTCCTGGATGGCTGTCTTACCCTGGCAAGCTGCGAAGAAACCACGCAGACCCAGCGCAGCATGTGGAAGCTATTTTTACGCCTGCTGCTGCTGGAAACGCAAAGCTATGGCCAGAGCAGGCAGATCGCTGAATTTGCTGCCGGCGTGTGGCGGCGCATGACGCCTGAACAGCGGGGCCAGGCCGCAGGAACGCAGGCATATACCTGGATCAAGGCCATGGAAGCGCTCTACCTGCATCACACGGATCAGGAGGAGCGTCTGGGCCGGATGATGCGGCGCCTGCCGGTATCCGTGCGGCGGATCGGGCGGGCAGTGAGAGCGCTGGAACCGGAAACGAAACTGCCGGAAACGGCGGAAGGAGACAAACAACCATGAAATGCATCAATTTTGACGAACGTTTTGCCGATTACACCTCCCAGTGGATGAAGGCACACGGCAAGGAATATAAGAATTATCAGGCCATGGAAGCGGATATGCCCCGCATCTATATGAACTTTCTCAATACGCCGGCCAGCTGGCTGGAGGGCATTACCCCCGGGGCGTACTTTACCCAGTTTGAGGATGCCAAGGTACTGGTGGACTGGTTCAACGAGTATTGCACCAAGGGCATTCCAGTGCCCGACCTGCTGCTGGATCAGATTCAGCAGGTGGGCAAACCCTGCGAAAAGCGGCTGGTGGCCCTTCTGAAGGACGAGGAGGCCGGCGAGGAAGCAAAAATGACCGCTGTGGGCCTTTTGCGGGAGATGGAGTCCACTGCCCCCAAAATGCTCTACATCCAGTGGCAGCTGGACCGCGCGCCCAAGGATGAGCTGCGGGACAATGCCCTGGAGAGTCTGGCTGCCATGGGCAAGGAAGCGTTGCCGCAAATGCTGCAGGAGTTGCCCCACGCCAATGAGGCGGGCAAGGAGGCGTTGCTGGACGTGCTGAGCAATTTCCCGGGAAACGAGCAGGTTTTTCAGCTGGCCATGCGTTTATTCCGTGAGAACCCGGAGCGTCGGGCACTGTTTGCGGGATACCTGGGGAAGCTGGGGGATGAACGCGCCCTGGAGCCGCTGATGCAGGCTGCCCAGGACGACCGGGTGCGTTACCTGGACTATATTGAGCTGCGCAATGCCATTGAGGAGCTGGGCGGCGTGGCGCCGGAGCGGGAGTTTGACGATGATGATCCCGACTATGCGGCACTGCAGGGAATGCAATAAACCGCTACACAGGAGGAACGTATTGATTACTTTACAGGATATCAAGCAAAACGAGGATATCAAGGCCATGATCCGCGCGGGCAACCGCTATCTGGAGGCCCTGGGCTACACGGATCATGGGCCCCGACACGTGAGCTATGTGAGCCGGACGGCCTCGGGCATTTTGAAGGCGCTGGGATATTCCCCACGGGAGGTGGAGCTGGCCGCCATTGCCGGATGGGTGCACGACGTGGGTAACTCTGTCAACCGCCATAACCACGGACCCAACGGCGCCATTATGCTCCTGCCCATCCTGAAGGATGCGGGGATGGAAATGAACGATGTCATGGAGATCATCACCGCCGTGGGCAACCATGAGGAGCAGAGCGGAACCATTTCCAGCGCCGTGAGCGCCGCGCTGGCCATCGGCGACAAGAGCGACGCCCACAAGACCCGCGTCCGAAACGGTAAGCCCGATCCCACGGACATCCATGACCGGGTGAACTACTCCATCTCGGAAAACAGTGTAACCGTGGACCGCAAAGCGCGGGTGATCCGTCATGAACTGGTGATGGACAGTACTTCTTCGGTGCTGGAGTATACCCAGATTTATACCCCGCGGATTATCATGTGCGAGGAAGCGGCGGCTTTCCTGGGCTGCTCCTTTGAGCTGGTCATCAACGGGCAGACGGTAAATAACCGGCCCACACGGCAGACAAACAAGTAAACCATCCAGCGGGAAGCACGCTGCGCAGGCATGCTTCCCCTGACGTGCTTTTGGAAGGAGGCTGCGCCATGCTTTGCCAAAGATGCGGCGCTTATGTAACATCGGAGGATATTCTGTGCCCCAGCTGTGGCGCACTGCTGGATAAACATGGCCAGGATAGCGGCGTGCGGGCCATACGGCAGGGGCGGAAGCAACCGGCTCAACCGGTGGAAGAACCCAAGCGCGTGGCGCACCGGCGCAGCGGCGCCAGCCGCGCCTATACCCAGCCCGCAGCGGAGAGCACCGGCAAGGTGTATGTGGATTCAGCGCTAAGCGGCGGCACTTCTCCGGAGATGCGTGCCCCGGTCACCTACGAGGAGAACCAGGCAGAAGGACAGAACACGGAAAGCTATGACCGTCCGGGAAGACGTTCCTATGGGCGGAAGGCAGCACGGGTGCAGCCGGTGGGAGCGCATGCCGCTAAGCGGCGCGGCAATGTACACAAGGTGACCCGGCACATGATCAACTGGGCCCATATGGCCATTGCCATGGCATGCTTGGCGGTGCTGCTGATGGTGGGGGCGTATTTCTACCTGACGCACACGGCAGAGGGGCAGCGCATCATGGCGCGCATGGGCTATAAGGCAACGTCCACCGCCCTATGGGAAGTGGGCGAGGAAAAAATGGACGTTGGAGACATTGATGGGGCCATTGCGGATTTCCTGCAGGCCCGGGAACAGGATGGAGAGGAAAACATCAACGTGGATGGGCTGCTGCTGCTGGGCAGCGCCTATGAGGCCAATGGTATGGTTACAGAGGCCATGGACCTTTATGAGGAGATCTACACGGATATTGTGCCAAACAGACCGGAAGCATACCGGAGTATGATCCGCCTGCTGCAAGCGCAGGACCGCGATCCGGAGGCGGCGGAACTGATGCAGGTCGCCTATGAAAAGACAGAACAGACCAGCTTCCGGACCATGCGCGCGGAGCTGCTGCCCCAGACACCGGTGGCGGATCTCACCGCGGGATTGTACTCGGAAAAGAAATACCTGACGCTGACTTCCCCCCAGGGCTATGACATTTATTACACCATGGATGCCGAGGCAGAGCTGCCCACGGAAGGAACCCTGTACACGGAGCCGATCTTCCTGGACGAAGGCATCTGGGCCCTGCGGGCGGTGGCCATCAGTGATGACCTGGTCAGCGATGAACTGACAGGCACCTATAAGATCATCATGCCTTCTCCGCAGAAGCCTTCCAGCTCCCTGGCGCCCAATACCTACAAGCAGCGTCAGCGCATCTGGTTGCGCCTGGGAGAGGAAAACAAGAATGATACGGACATTACCATTTATTACACCATTGACGGTTCCACTCCGGATGCGGACTCCCCTGTGTATACCGGCGAACCTTTCTGGCTGCCGGGCGGCAGGGTTACGCTAAAGGCCGTGGCGGTGAATGGATACGGCAAGGCGAGCAACGCCCTGGAAATTTTGTACAAGATTGAAACCGGCCCCTTCCCGCTGGATTCCTATTCCACGGAGGATACGGCAAACGGCCTGACGCTGGGCGTAACCACCAAGGAAGAATTCCAGGAGAAGTACGGCACGGGAGAGAGCACCGAAGAGGTGAGCCTGGAAGGCTTCGATGACCCCGGGGAGAAGATCACCTACAGCTGGGGCTATGCGGTCATGGGCAAGATACAGCGCACCGGCTGGGTGTTGACGGAATTGTACTTTACCTCCGATCAGTTTTCCGGCCCCCGGGAAACGGGCATTGGCGACAGTGAAGAGGAAGTGGTGGGCCAGTTCCGCGATATGGGCCAGGTGGAAAGCCCGTCCGGCAACCGCGGCCTGTACGATAACGACACGGGCAAGGGGAAAATTTACCTGATGGAAGACGGCACCAAGGAAATCCGCTACGAAACGAACACGGCCGACGGTGCCACCTGGAACCTGACATACTATGTGAGCAAGGCCGATGCAGTGACAGCCATTGACATGCTCTACGAGCCATAAGGAATCTGTGTGCGGGGGACAGCCGCAAAATACGCGCTGTCCTCCGCCTTTTTTTGTCGTATGGAACAGCGGAATTTGTCAGAAAGCTTCGGAACATAGAAGATTCCATCTATTTTTCAGGTATTTCCCTTTCAGAAAACGGAATGTGCTATAATGCATGCGGATCAGCCGTGAAGCGCCTGGAAATCTTGCCGGATGCGGAAGAACAAACCGCACGAAATCGGTACAATACGCCATTGTCTGGAAGGAGTGGAGAGAACCTTGGAGGAACTGAGAGTGCTTTTGGTGGATGACAACGCAGAAATGCGCCGCGCCATTCGCGAGCAGATCAGCAAGCAAGAGGGCATGAAGGTTGTCGGAGAATGTGCCAATGGATTGGAAGCGCTGGAATTCCTTGGGAAGACCGCGGTGGACGCCATGGTGCTGGACATCATTATGCCACAGATGGACGGGTATGCGCTGATGGAGGAAATGCGCCGCCAGCAGATGGACAACGCGCCGCAGATCATCGTTACCACGGCACTGGGCCGGGATGATTTTATCATGCGCGCGGTGGAGCTGGGGGCAAAGTACTACATGGTCAAGCCCTTTGAAATACAAACATTGGTGGCGCGAATCCGTGAAGTGGTGGGCCACACCGGCAGTCAGCCGGAGATTGTTCACCTGGGTACGCTCCAGCGCAGCCAGTCTCTGGACGAGAAGCTGTCCAGCCTGTTCCTGACCATTGGTATTCCGGCCCATATCAAGGGCTACCAGTTCCTGCGTGAAGCGGTGAAGATGGTGATCGAGACACCGGACATCATCAACCGGATTACCAAGGAGCTGTACCCGGGCATCGGCAGACGCTTCAACACCACTGCCAGCAAGGTGGAACGGGCTATCCGCCACGCCATTGAGGTGGCGTGGAGTCGGGGCCGCATAGATACGCTGAACCGGGCCTTTGGCTGCAAGGTGGCATCTAAGGAAGACAAACCCACCAACGGGGAGTTTATTGCCATGATAGCCGATAAACTGTCCATGGAGCAGCGTTCCGCCTGAAGTACGAGTTTGATGGATGGCCGTATCCATTCCGGTGCGCGGGCTTGACAGAGCCCGCGCACCGCTTTCTTATGCGGGGGAAAAATAGGAGAGAATCCGAGAGCAGAGCAAGAAATTCTCCTGCCAAAAAGAAAAGTAAAAAAGAGCCGAAAAACTGCTTGACAGAACAGGAAAGATCTGCTATACTTTGATCTCGTCAGCGAGGCAATGCGGCTGGATAGTACCGGCCCGGCAGCGCAAAGCCCTGATAGGGCCCTGATATGCGGCTTGCGCCTGTAGCTCAGTTGGATAGAGCAACGGCCTTCTAAGCCGTGGGTCAGGGGTTCGAATCCCTTCAGGCGCGCCATTTATGGTGGGTATAGTTCAGCGGTAGAGCGCCAGATTGTGGCTCTGGATGCCGTGGGTTCGAATCCCACTACTCACCCCATTTTTTTCTTCTTTTCCTTGCCGCTGGTGCGGCGGACGCACTACCTGCGTTGGGGTGTAGCCAAGTGGTAAGGCACGGGACTTTGACTCCCGCATTCGCAGGTTC
>USCR01000116.1 GCA_900553295.1 uncultured Eubacteriales bacterium | reverse complement strand
TACCCCTTTAGGCATAGGAAAACCCCTTGTGATTTGTAATATCCCTCCACAGAAATCACCCTTGACAAATCTCATCGCATATTTTCGATATGCTGAAACGTGCCGGCGCATCTGCCCAAAGGGGGGAATGCGCCGGCACGTTGGCATATGGCAAAAATGCTGCTGTATTGCGGGCGGGGGGGATCCTTAACCCTTGACGCTGCCCACCACGATGCCCTTGATATAATACTTTTGCAGGAAAGGGTACACGCACATGATGGGCAGGGCGGCCAGGAAGATCTGCGCGGCCTCGATGGTCTTTTCGCTGACCTGCTCCATGCGCATGAGCTGTTCGGGGGTCATGAGGGTTTCCACGTTGTTCTTGGACTCCATGAGCTTGGTGGCCAGGTACGTTTGCAGGGGATATTTGTCCGGGGTATTCATGTAGATATAGCCGTCCATCCACACGTTCCAGTTGGCCACGGTGGCAAAGAGGATGATGGTGGCCAGGGAGGGCAGGGACATGGGCAGGTACACCCGGAAGAGCACTTTGATTTGGCTGGCGCCGTCGATGGTGGCCGCGTCCTCAATCTCCGTGGGAATGCCCCGGAAGAAATTCAGCATGAGGATCATGTAGGACACGTTCATGGCGCCCGGCAGGGTGAGCGCCCAGATGGTGTTGATCATCTTCAGCTTGCTGATGACGATATACAGGGGGATCTGCCCGCCGCTAAAGTACATGGTGAAGGCCAAAAACCAGGCGAAAACCGTGCGGGCGTGGAACCTGCTGTTGCTCTTGGAAAGGGGATAGGCGGTCATGACCACCAGAAAGATGTTCACCGGCACGCCAATGACCACCCGCAGCAGCGTAACCCCCAGGGAAGTCCAGAACTGGGAGTCCTCCATCACGTAGCGGTACGCCTCCACGTTGAAGCCCACGGGGAGTAAGCCCACATGCCCCGCCACCGCCTCGATCTTCTGGGAAAAGGAAAGGGCGATCACATGGAGGATGGGCGCGATGCACACCAGAATCAGCAGGGAAAGGAAAGCATAGTTGAAAATATGAAAGCCGGATACCTTCCTGCGCAGCATGGCGTTCCCCTCCTCTCAGAATACTTGATAGTCGAAGTGCTTGGTGGCCAGGCGGTAGGAGAACGCCACCAGCAGGAACGAGATGACGGACTTCATCATGCCCACGGCGGCGGACAGGGACCACTGATGGTTCACCAGGCCCGTGCGGTACACCAGCGTGTCGATGATGTCCGAGCTTTCGTATACCATGGGGTTGTACAGGAGCATGATCTGCTCCTGGCCCGCGCTGAACACCGTGCCCAGGGCCAGCACCAGCAGCATGACGATAATGGGGCGGATGGTGGGCAGGGTGATGTGCCAGGTTTGATGCCAGCGGTTGGCGCCGTCCAGGGCGGCGGACTCGTTCAGGGCCGGGTCCACGTTGGTGATGGCCGCCAGGAAGATAATCATGTTGTAGCCCATGTCCTTCCACACGTCCGACACAATGATGATAATAGGAAACCAGGTGTTGCTGCCCAGGAACATAATGGGCTCCCAGCCCAGGGACTGCAAAATGGCGTTGATGGTGCCGTCGTACTCAAACAGCTCCCGCAGCACGCCGCCCATGACGGCCCAGGAGAGGAAGTACGGCAGGAAAAACACCGTCTGCGCCGTGCGCTTGAAACCGTTGCTGAGCACCTCATTGAGCAGCAGGGCGATAATCAGCGGTACCAGCAGGCGCAGAAGAATCTTCACGCTGGAGATCATCAGGGTATTGCGCACCACGGTCCAGAAGGTGGGCAGGGACAGCATGGCCTGAAAGTTTTTCAGCCCCACCCATTCCGAGCCCGAGAAGGAGCGCAGGGGCGAGTAATTCTGAAAGGCCATGACCAGGCCGAACATGGGAAGATAGCAAAACACAAAGGCAAAGGCCACGCCGGGGATCAGCATGAGATAGAGCGGCATTTCCCGCTTGAAAACCACCATCCGGCGCGGACGCGCGGGGGTTCCCGCTGTGGGGTGTAGCATGGGTTCCCTCCCTTTCCTTCAAAACAGGAGGACGCCGGTGATTTTGCCGGCGCCCTCCTTTTTGAAAAAGTTTGGTTGAATTTCCACGGGAAAGCCGGAACTTTTCAGCTTCTCGCTATACCGTGCGGCGAAGGTGCTTTTACTGGGGATTGATGATATTGTTGTACTGCGCGTTCACCTCGTTGGTCCAGTCGGTGCCGCCCAGCTCGTACCAGCTCTGCTTGAAGCTCTCCCAGTTTTCATCGGTCTTTTGGCCCATGATATATTCCACCACGAAGGAGACGGCCAGGTCGTTGAGCGTGGCGGACACCCGGGCTTCGGTGGGGGTAGCGGCGCCGTAGAAGTAGCCGGGCTCATAGTTGCCGCTGTTCTTGGTGGCCAGGCCAATGGCAATGCCCATGTCGTCGCTCAGGCGGCTCTTGTACATGCCCCAGGCGGTGCCCAGGTTCTCGCAGTCATTGCCGTAGGTAAGGTAATCGTTCATGTAGCCGTACCATTCGTTCTCCACGGCGGTTTTCAGGTTGGAGGGGTCCTGCGCCTCATAGGCGGCCCAGATGTTCTCCCGGTACTGCTCCCAGGGGGTGGGGAAGTACATGTACACGGGCAGGAAGAAGATGGACGCGCCGTTCTCGGGCAGATCCAGTCCCTTGTAGATGGTCTTGTCGTCGGTGGAGTTGGAGTTGGCGGACAGGGACAGGGAGAGCAGCTTCATCAGGGCCGCCTCGGCATTTTCCGGGGCATCCTTGGTGACCACGTTGAAGTGGTTGATGCTCACCTGGTTCATGGCTGCCTTTGCGTTGCCGCCCAGGGTGGAGATGTCGATTTCCGCCCATTCCGCGTCATGGTTGGCGTCCTTGTTCAGGTTCAGGGGGTAAGCGGCGATGTAATAGGTGCCGAAGGTGGCGGCCACCTGATCGTTGGTGACGCGCTGCTCAAACTGGTCGGAGTTCCAGGTGGCAAAGTCGGGGGCCAGGCCACCGTTGTCATACAGGTATTTCAGGCCCTTGAGGGCGTCCAGGGTTTCGTCCAGCATAAAGCCGTTCACCAGCTGGCCGTCGCGCATAACCCACTTGCCGGGGTAGGAGCCATAGCACTGGAAGTACGCCGACAGGGCAAAGTTGGTGTTCAGCACGTTGGAGGTGCTGCCCAGGCCCGCGGTGGCCTGGCCGCCGTTGACGGTGGGGCCATAGTTGGCCAGGGCGATGAGCATGTCGTTGACACCGTCCATGTCCGTGGGCACTTCCATGTTCAGGGCTTCCAGCCAGTCGGAGCGGTAATACAGCCCCGCCACGCTCTCGGAGGTATCCAGCAGGGCGGGAATGCCGTAGAGCTTGCCGTCCCGGGAGGAATAGGTCACCGGCGCTTCGCCGAAGTACTCGATGGTGCTCTTGAGCTCATCGGAAGCGTAGGTGTTGTAGGCGTCGGTCAGGTCGCGCAGGTAACCGCTGTCCAGGAATTCATAGAAGTAGGCGCTGTCCAGCATCAGGATATCGGGCATGTCGCCGGAGCTGAGCTGCAGGGCCAGCTTGTCGGAGTACTGGTCATTGGGGACCATCCACAGGAAATTCAGTTCGATGTTGAACAGGTCCTTGGCCACGGTCCGCAGGGCATTGGTCTCGGGGGTGGTACCCTCCTTGATGGACGGGTCGGCGTCCCAGCCGATGACCACGTCCAGGGTGACGGTCTCCTCAAAGGGCTGCTGCCAGACCGGCAGCTCGGCAGTTGCCTCCGCCTTTGCCGCCGCAAGGTTCCAGCCCGGCACCGCTACCAGGACCGCCATCATACCGGCCAGAAGTAACGCAAACCATCGATGCTTTCTCATGTGAAAATCCTCCCCTCACGTTCATGGAATTGTCGGGTTACCATCTGGCTTTATTGTACCGTTGGGGGAGGCGGTTTTCAATCCATACCTATTTACTTGCGGTTTTCTTCTGTTTACCTTGGGGCGGCCTTTATTTTTCCGTGGCCTGCTCGCAGAATTGCCCGGGGGTCATGCCCGTGTTGCGCTTAAAAAACAGGATAAAGGCCGACGGTGACGCAAAGCCCGTGCGTTCCGCCACGTTTTTGATCAGCTCGCCCCCCGCCAGCAGCCGCTTGGCGTGCTGCAGCTTGGCCGCGTCAATCTGCTCGGAGAGCTTGCGACCGGTGTTGATGCGGTAAAAGCGGGAGAGGTAGGAGGGGTTGAAGCCAATCATGCGCGCCAGGCCTGTCAGGGACAGGTCATAGCTTTCCACGCTCTGCTCAATGCAGCGGTTGATCCGGGCCACCACGGCCTGCGCATCGTGGGCGTTGCGCAGGTCCCGCAGACGGCATAGCTGGGCGCAGAGCTCCTCCAGGGCGGGCTGGAGCCGCTCGCGGCTGAGGGCGCCGCTGTGGGCCAGCTGGTTGATCAGCGCCCGCACGGCGCTTTCCCCGCTCCAGTTGGGTTCCATTTCCCGCCCCATTTGCAAAAGCAGGCCGAACAGGGTCAGCAGCTGCTCCGGGCGCAGGGGCGCCTGATCCCGGGGGCAGCGGGCGAAAGCCTCCTCCAGGAGGGCGTGGGCCTCCTCCGCCGTGCCGTTTTCCAGGGTGTGGCGCAGGCGCTGGAGCAGCTGGGAAAAGCGGAGCTGTTCCCCCGCCACCCGGCTCTTTTTGCCCAGCACCCGCTGGGCAAAGGTGGCCTCGTCCGCCATGACCAGGTGATCCTGCCCAAAGGCGGAAAAGGCGTAAATGCGCTTGACCAGCGTGTACTTTTCCGCAATCTCCGCAAGGCCGCAGGCGCTCCCCACCACAAAGCTCACGTGCGCCCCTTCCGTTTCTGCCAGGCGCTGCTGGATGGACTCAAATAGCGCGTAAAGGTAACTGGCGTCCGCCGCTTCCAGCACGCCGCCCCGCTGCATCAGCCACACCGGGGCGCCCTCCTCGGGCAGGAGGGAGACAAAGCGGAAGCGGGTGAGGCGAAGGGCCAGCAGCCGGTCAATCTTCACCAGCATATCCAGGGTATCGGAAACCGTGCGCTGCCGCACTTTGCCCAGGATCAGGATTACCGGCGCGCTGGTCTCCAGCCCCGAAAAGCCGTGGGGGAACCGGTCGGCCATGTGCGCCCAGGCGCTGCCGCCCCGCAGCACGCTTTCCAGGGCCGCGCGCTGCAAAAACGCCTGCATGCGCTCCACCTGCCGGCGCGCTTCCTCCTGCTCCAGCTCCGCCCGGGCTTCCTCCTCGCACAGGCGGATCTCCTGGTCCACCTTTTGCAGCACCACCTCGTCCCCCTCCATTTTCAGCAGGTAGCCGCGATAGAGGGGCGACTTGGAGGCGCGGTGGATGTACTGGAAGTCGTCAAAGCCGCTGAGAAAAATGAAGTGCGCACGGGGCCAGAGGCTCTCCGTCTCCTCCATCAGGGACAGGCCATCCAGGTCCGGCATGCAGATGTCGGAGAGAACCACGTCCACCTGGTTTTCCCGGAGGATGGACAGGGCGTGCGTCCCGGAATAGGCCCGGAGCACAATGGCCCGGTCCCCGTAATTCTGTTGCAGCTGGGAGGCGAGCCCCTCCACAATGTTGGGCTCGTCATCCACAATCAGGATGGTTTGCACGCTGCATCCTCCTTCCGCTCCCGGCGCAGTACCAGCGTGGCGCAGAAGCCGCCCAGGCTGCCCCGGGAGACCGTCAGGTCGCCGCCCAGGAGCTTCATGCGGCCCTTGACGTTTTTCAGCGCCGTTACCTTCTCGCCCATGTTTTCATCCTCCAGGTAAGACACCAGGGCGTCCAGGTCGGCCTGGAGGCACGCGCCGTTGTTTTCTACCAGGATGGTCAGCGTCTCCGGGGTGGGAACGAAGCGCATGACGATCCGTCCGCCGGTGATCTTTTCCACGCCGTGATTGTAGGCGTTTTCAAACAGGGGCTGGAGCACAAAGCGGGGCACCGGCAGGTTTTGAAATTCCGCCGGGAGGGGCTCCAGCTCCACCTGGATGCGGTCCCCGAAGCGTATTTTCTGGATCTCCACATAGTCCGCGGCGTTCAGGTATTCCATTTGCAGGGGCACCACATTTTCATCGCTGCGGGTGATGTAACGGTAATAGGAGCTCAGGCGCAGGCTCATTTCCGCCACGCCCTCGTTATCCTCCATCTTGGCCATGCGGTAGAGATGGTAGAAGCTGTTGTACAGAAAGTGCGGCCGCACCTGCGCCTGGATGAACTTGATCTCCGACTGGTAGGCCATCAGCTTGCTCTGGTACGCCTGCTCCATGGACTGCTTGAGCTGGTCGCTTACCTCCACAAAGGAGCGGTAAAGGAAGTCCATGTCCCCGCCGCGCTCCCCGGGGGAGAGCTGGACCCCTTCCTCCTTGAGCTGGGTCACTTCCCGGGCAAAGCGCGCCATGGGCTTGGCGATCATCCGGTGGATGAGGTACAGGAACAGCAGAATCTCCAGCAGCAGGAAAAGGGTGAAGATCACCTGCCAGGTCATTAGCGCCTGCCCCGCCAGCTGCAGGCTGGCCATTTGCACATAGCCCACGGTCCACAGGCTCCCGGAGGCCAACGGGTGCAAAAGCCGCAGGTAGGCCACGCCGTCCAGCTTGACCAGGGCTTCCTCCGGGGGCGCGGCATCGGCCTGCGCCTTGGCCAGGGCGGTCAGATCCGCCTGGAAGGCTTCCTGCTCCTGGGCGGACAGCCCCGCGCCAAAGACGAAATAGCTGTCCGCCGGGCTGGCGTTGCACAGCACGCTCACCGCGTTGCTGTCGGGGAAAAGGGCACACCATTCCGCCATGGCGTCCCGGGAAAATTCCACCACCAGCACCGCGGAGTTGGTCTTGTTGGCAAAGCGCATGGAGTCGGAAACCAGGTACAGCTGCTCCTTCACCGACATGAACACGGACCGGCCCGAACGCTTTTGATATTCGGTGAGGAAGTGGTATTCCTCTGGCGCAATGGTGTTGTATATGCTGTCGTAGGACACCGACTTTCCCAGGCGCGGGAAAAAGATCATCGCGTGCTCAATCAGTCCGCTGGCGTTTTGCAGGGAGTGTATCAGCTCAGAGGTTTGCCGCACCGCGTCGTAGTATTCGGAAAATTGCACCGAGGCCGTCACCAGCTCCATCTGCTGCACACAGGAGCGGGTGAGGATATACGCCGCCTGGGCGCGGATGCGCTCAATCTCCCCGCTGAACTGGGCGGACAGCTGCGCAATGCGGTCCCGGTACTCGCTTTGCAGATCCTGCCGGGCCTTTTCCTTCAGCTGATAGGTAACGGCCATGCCCACCGCGTACAGGGTAAGGGCAAAAATCAGAAACAGCACCAAAAGCCGCCTGGGCAGGCTGTAGCTCAGCACGGTTCCCCTGTTTTCTTTTCGCTTCATGCGTCCTGTCCCTCCTCGCTGTCCCGTCCGGTTGCGGAGAGGCGATTGTTTCGCCGGATATGCGCTGGCTTTATTGTATCATGGATGCGCCTGTTTTTCATCCATCCACGCGCCGGGTGGGCGGCCCTGCGTAAAAAAACGCCCGCGCGGTCAAGCACGCCGCGCGGATGGCTGATTCAGGGAAGGGGAAGCACGCAGGAGGCCTGGTGCAGCGGCAAAACGTCCTGCCGCGTCAGATTCCGGCCATCCCAGCGGTATGACCATACGGCGTCGTCCCGGCTGCACGCGGCCAGCAGCAGCCCCTCTCCCAGGCAGGCCAGGTGCCTGGGCCAGTTGCCCGCCGGCCATTCCCCCGCAAAGGTTGCGCCTGATGGCGTCAGGCGGAAGGCGGACACCGTGTTGGGCCCCCGGTTCCCCACGAAAAGCGTGTCGCCCATCCGGCAGGCGCCC
>USCR01000115.1 GCA_900553295.1 uncultured Eubacteriales bacterium | reverse complement strand
AAGGTTTCCAAAGGGCGACCGGAAAGCCCTTTGGTCGCGCCCGCAGGCGCGAAACACCCAGCGCGGGCAAAAGCACACTAAACAACGTGTAAAACCAAGCGGCAAAAAAGCAAAAAGATGCCGGAGGAGCCGCAGCCCCTCCGGCATTCCTTCCCCTTCGGAAGTTTTACCCACCAGAAAAATTGCCTCACAGCAGCTCCCGGGAGACCAGGCTCATGTCCGTGTCCACATCCCGGCCAGTAAAGGCGGGCGCATCCGGACTGACGCGCTCAATCTCCCCGGACTGATTGTCATAGGGATCGATGCGCAATTTCTCCATCCGGGGAAGCAGCTCCGCCTGATAGCGGCGGTTGGCCACCATGCGCATGGGATCCAGGTTGCCAAAGTAGAAGGCGTGACGCTCCAGGTTGCCCGCGCGCCAGGCGCTGCCGCCATAGCTGGGATCGGCAAAGAGCCATCCCCAGCCCTCCAGATAGAACTGCGCCCAGTCGTGGCTGCCCACATAGTCCGCGTCAATGCTCAGCCCGCTTTGCCACCGGGCCGGGATGCCCGCAATGCGGCACAGCAGAATGAACAGCAGCGCCTGAAGCCCGCAGTCCCCCTTCAGGTTCACGGCGCAGTACTCGCCCAGGTCGTCAATCTGGAAATAATCCCGCATGAAGGAATACTTCACCTGCTGGGTGACAAAGTCGTAGAATTTTTTGGCCTTGCCCACGGGGGTGGATTCGCCCGCGGCAAGCTCCGCAGCCAGGCTGCGCAGGTAGGGGGTGAAGCGCAGGTACGGCGCTTCTTCCGCCAGGTCATTTTCCTCCACGGGGCCCGCGGCGGGGTACAGGGGCGCGGCGGGCGCGGGGGCGTGCAGGGGATCGGCATACCGGATCTGGCTCACATAGGTGTAGCGCAGGGGCACGTCCTCCCAGACCGTCATGGGCTTTTCCCAATAGGCGGTGCGGGCCAGCGCGTCCTCGGGACCAATCTGCGCCCCGGGGGCGTCGATGACGATGTCGCGCTGCTGGGCGCTGGGGGCGGGCACGGGAATGTGTATGCGGTAGGTGTCGGGGACAAAGGCGCCCTCGTCCAGGTGTATGGCCCCTTCCAGGGTAATGCGGTAGGCCAGGCTGCCCTTTTCCTTGATGGCGGCGATCATGGGGTCCAGCCAGGGGCTCTTGCCATCGGTGCGCCCGCCGGAGCGCGCCATCAGCTCGGGAATGGTCTTGACCAGGGTGCGGTGGAAACGCACAAAATAACGCTTTTCCCCGTTAATGTAGAGAAAGTCAACCTTCCCTTGCAATTCCAGGCTGTCAAACTCCGCCTCGGTGATGTCCGGCACCAGGGCGCGGAGCTTTTCAAAGGCCTGGGCGCGATTCCAGGGGTACTGGGTGGGCATGCGGCGCAGACGCTCCCGCTCCACCCGCAGCCGCCAGGCCAGCATTTCCGGCAGCTGCTCCTGCAGCCGCAGGTCAATGGCCGCTATGGCGCCCGCGAAGTCTCCGGCCCACTTCCGCTTGAGGATGTCCTCCGGCAGCGGCATGGCCAGGGAACGGACGGCTTTTTCAATATCCATGGGGGTACCTCCTTCATCCTGTGGGTTCATACTGCTTGCATTATAGCACAGCCGGGGCACAGGCGCATCTCCCGGGGAATGCCCCGGATGCTTTTTTGCTGTTTTTCGGCAGGGCTGCGGGCACGCAATACCGCATGTATGTTCCCTTGACGCGACCCACCGCATTTGTTATAGTATAAGAACCGGATATGCCTATCCGTGCAAGCTGCCGTCGAAAGGAGAGCCATGACCGTGCAAAACGATCAGCGCAAAACCTACGAGGCGCCCAGGGCCGAAGTCCTGCAGGACAAGCGTGCTTCCCAGGGAAAGTAACAAAAGCAAGGCCGTACCCCTGTGGGGCCGGCCCATCAATCAGCGCCACCTGCCGTCATTTTTGCGCGGGTGGCGCTTTTCTATTACGGTGAATGGTACGCCGTCAGGCCTTGGGGGCGGGAATGTTGTGCACATTCAGGTGCGGATAGGTGATCTCCACCCCGTGCCGCTGGAAGGCGTCGTAAATCCGTTCGTTCAGGGCGTAACGCATGGACAGGTAATTGGTGGCGGGAACCCATACCTGCACCAGGTAATTGATGGAGGAATCCCCGTAGCTGTCCAGGTAAACCGCCGGGGCAGGGTCTGCCAAAGTGCCCTCCAGGGTGGATATGGCGTCCAGGGCCGCGGCGCGCACCTGCTCCGGGGTGTTGTCGTAGGAAACGCCGATGGGCACCTCAATGCGCCGGGTGCCGGAGTAGGTGTAGTTGATCATCTGGGAGCTGTACAGCACATCGTTGGGCACGTAGATGGTGCGCCCGTCGGGGGTGGTCAGGCGGGTGTAAAGGAGGCTGATTTCCTCCACGGTGCCGGCCACGGTCTCCGCCTCGATGTAGTCGCCCAGGGAAAAGGGCTTGCTGGCCAGGATAATCATGCCGCCGGCAAAGTTTTTCAGCACGCCCTGCACGGCCAGGGACAGCGCCAGACCGATGACGGAGAATACCGCCAGGAAAGAGGAGATAGGCACGCCGATGATGTTCAGCGCAATCATCACCGACAGCAGGAGCAGCAAAATGCGCATGATCGCGCGCAGAATGGAGTGCATGGCCGGGGCTACCTTGGGCATGCGGTGCAGCAGGCGGTCAAAGGCCAGCAGCAGATAGCGCCGGGCCAGCAGGCACAGGGCCAGGGCCACAATGGCCGTGAGAATCTTCTCCACGGGAATGTTGCTGCTCAGTACCTGCAAAAAGGTGGATTCGTCAGGCATTATGGTGGACTCGTCAGGCATGGGGACGCCCCCTTTCGTATTGGCTGGGGCATTTGCCCCAGATGACAGCAGGCCCGTACGGAAATGCATACTCCGCACGGGCCGCTTTTTGTTGAAACCGGAAGGGTTACATCCGTTCCGGGGCCTCGATGCCGATGAGGTACAGCCCGGTCTTGATGACGTTCTTCATGGCCCGGGTCAGGGCCACGCGGGCCGCCGCCGCCGCGGGGTCGTCATCCAGGATGCGGTGCTCATAGTAGAACTTGTTGTACGCCTGGGCCAGGTCGGTAACCGCCCGGGTAATCATGGAGGGCTCGTACTTGTCCGCGGCCTCCTGGATCACGTCGGGGAAGCGGCCCAGCTTGCGCAGGCAGTCCTGGGCCTCGTCGTCGGTCAGGGCGTTCCAGTCGGGATCGGGCAGGGACATTTCCGCGGCCTTGCGCAGCACGGAGCAGCACCGGGCGTGGGTGTACTGCACATAGGGGCCGGTCTCCCCGTCAAAGTTCAGCGCCCGCTCCCAGCTGAAGTCGATGTCCTTGATGCGGTTGTTGCTCAGGTCGGCATACACCACCGCGCCGATGCCCACCTGCCGGGCCACCTCGGCCTTGTTGGGCAGGTTGGGGGACTTTTCCTCGATGATGGCCAGGGCTTTCTGCTGGGCCTGCTCCAGCAGGTCCTCCAGGTAGACCACGTAGCCCTTGCGGGTGGACAGTGACTGCCCCTCGTAGGAGATCATGCCGAAGGCCACGTGGACGCAGTCCTTGGCCCAGTCGTAGCCCATGAGCTCCAGCACCTTGAACCACTGGCGGAAGTGCAGGTCCTGCTGGTAGGCCACCACGTACAGGCACTTGTCAAAATGGTAGGTATCGTGCCGGTACAGCGCCGCGGCAATGTCCCGGGTGGCGTAGAGGGTGGCGCCGTCCTTTTTCAGAATCAGGCAGGGAGGCATGCCGTAGGGCTCCAGGTCCACAATGGAGGCGCCCTCGGAGATGGTGAGCAGGTTCTTTGCCTTCAGCTCGTTGATGACCCGGTCCATCTTGTCGTTATAGAAGCTTTCCCCGGCGTAGCTGTCAAAATGCACGCCCAGGAGGTCGTAGACCTTGGCGGTGTCCCGCAGGGTCAGCTCCTTGAACCAGTTGAAGATTTCCAGGGCTTCGGGGTCGCTGTCCTCGATCTTCTTGAACCATGCGCGGCCCTCGTCCTCCAGGGCGGGGTCTTTCTCGGCCTCCTCGTGGAACTTCACGTACAGGCGCACCAGCTCGTTGACGCCGCCCTGCTCCACGGCCTCCTTGTTGCCCCAGCGCTTGTAGGCGCAGATCATCTTGCCGAACTGGGTGCCCCAGTCGCCCAGGTGATTGATGCCCACGGTGGTATAGCCCAGGTGCTCGTAGATGCGCTTGAGGCTGTGGCCCAGCATGGTGGTGGACAGGTGCCCGATGTGGAAGCGCTTGGCAATGTTAATGGAGGAATAGTCCAGGCAGATGGTCTTTCCCTCGCCCTGACGGGTGGCGCCATACTTCTCCCCGGCGGCAAGCACGCTTTCGAGGGCGTCCCGGGCAAAGTTCACCCGGTTGAGGAAGAAGTTCAGGTAGCCGTTCACCGCCTGCACGCTGGCGGTCTCCGGGGCGTCGAAGGCCTCGGCCAGGGCCTGGGCAATCTTCGGCGGGGCCATGCGCAGCGTTTTGGCAAAGCGGAAGCAGGGGAGGGCGTAATCCCCCAGCTTGGGTTCCGGGGGAACCTCCAGCAGGGGACGCAGCTCCTCCGCCTGGGGAAGCTCCCCGGCTTGGGGCCAGGCCTTGTGCAGGGTGTCCGCCAAGAGCTGGGCGATGCGGGTTTTCATATCCATGGAAAATTCGCTCCTTCTTCTATGCAATAGCGTGTGTTATTGTACCACATTCCGCCGGGGGGAAACAAGGGGCGGCGGGGGATTTTCCCCAGGGGCTCAGCCCTTTCGCCGGGCGGTGCGCACCAGCTCCCGGGCCTGGGCGGCCTCCGCCTCCCCCACGGGGTGATGGCTGTAACGGGCGCGGTCGTAGCTCTGGGCCAGGGGAAGGGCCAGGGGGGAGTCCTCCGCCAGGGGCGTGAGGCTCTCCCGGGCGGTTTCGCTGGGGGCGGACTGCCGCACCCGGCGCAGCCAGCCCACCGCCAGGCGCACCTGCTGGGCCGGGGGCAGAGTTTCCCAGTGCCGGGGCAGGCGGGGACGGCGGCGGCTGGTTTTGCACAGGTGCTCCTGGGGCAGGGAGACGGTTTCGTCCACGTAGCCCCGGTCGTCCCCTTCCAGGCGGTCCAGGTAGCCGTGGAGCAGGGCGCGCACCCAGGCGCTCAGCCTCCGCATCCACCCCGGCAGGCGGCGGATGACCACCACCAGCAGCGCCGCGGCCCCCAGGGCCAGGGCCACGCCTGCCACAATCTCCATGATCTTCCAGAATGGACTGCTCTCCCCCTGGGGGAGGCCGCCCAGCATGCCGCTGTCCCCCGTGGGGGTGGGGGTCACGGTTTCCTCCTCCGGGGACAGCAGGGCAAGCAGCGCGGCGATGGCCTGCGCCACCCAGCGGATGGCCGCCTCCAGCCAGGCCCACAGGGTGCGGATGTTCCCCAGGGCAAAGGCCAGGACAATCACCCCCGCCGTGAGCAGCAGGTTGGCCGGGAGCATCCCCCGGGGACGGCCCGTGCGCTGCATCAGCACCTGCTCCCGCAGCTGACGCTGGTTGACCACCAGCAACAGCAGCGGGAAGAATAACAGCCCCAGCGTGCCCACCAGGGGCGCGGCCTGCGCGGTGGTTCCGCCCAGGGTGAATACCCACCCGCCCAGCAGGAATACCGTGGCGGCGATACCGGCCCCGTGGAGTCCGGCTTCCCCCAGGCAGGGCGCCAGGCACAGGGGCAGCGCCAGCCCGTAAACCGCCAGCAGCAGCCGCTGCGCAGTGATCCCGGGCCAGGGCAGGGCGAACCACCCCAGCGCCGCGCCTGCCAAGCCCAGCAGCAGCGCGCCTACACCCCGCTTCCAGGCAGCCTGTGTCTGGCGGGTCAGGGGCAGAAGCAGCAAGGGCAGGGTAACCAGGCAGGCGGCAGGGCTGCCCGGCGCCTGGCTGTATGCCCCCAGCAGCGCTGCGGGGCCGCTGAAGCCCAGGGCCAGCACAAGCATGGACGCGTAGGTCAATAGCGTTCCCAACCGGTCCTTAGCCATGGCTTTCGCCCCCTTCCAGCAGATGGCACACCACCCGCGCCCCCTGCTCCCGGAAGCGCTCCGCCTGGGCGGTAATGGCCTCATCCTCGTAGCAAGTGAGAATCAGCACATCCTCCACCCCCGGGGGCAGGGTCAGCTGCGCCAGGAAAGCGGGGAAGGTGCGGTGCATTTTCAGGGTCATGCGGGCGCACAGGGAGAGCAAAGCGTCCTTTTGCTCGGTGGAGCGGTCCGGGAGCAGCAGGGCTTCCTCCCCCTCGTCCGTGAGGGTGGTGTTGGCGGCCAGCCCCGCCGCCGCGCCCCGGTCAATGGCCAGGAGGCACACCGTGGCCGCCAGGGACAGGGCGTCCTCGATGACCTGCGTTTCCTGCTCCCCCAGGTCCGCCCACTGCCGGGCGGAGCGGGCCACGTTGAGCAGCACCAGCATCTTGGGGTCGGCGGAGGCGTCGCAGGTCTTGACCTGCCATTGCCCCGTGCGCAGGGAGGCGGCGTAGTGGAGCATCCGGGGCGGGTCCCCGGGCTGGTAGGGCCGCGCGCCGTTGACCAGGCAAGGGTCGGGATTGATGAAGCGGCGCACCAGCACATCCCCCAGGAAGCTCTGGCAGGGCAGGGGAATCTCCTCCGGGTCCATGAGCCGGGGATAAACCAGCAGATGGGCGTCGCAGTCGAGGGTTTCATCCAGGGCGGAGAGCCCCAGCAACTCCCCGGCGGTGAGGGCCACGGTGGTCAGCCGGTAATCCCCCCGGCGCAGGCAGCGCACCTGATGGCGGCGGGTAAGCCGGGTGCGCGGGGCCAGGAAAAAGAAGCTGCGGTGGTACAGCCCGCCATTGATTTCCCGCATGGACATGGGGCTGAACCCCAGCCCCGCGGGCATCCGGGACTGCACCCGCACCCAGGGCAGGGGCAGCCGGGAGGGATTGGCCAGCACCTCCACCATCTCCGCCTGCTCCCCGCAAAAGGCCGCCGCCCGGGAGAAGCTCCGGCGGTAGGTCATGCGCCGGGCGGCCCGGCGCAGCAGCACCCCCTGGCCCAGGCCCGCCAGCACCACCGCCAGGAACAGCGTCAGCAGCGACATCAGGCGTCCTCCGTGGGTACGCTCACCCGGGCCAGGACCTCCTCCACCGCCGCGCGCTGGGCCTGCGCCCGGTCCAGGGCGCTGCGCACCACCAGCCGGTGGGCCCACAGGGGCACGGCCAGCTCCTTCACGTCGTCGGGGGTGACGAAGTCCCGCCCCGCCATGAGCGCCCAGCTTTGACAGGCCCGGGACAGGGCCAGCACGCCCCGGGTGCTCACCCCCAGGCGCACGTTGTCCATGTGCCGGGTGGCCTCCGCCAGGTCGGCCATATACGCGCATACCGGCGCGGAAAGAGTCACGGCATATACCGCCCGCTGCCAGTCCTCCAGCTCCTGGAGGGTCAGGCAGGGGATGAGCGCCTCCTGGGGCGCCTGCCCCCGCTGGGCCAGCACCCGCGCCGTTTCCTCCGGGGTGGGATAGCCCAGGGACAGCCGCATCATGAACCGGTCCAGCTGCGCCTCCGGCAGGGGGAAGGTGCCCGCGATTTCAATGGGGTTTTGCGTGGCCAGCACAAAGAAGGGCCGGGGCAGGGGATAGGTGACGCCCCCGTCGGTGACCTGGCATTCCTCCATGCATTCCAACAGCGCCGCCTGGGTGCGGGGCGTGGCCCGGTTCAATTCGTCCACCAGCAGGCATTGGGTGAACACCGGCCCCTTGCGGAACACAAAGGCTCCCGTCTGCATGTCCGGCACGCTGACCCCCGTCACGTCCGAGGGCAGCAGGTCCGGCGTGCCCTGAATGCGGCTGAACTGCAGCCCCATGAGCTGTGCCGACGTGGCGCTTACATCGATAGGCAGCCATACTTCCATGTCGCCTTC
>USCR01000114.1 GCA_900553295.1 uncultured Eubacteriales bacterium | reverse complement strand
CCGCCCTGGCGCTGGCTGGCGGCCTGGTGCTGTCGGTGCTGGGGATTATGTTCTCCCCCACGCTGCTGCGCTGGATGGGCACCCCCGAGGATGTCATGGGGCACGCGGTTACCTACATTCGCATCTATTTTGCAGGCATGATTCCCAACCTGATTTACAACATCGGTTCCGGTGTGCTTCGTGCCGTGGGAGATTCCCGCCGGCCCCTGTATTTCCTGATCTGCGCGTGCATGGTGAATATCCTGCTGGACGTGCTGCTGGTGCTGGGGCTGGAGATGGGCGTAGCCGGCGCGGCCCTGGCGACCATTTTCTCCCAGGCGGTGAGCGCGGTGCTGGTGGTGCTGACCCTGGCACGCTCCAACTACGCCTACCGGCTGGAGCTGCGCAAGATCCGCTTCCACATGGACCTGCTAGGGCGCATTGTGCGCATTGGCCTGCCCGCCGGGCTGCAATCGGTGATGTATTCCCTTTCCAATGTCATCATTCAGGCCAGCGTGAACGGCTTTGGCACGGATATTCTCGCGGCCTGGACCGCCTATGGCAAGCTGGACGGCCTGTACTGGATGACCGTCAACGCCTTCGGGGTGGCCATCACCACCTTTGTGGGGCAAAACTTCGGCGCCCAGCGCTATGACCGGGTCAAAAAGAGCGTTCGCGCGTGCCTGGGCATGACGGTCCTGGCCACGGCAATCATCAGCACGGTGCTGCTGCTCTTTGGGGAAACGCTCTACCGGCTGTTCTCCGACGACTCGGAGGTGATCCGCCTGGGGCTGGTGATTCTGCGGCTGCTGGTGCCCACCTATCTGACCTATATCTGCATTGAAGTGCTGGCCGGCGCTGTGCGTGGAGCCGGTGATTCGCTGATTCCCACGCTGATCACCCTATGCGGCGTCTGCCTGCTGCGGGTGGTGTGGGTCATGGCCATCGCCCCGGCATACAACAGCATCACCTTCATGCTGCTCAGCTACCCCATCACCTGGTCCATCACTTCCCTGCTTTTCATCGGCTACTACCTCAAGGGCGGCTGGCTCAAGCGCTGCATCCGTAAGGCGGGATTCACCGAGCCGGAAAGCGCATCATAACCGGCGTTCTGACCTGGGCGGCTTTTGTACCGTCCAGGTTTTTTTGCGCTTTTTTTGTCCACGTGCAGGGATGCACACCGCTGCCGCGTAATTTTACACCTATGAAGAATTCCCGGGCTGTACAATTCGGGCAGTTTCTAGTAAAATAATGCTGGTGGTTTTTCACCTGCCATGAACCATGTAAGGAGAATAAAGAAAATGATGAAAAAATGCGTTGCTCTTCTCCTGGCGTTGATCATGACGCTGTCCTTATGCCCCGCCCTGGGGGAAAGCGCCGCCGAAGCGCTGGACTATGAGGAGCTTACCGCCTGGGTACAGGGCTACAAGGACCGTGCCCTGGCCGCCGGCGCACCCCTGAACGATCCCACGGAGGAGGCCGCCCACACCGAGGATGGCTATGCCTTTATTTATGATTTTGCTACCCTGTACATGGATCGTCCGGAGATGACCCAGGACAGCGTGGTGCAGGCCCTGGTGATCACATCCTCCGAAGAAGTCGGTCCGCGCAATACGCGCATTGATAACCTCTCCAGCGAGGTTATTGACGCCTTCTACCAGGAAAACCCCGACCTGGTGGGCGACAGCAGCTTTGCCGCGCTGTATCTGAGCGACACCATGCCCGCCGGGGCCATGTGGGGCTGGGTGCAGCGGGATGGCCAGCGGATTATGACCATTCAGTACGCGGTGCACGAGCAGCTCTCCTCCGGCGGTGACGGCTATACCGATTGCGGGCTGGTCTACACGATTCAGAACAACCTGGTGGCCGCCATACGGGCCTATGGGCTGAACGTAACCATCAGCGCCGATCAAGTGCGCAGCAACCTGGACGCTGTCCAGGAGGTTTGCGAAAAGAAGGACTATGCCCAGGTGCCCACCAGCGTCAACGGTGCTGAGCTGGAAGTGTTTGGCCGGGATGACCTGGTGTTCTCGGGCATGGATTTCCTGTCCCTGACCCCGGAAGCAGCCCAGGAGCGTTTGGGCGCGCCCCAGGAGGATAACTGGATGCAGGACGACGATGGCAGCTATCTGCGCGCCATGGAGTTCACCACCTGCGCCATGACCTTTTCCTATGACGCGCAAAAGGCCAATCCCAAGCTGGAGGTGCTGACCATCGACATGGACGGCCTGGAAGGCCCCCGCTGCGTGCGGGTGGGGGATACCCTTTCCAGCGTCATCAGCCGCTTCCGCAATGGGGAAGGGGCCTATGACGGCGTAAGCCGCGAGGTGCTCTATGGCGACGGAGAAAACGCTCCCTACGGCCTGGCGGAATATGGCAGCGACGCCTCCGCCAGCCTGTGGTATGCCCTGAAGCTCAATGATGGTCAGGTCATTGTGCTGTACATGGGCTTTGTGCAGATGTACCTCAACGACATTACCCTCTACATCGACGGCTGACCGCCCGGTTCATTCCCAAGAAAAATCCAAGAAGGGGGCATGACTTACGAAGATCGATTTAACTTGCCCGGTGGAAATGTGGCGCGCTGAACTCCCCCGGGAGGATTATCCGGCATGCGAGTTGATCATGTACAATCTTTCGGATAAACTGGTTATTTCCTGCGAAGTGACCCTGCTGCTCCAGGGCCAGGACGGAGAGGAGCTGGAGCGGCTGATTTATCGCGCCCATGCCCTGGAAGGCCGTCCCCGCAGCGTGTTCCCCATGGTGGTGCCCGTGGAGGAAAGCCTCCACCCCACCGGGCTGGAAGTGATTATCGAAAAAGTATGGTATGACGATAACGACGTGTGGCGCCGGGGAAAGGGCTCCCTGTGCGAATATACCTCCAATGCCCTGCCCAACGGGCGCAACCTGGAGCTGCTGCGCTTTGTGGCGGGAAGCAACGCCGTGGGCTACCCCGAAAATCAGGACGGGGTATGGGTCTGCGTCTGCGGCCGGCCCAATCCGCCCTATCTGCACACCTGCGTGCGTTGCCAACGCTCCCGGGAGCAGGTCTTTGCCCGGTACAATAAGGAAGCCATTGAAAAAATCGCCGCGCAACGGGATCAGCAGCTGGCCCTGAAAGCCAAAGCCGCCCGGGAGGACGCCTCCCGCCTGCAGCTGGAGCGGGAACAGGAATACGACAAGAAAAAGAAAAAGCAGCGCCGTGCCATCAAGATCACCGCCATTGCCGCGGCAGGTGTCGCGGTGGCCTACGGAGTCGTGTTTCACGGCATTCCGTACCTGCGCTACCAGGGCGCGGTAAGCGCCTTTGAAAACGGGGACTATGCCGGGGCGCAGAGCGTGTTTGCCGACATGGCGGGTTACGCGGATGCCGATGCCTATGTGCTGCGCTGCCGCTATGAAGCCGCCCAGGACCAGCTGGACGCCGGGGATGAGGAGAGCCTGACCCAGGCCGCCGCAACCTTCCGGGAGCTGGCAGACTATGAGAACAGCGCCGCCTTTGCCCAGGAGGCGGATTATCGCCTGGGCAAGCTGCTGCTTTCCCAGGGAAAGGCCCAGGAGGCCGCCGACATCTTTACCGCCCTGGGGGATTACGCTGACTGCGCCGAGCAGCTCAAGGCCTGCGATTACCTGCTGGCCAAGGGGATGCTGGACCAGGGCGATTATCTGGAGGCTCAGGTGGCCTTTGAGGCTCTGGGAGATTACAGCGACGCCCCCGACCTGGCCAAGGAAGCCATTTATCAAAGCGGCAAGGCCGCCCTGGAACAGTCCGACTGGGACAACGCTATTCTTTACCTGAGCCAGACCACCGGCTACCAGGATACCGATACCCTGCTGCCCCAGGCCCATTACGGCAAAGCCCTGGCCCTGCAGGCGGAGGGCGACTATACCCAGGCCGGTGAGCATTTCCTGGCCGCCGGGGACTATCAGGACGCCCAGGACCAGGCCATCGCCTGCATCTACGCCCCCGCCAAGGAGGCCATGGACAGCGGCGACTATGCCACCGCCGCCGAGCTCTTTGGCAAGATCCCCGACTATGAGGACAGCAGCGAGCTGTACATCACCTGCACCTATGAGGTGGCCCAGACCGCCATGAAGGATCAGGAGTACAACCGTGCCCTGGGCCTGCTGAACACCATTCCCGAAACCTATGAGGATGTATTCGACCTGAAGATGGACTGCCTCTATCTGCCGGGCGTGGCCGCCCTGGAAAAGGGTGAGTACGACACCGCCGTGCAGTACCTGAGCCAGGTTTCCACCTACAAGGACGGCGCGGACAAGCTGGATGAAGCCCGCTTCGGCCAGGCCGTGGCGCTCACCGATGCCGGAGACTATGACGGGGCCATTGCCGCCCTTACTGCCCTGGGCGAATACAAGGGGGCGGAAGAGGAGCTGCAGCGGGCCAAGTATCTCAAGGCCGGGAAATTGCTGGAGGCCAAGGATTGGGCCTCCGCCGCGGCCCTCTACGCGGAGCTTGGGGATTACAGCGACAGCGATATCCGCTGGCAGGCCGCCGTGTATGGCCAGGCGGATGCCGCCTATACCAGCGGGGACGCGGCCACGGCCCTAACCCTGTTCACTTCCCTGGAGGATTACAGCGACGCGGCGGAGCGCGCCCAGCAATGCGGCTATGAGCAGGCCCAGGCGCTGGCAGACCAGGGGCAGGGGTTGGAAGCCGCCGAGCTGTTTGCCTCCCTGGGCGACTATAGCGACGCCCAGGCGCAGGCCCAGCAGCTGTACTACCGCTTGGCCACCGAAGCGGCCAATAACAACCAGGTACTCAGCGCCGCGCGCCTGTATGCCAAGGCCGGCGAGTACCAGGATGCCGCCGTGCAGAGCCGCGCCTACTATGACGCCTATTACCAGACCGCCTCCGTGGAGGCCTCCGACGCCATGAGCAACGGGGAATACGCCCTGGTGGCAACTCTGCTGGGACACATGGACCTCACCGACCTGCCCGAGTTTTACGAGGGTCTGGACGACATGTACCAGGAAGCCAATTACCTGCAAGCCAATCTGCTCTACAATGAGGGCCAGCCCTATGCGGCGCTCCCCTACTACCAGGCCATCCCCGGCTACAAGGATGTGGACAGCCGCCTGGAACGCAAATGCTACATGATCCTGGGCACCTGGCGCAACGACGACGGCGTAACCTTTGTGTTCCGGGAGGACGGCACCTGTGACCTGAACGGGGAGAAGCTCTACTTCCTGGTGGACAACTACGTCATGGAAACCGGCGTCACCCCCGATGCCCTGAGCAACACCCACAAGGTCAGCTCCCTGGACGGGGATAGCCTCACCCTGCGGGATCTGCGCGGCAGCACCATCATTACCTACAAAATGACCCGCGTCACCGAGGATGACACGTCCGACACCCAGGAAACCGCCGAGCCTGCAGAAAGCTACACCGTAACCGACGAATGACAAAGGGAGGTCTGCCTGTGGCGCCCGCTTCCAAGGACCGCATTCCTGTGCTGGACGGGTATCGGGTCATTCTGGTATTTCTGGTTAGCTGGTATCATATCTGGCAACAAAGCTGGCTGACGCCCAGGCTGCCCCTTGTGGGGAGCCTGGATTTTCTCATGCGCTCGGGCTATGTGCATGTGGATGGCATGATTCTCCTCAGCGGCTTTCTGCTGTTTTTGCCCTGGGCCCGGCACATGCTGGAGGGCCGGCCCATGCCGGATACCCGCGCCTTCTATGAGCGGCGGATACAGCGCATTGTGCCCAGTTACTACGTTTTCACCCTGGGCATGCTGCTGTTTGTAGCCCTGCCCCATGAGCTGTACAGCTCCCCGCAAAACGGCATCAAGGACGTATTTCTGCACCTGACCTTCCTGCAAAACCAGGATGCCTACACCTACCTGAGCACACCCATCGGTGTGGCCAGCTGGACCATTGCGGTGGAGATGCAGTTTTACCTGATTTTCCCGCTGCTGGCCCGGGGCGTGAAACGGCAGCCCACCCTGACCCTGGGGCTGATGATCCTGGCGGGTTTGTGCTACCGGGGCTATCAGCTATGGACCCTGAGCGATTACAACATGGTGGTCAATCAGATGCCCGCTTTTCTGGACGTATACGCCGTGGGCATGATCTGCGCCCTGGCTTATGTGCGTCTGGAAAAGGGACTGGGCCGGCGGGGATGGTTCCAGGCGTTGGCCACGCTGGGGCTGGTGGCGCTCCTGTGGGGCCTGACCGCCCTATTGAGGGCGCAGGCCGCTTCCCCCGGCAACGCGGCCATTCAGGCCGGCCAAATGGTTCGCCGCCCCGCCTTCGCGCTGCTGTATGGTGGCATTGCGCTGCTGCTGCCCTTCTGCCTGCGGCCAGTGCGCTTTCTGTTTGGCAACCGGGTCATGAAATTCCTGGCGGGGCTTTCCATGAACTACTACCTGGCGCATCAGTGCATAGCG
The DNA here is from genome assembly GCA_900553295.1 of uncultured Eubacteriales bacterium. GTDB lineage: Bacteria > Bacillota > Clostridia > Christensenellales > Aristaeellaceae > Egerieenecus > Egerieenecus merdigallinarum. Next base: position 1,590 of record USCR01000114.1, on the reverse strand, counting down.
GTGGAACTGAAGCGTCTGGGACTCCCGCCCTCGGTGAATGCCCTGCCCAACCAGGCCGGGGAACAACCCTGGCAAACTCAATACACGCTGCTATGCTTCGGCCTGTCGCTGCTGCTGGCGCTGCTGCTCACCTACGGGGTGGAAAAGCCCTGCGCCAAGGCCCTGGGCCGTGCATTCCGATATTATAAAAACCGGAGGGAACATCCCATGAAAGATCCTCGCATGGTACAACTGGCCCACAACCTGGTGAATTATTCCTGCAAGCTCAAGCCCGGAGAAAAAATCTGGATCGAGGGCACCGGCGCGCCCGCGGAATTCATGGCCCAGCTGGTGGAGGAGGCCTATGCCGTCGGCGGCATCCCCTATGTAAACCTGAAGGAGCCCAAGGTGGAGCGTGCCCTGGCCATGGGCTACACCGACCAGCAGCTGGATTGGCTGGCGTCCGGGGACGGCCAGCGCATGCGGGAGTGCCAGGCCTATATCGGCGTGCGGGCCGGAGACAACAGCTATGAAACCGGCGACGTGCCCCAGGAGCGTATGCGCCTGTATGCCCAGCACTACGGCAACGTGGTGCACGGCGGTATTCGCGTACCCAACACCAAATGGGTGGTGCTGCGCTATCCCGTGCCGGCCATGGCCCAGCAGGCCTGCATGAGCACCGAAGCCTTTGAGGACTATTACTTCCATGTATGCAACCTGGATTACAGCCGCATGAGCCAGGCCATGGACGCCCTGGTGAAACGCATGGAGGCCACGGATCAGGTGCACATCCTGGGCCAGGGCACGGACCTGCGCTTCTCCATCAAGGGATTGCCCGCCATCAAGTGCGCCGGGGAGCTGAATATTCCCGATGGCGAGGTATATACCGCGCCGGTGAACGGCAGCATTGAGGGCGTTATCACCTACAACACCCCCAGCCTCTACCAGGGCGTAACCTTTGAGAACATCCGCCTGGTTTTCCGGGAAGGCCGCATTGTGGAAGCCACGGCCAACGACAGCCAGCGGGTCAACGCGGTGTTCGATACCGACGAGGGCGCGCGCTATGTGGGCGAATTCGCCATCGGGGTCAACCCCTACATCACCACCCCCATGAAGGACACCCTGTTCGATGAAAAGATCGCCGGTTCCTTCCACTTTACCCCGGGCCGCTGCTATGATGAATGCAGCAACGGCAACCAGTCGGCCATCCATTGGGATCTGGTCTGCATTCAGACCCCGGAGTTTGGCGGCGGGGAAATGTATTTTGACGGCGAACTGGTGCGCAAGGACGGACGGTTCGTGGTTGCGGAATTGGATGGTTTGAATCCGGAAAATCTAAAGTAATTTCCCCCTGTGGGCAATGGGCCGGCCGGGGGAATCCCGGAAAGGAGGCCTGTTGAGCCATGAAGAAAAAGGAAAAGCGGTTTCTGGCGGTGATGCTGGCGCTGTCCATGCTGCTCAGCGGATGCGCCAGGGCCGAAGAGCGGGAAAATCCGGGCGCGCCATCGGTGGAAATGCTGGCCATCAATGTGGGGAAGGCCGATGCGCTTTTGATTACCCTGGGCGGATACCGGTATCTCATCGATACCGGGACCGCCGAATCCTGGGGTA
>USCR01000113.1 GCA_900553295.1 uncultured Eubacteriales bacterium | reverse complement strand
TTGCCGACTTTTCCGCTGCGCTGCAAAAAGCACAGGCGGGTACCCCGGCCGATCATCTGCCAGAATTTCGCCTTGGAGCGCACCTTCTTGAAAAATACCAGGTTCACCGCCTCAGGCACGTCGATGCCCGTGTCCATCATGTCCACGGAAACGGCGATGTACGGCGCCTTCTCCGGCTGCTTGAAGTCGTCGATGACGGTTTGGGCATAGGCGTCGTCGCAGATGACCCGCTGGGCAAAGCTGCCGTGATACTGCGGGTAAAGCTTGTTGAAGCGCTCCAGGATAAACTCCGCATGGCGCTTGTTCTGGGCAAAAATGATGGTTTTCCCCAGACGGTCGCCCCCGGCCACCTTGATGCCCCGTTCCATCAGGTCCTGCAAAACCGTGTCCACGGTGGTTTCGTTGAACACGAAGGTATTCAGCTTTTCCGAAGGGATGAAGTCCGGCAGGGTGTCGTCCTCAATGAAATCCTCCTCGTACCGCTCCTTGTCCGCCTCCGAAAGCTCGTCGTAGGCGATGCCTTCCTCCAGGAACTTGGTCTTGACCTCGTAGTTGTAATAGGGCACCAGCACATGGTCCTGATAGACGGCGGTTTCGTAATCGTAGGCATAGGTGGGGACGCCGTGCTCCATCTCGAAAAAGTCGTAGGTGTTGCGGTCCACGTCCGTCTTGGGGGTGGCGGTGAGGCCCACCGTCAGCGCGTCGAAGTATTCAAAGATGGCCCGGTACTTTTTGAAGATGCTCCGGTGGCTTTCGTCCACGATAATCAGGTCAAAGTGCGCGGGGGTGAACAGCTGCCGCCCATCCTTGGAACGGGTGTCGTCGATGGCGTTGAGCATGGTGGGATAGGTGGAAAACACAATGCGGGCGCTGCGGTCGTCCTTGTTGGTGCACAGGTTGCACAGGGACATATCCGGCAGATACCGCTTGAAGTCGTCCTTGGCCTGCTTGACCAGGGCCGTCCGGTCGGCCAGGAAAAGGATGTTGGTGACCCACTTACCCCGGCTGAGCACGTCGGTGAGGCTGGCGGCGGTTCTGGTCTTGCCGGTGCCGGTGGCCATGACCAGCAGATGCTTCCGGAAACCCCGCTGCACCTTTTCACAGACCGCGCGGATGGCCTCCTTTTGATAATACCGGTCGGTGATTGTATCGTCGATGGGCACGCCGGACAGGTCCAGGCGCTCGGTGCGGCGGTTCATGAGCTTTTGCAGGTCGTCCTTGCTGAAAATACCGCTGACCTGCCGCTGGGGGCCGCTCCGGTCGTCCCAGAAATAGGTGGTAAAGCCGTTGGTGGTGAACATCATGGGGCGGCGGCCATACCTGCGCTCCAGACAATCGGCATACAGCACCGCCTGCTTGCGGCCGATGTTGGGGTCCTTGCTGGTGCGCTTGGCCTCCACCACGGCCAGGGGCAGGCCATCCTTTCCGAAGAGCACATAGTCGCAGTAGCCCATCTGACCGGGAACCCCGGCCATGCCCTCCACGGGGAATTCCTCCTGCACGTCGGCGTCGGGGCCAGTGAACTTCCAGCCCATTTGCTTGAGGTCCACGTCAATATAGATTTTGCGGGTGCGGAACTCGGAAAGGTCCTCCGGGTGGAAGGCGCGCTGCTGCCGGTGCTGCTCCCTGCCCTGGGTGTAGCGGGCGGAAAGCTGCTCCACCTGCCTGCGCAGGGCTTCAATCTGCGCTTCCTTCTCCTCCAGCAGGCTTTGTTGCTCCCTGACTTTTCGGGCGTCCACCGCCACCTTGTCCGTGGGGATGAGGCTTTCATCAAAGGTGCGCTCCTGGTAATCATCCCCATAGCAATAGTCAATCCACTGGACGAACTCAAACAGGCTCCGCAGGGAAGCCAGGGCGTCCCCCGGCTGCACACTCCGCTCCGTATGCACCGCCAGGTTGCCCAGCTTGATGATGAAGGGCAGCTTGCCCCAGGTCTGCCCGTCCACGGCCTCGCGGAAGCTCTCCTCATGGATGAGGGATTGCAGGTTGTCCTTGTAGGGCATGCGCATGGTGTTGTCCGCGGCGTACACCCACCTCACCGCCAGCTCCAGCGCCTTGCGGCAGCCCACGGCGCACAGGGCCGGGGCGGAGGCATAAATCTTCTCGGCTTCCACGCAGGCGGGGGCAAAGAGGGCGTAGGCGGGAATGGTTTGGAGGAAGGAGAAGTTGGACACAACAATATACCTCTTTAAAAACACAGTTTTGATAGTCCACGACCAAAGTCATTTATCTGGATAACATATTTCGTCATTTCTATTGAAAGTTCTCTTGATGTATTATTTTTCTTTGCAAATTCAAATCTCTCTATGACAAATGACTCCTGTTTTATTTTCTCATAATCGTAACTAATAACATTTCCTTCAAAAAGATGAATGATATTGAGGCGAGATAGATTTTCAATGCAAAGCGAAACTTTCCAAGGGTCCATGTCAGCAAAAAAAGGACTGAAAAATCTTGGAAATACAAGCGTTAGATATTTGCTTTCAAACGTAAATTTTATACTTGCAACTGGTATGCTATCGTTAATTTCACATATCTTATGAAACAATATTGCATCATCACAAGACATCTGATTAACGATTGCAACGTATGCAGGGTGAACATATTGTTTTAGTTGTTTATTCATATCGCCAGCAAGTAATTTTCCATACATCTCGCGCAGTTCAGTATCATCGGTTAAACTCGCATTTTGAAGGAGTGGAACAACAATTTTAGCAGTTGGAGGTTGTATATCATTTTTAGATACCTTTTGAAGCTCTCGCTCTACAATTCTATGTACTTCTTCTAGAGCATTTTGACGAAGCTGCGGATAATATTCTTTAAACATGGAAAACGCCATTTGAAATGCATCTTGAGGTGAAAGTCCATTATAGTTATGTTGTTCTGCTATGAAAGTATTTCCTTTTGCACCAAGGCTAGCATTTTGAGATATATTTTTCATTTCACTCATTTTCGATCATCCTTATTATTCTGTACTCCAATAAAAGTATTATTATTTCCAGTGGTTGATTGCATAATATTGATCGTAGAATCATGCATCTTGCTATCTTTGCTTTGACGAGACCATTGAGATTTTATCAAATTAAATGCACCTGTTATTATTGCAGTAATAACGCCAAAAATCCCGGTGATTATTGCTGCCTGGACAACTTGATTTTGTTGCATAAACCATTCCATAATATCACCTCATCCAAAGTATTGCTGCATCAGGGACTTTTTTAGCGTTTCTAACTGTTCGAGGCTCTGTTTAACTATCAATTTTGATTTGTCGGTTTGTTCTACGAAGAAAGCAAAAGCGTTTTGTTCTTCAATGGGCGGTACCGGTATACGCAATGAGCCGTACTTTTTGGCATTGATTCCCGGCTGAGCTGCACCATTTTGATTAAGTTTTATCCAGTTCCAATATTCATCCGTTCTTGTAAACCAAAACAAATAACGTGGATTAATAATCTCTTGATTCAGTCTGTATCGGATTAGGTATCCAGCAAAAATCTGGTTACCATCGATGAATGCATAGGTTTTACCGACAGTTGCGCCCATTCGAGCAAACATGAAATCGCCATATGACAGTCGATATTGTTCATCATCAGTAGGATTGATTGATGCTGCCATATCGTTATTTAACGTACCATCGTTATTTATATCTGTAATTCTCACATATCGCGGTCTGTTGGGAGTGTACTCTATCGATGCTGATTGCGCTCCGTATTCACCTTTGCCCAGCGAGACTTCATCAATGTTTTTTTGCGGATACCCTTCTCCCATGAACATCTCGACAAATCGGGCTTTCACCAGCGTATCCAGCTTGTCCAGCTGCTGGCGGCGTTTGGCAATCAGGTCACTGACTTTGTCCAGCACCGCCGCGATTTTGCGCTGTTCGTCAAGGGGCGGGAGGGGGATTTCAATATTTTCGACAATACTCTTTGATATTTCCTTGAAAGTTGCACCACGACCCAATGAATTAAGATAAGCCGTTTTACTTCTTAAAAAGTGATACAAATAGCGGTTATAAATTCTTTCCGAACATATTAAATTCTTGAATCCCTGATTGCAATACATTTCTGTTCCTGCAATCGCTACTTTTCCAATAGGTGCCCTTGAGGAAAGTAATACAGTACCCGCAGGAAATGCTTTCAGACTACTGTCCTTTACAGCTTGTTGTGTTATTTTTCTTTGGCTTTCAAAAATAATATTGGAGTCATCCGTCAATTCGGCTGGCGTTACCCAATTTATTTCGCCATCCCAGTATTCCGGATGGTCGCTTTTAGGAGTTGTTCCTGATACAACCGTGCAAACATCCCCCAGTCTCGCCATCACAGCATCCCCTCCAGTTCCTGAAGCCCTGCCATGATCTCCTGTTCCAGCCGGTGCAGGTCCGCCATGATTTCGCTGGTGGGGGGATAGGTCACCGGCGTATAGACCACCTTTTTGTACTTGTTGATGGACAGGTCGTAGCCGTTGTCCGCAATCTCCTGCCTGGGCACAAAGAAGCTCTGCTGGGCGCGGTCGCGGCCGGCTTCCTCCTCCAAATGGTGGAAGCGGTGGATGATGTCGGGGATGTCGTTGTCGGCCACCTCGGTGCGCTTGTCGTCCAGGCTGAAGCCGTCGGCCTTCATGTCGTAGAACCACACGTTTTCCGTGCCGCCCGCGCCGGTCTTGGTGAACACCAGCACCGCCGTGGACACCCCCGCATAGGGCTTGAACACGCCGGAGGGCATGGAAATCACCGCCCGCAGCTGGTGGCGCTCCACCAGTTCTCTGCGGATGGCCTGGTGGGCCTTAGAGGAGCCGAACAGCACGCCGTCGGGGACGATGCACGCGCACTGTCCGCCCTTTTTTAGCATGCGCAAAAACAGCGCCAGGAACAGCAGCTCGGTCTTTTTGGTGTTGGTGACGGCTTTCAGGTTGTCGCTGATACTCTCGGCGTCCACGGTGCCCTTGAAGGGCGGGTTGGCCAGGCACATGGTAAAGCGGTCGCTGATGTCGTTCTGCTTGGAAACGCTGTCCTTGTAGTCGATTTCCGGGTGGGTGATGGCATGGAGCATCAGGTTCATGGCGGAAATGCGCAGCATGGTACGGTCCATGTCAAAGCCGGTGAAGGCGTCCCCGGCGAAGTGTTCCCACTGCTCCGCGGTCATGCTGTCCTCGTAATGGTCGCGGATGTACTTCGCCGCCCCCACCAGGAAGCCTGCCGTGCCGCAGGCGGGATCGCAGATGGTGTCCTCCGGGGTGGGCCGGAGCAGCTCCACCATCATGGCGATGATATGCCGGGGCGTGCGGAACTGGCCGTTCTGCCCGGCGGTGGCCAGCTTGCCCAGCATGTACTCGTACAGGTCGCCCTGCATATCCTGCTCGGAAAGGTCGTGCTCGTAGAGGTCGTCCAGCCCGGTGATGATCTTTTGCAGCACCTGGGGCGTGGGAATGAGGAACATGGCGTCGCTCATGTATCGGGCAAAGGCGGTATTCTCCTGGGGTTCGTCCTGGACGGTTTGGGCGTCCCCGGCGGGCGCGTCCGGCCAGACCGGCTCGCCCTGTTCGTCGATTTCCGGCAGGCGGCCATGGCGCATGTTCTTGATGGCCGGGAACACCCGCCTGGAAATAATCTCGTAAATGTTTCGAGCGTCGCCATGCTTGAACTTGCTCCAGCGCATGGCCTGTCCCAAGGGCGTGAGCGGGAAAATCTTGTCCATTTTCTCGCCGGTCATGTTTTCAAGCTCTTCGGTTTCCAGCTCTTTCTCGTCCAGGGAACGGATGAACATCAGATAGGTGAGCTGCTCGATCACCGTCAGGGGATTGGTGATGCCGCCCGCCCAGATGTCCGTCCAGATTTTGTCCACTTTATTTTTAATCGCACCGGTTATCATGCGTTTCGTCCTCCGTTTGACGTGGAAGAATGGCCTTCCTGCTTGTCTTTTCCCCTTTATTATACAAGCTACTGCCGAAAAAGACAAACGGAAATCACGACCTCATCCCCCGGTACCGCCGCTCCAAGCCCTCCGTCTTTTCCCGGATTTCCTCTGCAATCTCCCGGCAGGTTTTCGCTTTCATCCCCGCGGCTTTGCCCACGGCCAGCAGCTCCTGCATGCCGGGGTTTTTGCCGTTGCCGTCCACCGTGGTGGCATGCTCGCCATAATAGGTGGTACTCCAGGTGAGGTCATAGGCGGGAGAAGGGTGCCAGCAGTCCTGTGCCGGATCGTACAGCCAGCTGAAATTCTTGGCGTGGTCGTCCCGATTGTGGGCGAAAACATTGAAGCACATGCGCCGGTACATCTGCGCCGTATCCTCGGCGTTGCTCCGGGAAAGGATGCGTGTGAGCTTCATCAGCGTGTGGTAATCCATGGAGGCGGTGCGCCAGTCTGTTTCCAGGATAGCGGCGGCCGTCAGCATATGGCGGCGGATGGCTTGACCGGCAGCCTGTTCCCGGTCAAAACGCCGCACGGCAAAATAGCCGCTGCAACGCCGGGAGGGCAGCAGCCTGGTTTCGGGAACCACAATGCCGCAGGAAGCGGCGCAGTCCATGTATTCCTTTTCCATGCGCCCCACTTCCGGCATTTCCCGGGAGGCAGGGAACTTGATCACCCACTCCGCCGTCATTACCTTGGGCCGTGCGCCGCCGGAACTGCCGCCCAGCTGAAAAAGCGCGTCCAAGTCGCCGACGTCCTCCTGAAGTAGCAGCGCTTGGCATTGCGCGGAGAGCGCGTCCAGATCTCCCAGGTGAGATGGTTCGTGCAGGTCCCACGCCGGATGATAGGTCAGCGCGCCCATGCCGGAGCTTCCCACAATGGCCAGGCGTTCCAGCGGTGTGACCTTTTCAGGAGGTAAGCCGCGCTGCTTCAGCATGCGGTCCACCAGCAGGCGGCCCCATGCGTCGGGCAAGCTGTCCGCGAACACGCCCCACAATCCCTGAAAGGCCTGCGAACCCGGCACGAACACCTTTTGCTCCACGGGCAGGGAAAAGGGGCTGATGGCAAATCCATCCTCCAGCCAGGCATCCGCATAGGCGAAAGCCGCGCGGTGATCGGCCGTCTCGGCCAGGGTTCCCACCAGGCGCTCTCCCAGATAGACATCCAGCTTACGTTCGTTCACGGAGTACCTCCTCGATGCTGTCGTAGGTTACCGCCGTAAATAGGCGTTTGATCTCGTCCTCGCAGCCCAGGGCAACGCAGAGCTTGGTCAGGGACAGCAGCGAAATCTGCCCGCTGGTTTCAAAGCGCTTGATACTGCCGTAGCTGACGTTGCTCTTTTCGCTGAGCTGCTCCTGGGTCAGCTTGCGCCGCTTGCGGATATGGCTCAGGCGCTGCGCCAGTGCAAGGTTGATCTCTTCGGGCGTTTCCCAGACAAATCCCATAGTGTTTTCCTCCAACGGATCATATATTGGCTAAATTAAATGATTTTATACAAAATAGATCATATTTGATCTATTTTGAGTATAGCAAAGCGCAGGGGGATTTGCAAGTCCTCCTGCGCTATCTCTTTTTGGTCCGCTGCCTGACAGAGCACGGAAACCGCCCTGAATTTCCACTCCGGCGAGGCGGATATGATGATGATTTTATAATCAATATGATGATGGTTTAATAATAAACGACGTTTCGTTGACATCGTGGAGGTCATAGGTTCGAGCCCTACTAATCCCACCAAGACGAAAATCCTTGAAACGAAAGCGTTTCAAGGATTTTTCTTTTTCCGTGAAAATGCACTCTTTGCTGGATTTCAGCCAAAAGTGCAAAGCCGGTGCAAAGAGTTTCAAATTTGTATTATGCCTTATTCCTGATATACAAACGTTTTTCTGGTCATTGTACTATCAATTTTGGTGCAATGATGGTACAATTTATCCGGCATCACACAAGGATTTGATTGCCCGCTCCATGCCAGCAAGATGTTTCATAACGCCTTCATGTCGGGACGGCGCATATACCGTGTAAACCATCCGTGTATCAACATGCCCTAACACCCCCGCTATTTCGTTTACTTCCATGCCTGCTTC
>USCR01000112.1 GCA_900553295.1 uncultured Eubacteriales bacterium | reverse complement strand
GAACCCTGAAAACCTGATGTGAGCTCCCTATGTGAACCTTCTGGTTGCGCGGGCGTTGCCTTTTCCGGGGCGCTGAAATTGCAAGAAATTGCTTTTTTGCAAGTTCAACGACCCGCAAAGCCGGCTTACACGAATGAAAGGCGGAGGGGCTGCAGTCCCTCCGCCTTCGCTCTGGCACTTTTCAATGCCTGACGGTGCCGCCACTTGCCTGAAAGCAGTGGCGGTGCCGCTTTTTATTTTTCCTGCTCCTCGTTCCTTCGGGGCAGCATAAACCAGAAGGTGGTGCCTGTTCCCGCCTGGCTTTCCACGCCATAGGGCGCGTGGTGCGCCTCCAGAATGCTGCGCACAATGCTCAGCCCCAGCCCCGAACCCTGAATGGCCCGCTTGTGGTTCTCCTTGGACCGGTAATAGCGGTTCCAAATCAGCGGCAGCTCCTCCTGGGGAATGCCCTGCCCGCTGTCGTGTACCGCGATGCGCACCTGGTCCCCTTCCACGGTTTGGGTTACGGTGACGGTTTTGTCCGGGCCGGTGTAGGTCAGCGCATTGTTGATGAGATTGTAGATTACCTGTCCGATGCGGCCCTCATCGGCATAGACATTGCACTCCTCAGCCGGCTCAAAAAGAATCTGATAGCCTTCCTGCTCCTTCAGCTTGTTGTATCGGGTCAGGATAGCGGTGACCGCCTGGGTCAAGGAAAAGACGCTGGGTTCCATCTTCAGCGTACCGGCCTGCAGCTTGCTGAAATCCAGCAGTTCCGTCACCAGGGACGAAAGGCGGCTGGTTTCATCAATAATGATCTGCATATTCTCCGGAGTATTCTCCCCGGGAATATCGCGCATGACCTCCGCATAGCCGCCAATCATGGTCAGCGGCGTACGCAGGTCGTGGGATATGTTGGCAATGAGTTCCTGTTGCAAGTGCTCCACCTGGCTCAACTCGTCCGCTGCCTTCACCAGGGTATCGTTTAGCTCGCTGATCTCACGGTAATGGTCGCCATTCTTCGGTTTTTCAAAGTGCCCCCGGGCCAGGGCCTTGGCTGCCTGGTTGGTCTCAATAATGGGCCGGGAAACGTACCGGGAAATCAGCGCAGCCAGCAGCAGCGCCAGGGAGAGCACAATGGCGGTAATCAGCAGCAGCTGGGAGCGCAGGGTGCTCACGGTGGCATCCAGGGGGGAAATCATGGCATTCAGCAGCAGATAGCGTGCGGAACCATCGGCCAGGGTCACCTTCTGGGTATACAGCAGGCTGATCTGGGCGCTAATTTCCTTGGGCGGAACCCGCCCGGAAAAGCGGTCCATGGCATAGCGGTCATTGCGGGGATGTTCCATGGTAAACAGGCGCAGATGCGGCGCGTTTTCCTCATCCGCCTGCTGGCAGAAAAAGGCCAGGGTTTGCGCGTTGGCCTTATGCAGCACGCAGGAGATGGACGCCTCACAGGAAATGAGTGTTTGCCGGTTTTCGTCCAGGATCAGCACGCAAATGGAATTTTTGTTGGACAGTTGGTTTGCCAACGCATCCAGGTCCGGGTTATCCATGTTTTGCGCCAGGATCTCCCCAGAGGAGTTCACCATCTGCGTCTTAAAATAGCGGTAAAAATCATCCAGCAGCACCACCTGGAACAGCCACAGCAAGCCAATGATAAGTATCACAAACAGCACCAGGTACATCATTACCTGGCGCTGGATGCTTCGGCGTGGCCTGGCGGCAGCTTTATTCCTGTTCAAAGCGGTAGCCCACCCCCCGCAAGGTTGTAATCCGGTCGGCATAGGGTCCCAGCTGACGGCGCAGCAGCTTGATATGGGTGTCCAGCGTCCGGTCGTCGCCAAAGAAATCATAGCCCCAAATTTCCGAAAGCAGCTTCTCCCGGGTTAGGGCAATGCCGCGGTTGCGCACCAGATAAAACAGCAAATCGTACTCCTTGGGGCTCAGTTCCAGCACACGATCGCCCAGGGTAACCCGCCGGGCGGTAAAGTCCACCTTCAGCTCCCCGATTTCCACGGTTTCCCTGGTGTCGGTCTGGCTGCTGCTCCGCTTGAGGATGGCCGCCACACGCATCATCAGCTCCTTGGGGGAAAAGGGCTTGACCACATAATCGTCAATGCCAAGCTCAAAGCCATGCAGCTTGTCATATTCTTCTCCCCGGGCACTAAGCATCAAAATAGGCACATTGCTATGCTTGCGTATTTCGCGGCAAGCGGAAAAACCGTCCAGGTCCGGCATCATCACATCCATGATAATCAGGTCATAGCTGTGCTTTCGGCAGAGTTCCACTGCCTGCATGCCGTTTTCCGCTTCGGTAACGTCATAATGCTCAAAGGTCGCATATTTTTTGATAAGCTCGCGGATGCGGGCCTCGTCATCCACCACCAACAGCTGCATGGAAAATCTCCTTTCGCGGCTATTTCTATATTCAGTATAAGCCCCTGTGGGCGATTGCGCAAGAAAAAAACTCCGCCGCCACGGGGGTGACGGGCGTAGAAAAGGGGTTGCTAAGGATAAGGATGAAGAAGGTTGTTGCGTTGTTTGTTATTTTACGCACCTGGAGCACAGGAATGTTTCCCGCCTCCTTACCGGCATCCTACCACCTCCTTTCAGCAAGGTGCAAGGGTTATACGCCCTCCAGGGGCACAAAGCTCAACGTAACCTGCTGGCTATCGCGCAGGAGAGAAAATTCCAGCCTGGCCGATGCGGGGCTGGCAGCCAGGAGCGCGTCCAGCTCATCGCAGGAGGAGAACGCAACCCCGTCCAGGGAAAGCAGCAAATCCCCCGCCTCCAGTCCCATGTGCTGCGCGGCGCTGTTTTCCATCACCGCCAGAACATAGAGGCCTTGGCCACCCTCCGTCTGGTTTTGCAGCACCAGGCCCAGGGCCGCTGCCTGCTGGGGCCAGGCGTCCAGCTCATCCGCACCGTTCACGGCCACGGAGGTGTTGAGCCATGGCAGCACCAGCATGGGGGATAAGGCCAGCAGCGCCAACAGCACGCACGCCAGGTATTGCTTGCGATGGATGGCCGTAACCGGTTGTGTGTCCCGGTGGGTATCCGTCATGGGTATCACCTCCTCTTTGTTGATGAAAAAAGGATAATCGGAAAAAGTGAAGAATGGATGAATGGGTGCTGAATGCTGCTTGAATTTGGTGAAAACGGAGGAATGCCCCATGTCCACCCCTAGAAACCTGCGTGCCATCCCTTTGGCAGGGAATACCGCCACCGGCGCACTAAAGCTGATTGCCCTGTGCTTTATGATGATTGACCACATGGGCAAGATGCTCTTTCCCCAGGTGCCGGAAATGCGGATTTTGGGACGTATCGCCTTCCCGCTGTATGCCTGGTGCATGGTGGTGGGCTTTCACTATACACGCAATCCCTGGCGGTACGCCCTGCGCATCCTGCTGGTAGGTCTGGTATCCCAACCGCTGTACATGGTTGCGCTGAACCACACCTGGCATGAACCCAATATTTTCCTGACGCTGTTTTTTGCGCTCCTGGCGCTGATGGCCGTGGAAGAAAAGTCCTGGGAGCGCGACAGCCTGATGCTGCGCGTTCTGGGGCGTGCCGGCGCGGCGGTGGGCTGCATCCTGTGCCTGTGTGCGGCCATATGGTTTGGCTGCGACTATGGCTGGCGAGGGGTTCTGCTGGTGGTACTGCTGTACGCCGCCCGGACAAGCCGCCCGGCACTGGCCGCGGTGATGACGGCATTCTGCCTTTACTGGGGAACCACCAGCGGCGCCGTGGTCAGTTTCTTTGGCCTGCCGCTGCGTTTCTCCGGGGCCGCAGGAACCCTGCTGTCCCCATGGTTCAAAACGCAGGCGCTGGCGATCCTGGCACTGCCGCTAATGGTCTTCCCCTGGAAGCGTGACCTGCGCCTGCCCGCCTGGGTGGGCTATGGCATTTACCCCGCCCATCTGGTGGTTCTCTGGCTGCTGGAGCAGCTGGGATAACCCGCTGGCCTGCCGCCCGCGCTTCCGCCCATGAAAAAAGCTCCCTCCTGCCCGGAACGCTGAAGGGGTTCCCCCTTGACGCATCCAGGCAGCGGGGAGCTTTTCGCTCGCCGGAATTATTTGGTTTTCCCGTGCTCCTTGGCATAGATGGCCATGGCGCACTCCAGGCGCTTGCGCTCCATCTGGCACTCCAGGTCGTAGGGCTGGGAAATGTCCCCATGGAAGGCGTGGGCGTTGGCCGCGCAGCCGCCGCTGCAGAAGAAGCGTGCCCAGCAGTCCCGGCACTTTTCCTTGCTCAGCACATTGTTGGCCGCAAACTTCTTCTGGATCTCCCGGTCAAAGGTGCCGTCCAGCACGCTGCCCATGCGGAAGCCCTCCCGGCCCACGAACTGGTGGCAGGGATAAATATCCCCGTCGGGGGTGACGGCCACATACTCGTTGCCCGCGCCGCAGCCGGTAAGGCGCTTGCGCAGGCAGGGGCCGCCCGCCAGGTCAATCATGAAGTGGAAGAAGTTGAACCACTTGCCGTTGGCCCGGCGATCCAGGTAGATCTGCGCCAGGCGGTCATACTCGGCCATGATCTGGGGCAGGTCCTCCTCCTTGAGCGCGTACTCGCAGCTGGGGTCGGTGACCACAGGCTCCACGGAAATCTGCTCGAAGCCCTGGTCGGCCAGGAATAGCACATCGTTGCCGAAGTCCTTGTTGTAGCCGGTGAAAGTGCCGCGGACGTAGTACTGCTTCTGGCCCCGCTTTTCCGCGAAGCGCTTGGCCTTTTCGGCAATGAGCTCATAGCTGCCCTTGCCGTTGACCGTGGGGCGCATGCGGTCGTGCACTTCCGGCCGGCCGTCCATGGAGATCACCACGTTGTCCATTTCCTTGTTCAGGAAATCCATGATCTCGTCGGTCATGGCCACACAGTTGGTGGTGGTGGTAAACTTGAAGTGCTTGTTCTTTTCCTTCTCAATGCTGCGGCCGTATTCCACCAGGCGCTTGATGACAGGGAAGTTCATCAGCGGCTCCCCGCCGAAGAAGTCCACCTCCAGGTTCACCCGCTTGCCGCTTTTTTCCACCAGCCAATCCAGGGCTGCCTTGCCCACCTCGTAGGGCAGCAGCTTGCGCTCGCCCATGCAGAAATCGCCCGTGGCGGCAAAGCAATACTTGCAGCGCAGGTTGCAGTCGTGGGCCGCGTGGAGGCACATGGCCTTCACCACTCCCGGCTCCTGGAGCTCAATATCCCGATAGTCATCCGGAGCATTCAGGGCCCCCAACTCCTCCAGTTGGCGCAGCTCGGCCACCACCTCCTCCAGCTCCTCTCGGCTGTAACGGTCCGACAGGGTCTGGACGATTTCCTCCGGGGTATGGTCATTCCACAGGGACAGCACATCGTACGCCGTCTCGTCAATGGCATGCACCGCGCCGCTGCCCACATCCAGCATCATGGGTTGCCCCACGGCCTTAAACGTATGAATCAAAGCCTATTCCTCCGCTCGTGCTCACATGAAAAAAGGCAGGAGCTCGCCCCTGCCCTATGCAGATATACCAGGGTTGCTTACTTGCCGAAGGTACGGTTCAGCTTGCCCTCGTTGCCGGCCAGCACCGCGTTGTTCTCCTTGTTGGCGCAGGACTGGTTGGCCACGGTGCAGCTGGTCTTGCAGGCGCTCTGGCAGGAAGCCTGGCACTCGCCGCAGCCGCCGTGCACCAGGGACTGCTCCAGGCAAGGATTTTGAATGGTTTCAATATGCTTCATGAGAACATTCCTCCGTTTATAATATGGGAATATGTGTATTATACAACGTTTCCCCCTATCTTGCAATCATTTCGCAGAAATATTCGACAGAATCATGCCCACAATGCCTCCTCCGGCAATGCCCATGGCCAGATCCGCCAGGTAGGAAGAAAACGCTGCCTGCTGCCCAGAAAGAATCGCGTACAGCGCCACGCCCAGGCCCATGTATCCCAGGCCCACCGCCGCCCCGCGCATCAGGCCCTTTTCTCCGCCCCGGCCCACGGCGCTCCACACGCCCAGGGCAATGGACAGCAGCTTCAGCACCTGATTGAACACGCGGATCACGCCATCGGAGGGCTTCACCCACTGCATGAGCAGGGAAAACAGCGCTACGCCCACCAGCGTGGTCAGGATGCTGACGCCCAAGCCCCGCAATAGGCGCCCCACGCCTTTCGTATTCCGATGGGTATGTTTCCGATGGGCCGCCGCCCGGGTCTGTGTCATAAGCTTCATCCTCCCGCTGTTGTTTGTTCAGCATGATGTATGCAAAAACGGTGGCAGGTATACCTGGCGCCAACAAAAACGGGAAGCGGCGATTGTGCCGCTTCCCGCAATGTTTGGCCTTGCTCAGGGCTGCTTGCCGATGTAGGCCAGGATGCCGCCGTCCACATACAGGATGTGGCCGTTGACAAAGTTGCTGGCGTCGCTGGCCAGGAACACCGCCGGCGCGCCCAGGTCCTCCGCCTCGCCCCAGCGGTTGGCAGGGGTCTTGGCGCGGATGAAGCTGTCAAAGGGATGCATGCTGCCATCGGGCTGCTTTTCGCGCAGGGGGGCGGTCTGGGGGGTAGCAATATAGCCCGGTCCAATGCCGTTGCACTGGATGTTGTACTGGCCATACTCGGAGCAGATGTTCCGGGTCAGCATCTTCAGGCCGCCCTTGGCCGCCGCGTAGGCGGAAACGGTCTCACGGCCCAGCTCGCTCATCATGGAGCAGATGTTGATGATCTTGCCATGGCCCTTCTTGATCATGGAGGGGATGACGGCCTTGGACACGATGAAGGGGGCGTTCAGGTCCACGTCGATCACCTGGCGGAACTGCTCAGCGGTCATTTCCGTCATGGGGATGCGCTTGATGATGCCGGCGTTGTTCACCAGAATGTCGATGACGCCCACCTCGCGCTCCACCTGCGCGATAAAGGCATTCACCGCCTGCTCGTCGGTGACGTCACACACATAGCCATGGGCCTTGATGCCCTTCTCCGCATAGGAAGCCAGGCCCTTGTCCACCAGCTCCTGCTTGATGTCGTTGAACACGATGGTAGCGCCCGCCTCGCTCATGGCGCAGGCGATGGCAAAGCCGATGCCATAGCTGGCGCCGGTGATCAGGGCTACCTTACCCTTCAGGGAGAAAGAATCCATAACGTTCATGTGCAATACTCCTTTCTTACTGTGCGCGTTGATTTACCGCTTACTTGAGGTCCGTCATGGCGCAGCCGTCCATGTCGTCAAAGTCCTGATTCTCGCCGGCCATGCCCCAGATGAAGGTATACGCCTGGGTGCCGGACCCGCTGTGAATGCTCCAGGAGGGGGAGATCACCGCTTCCTCGTTGCGTACCACAATGTGGCGGGTCTCCGTGGGCTCGCCCATGTAGTGCATCACAAAGGCGTCCTCCGGCAGGTCAAAATACAGGTACACCTCCATGCGGCGGTCATGGGTATGGCAGGGCATGGTGTTCCACACGCTGCCGGGCCGCAGGGTGGTCATGCCCATGACCAGCTGGCAGCTCTCCACCTGGCCGGGCAGGATGTACTTGCAGATGTTGCGGTGGTTGCTCTGCTCCAGGCTGCCCAGCTCCACGTTCACGCAGTCCTCGGGGCGGATGTACACCGTGGGGTACGCCTTATGGGCCGGGGTGCTGTTGAAGTAGAACTTGGCCGGCTTGGCGCTGTCCACGCTCTCCATCACCACGTCCTTGCAGCCGCGGCCCACATAAATGCCATCCCGGTGCCGCAGGGTATACACCGTGCCATCCACGGTGACCTTGCCCTCGCCGCCGATATTGATGATGCCCATCTCCCGCCGTTGCAGGAAGTATTCCGCCCGCAGCTCTTCCCCTGCCGCCAGGGTCAGGGCCTTGTTGACAGGCATGGCCGCGCCGGTGATGATGCGGTCAATGTGGCTGTACACCATTTTGACCTCGTCGGGCCGGAACAGGTCCTGGATCAGGAATTCCTCCCGTAGCCGGGCGGTATCGTAGGTCTTTACGTCCCGGGGAGAGGACGCCGTACGAAGCTCCATGGAAAAACCCTCCTTTGCGTTTTGAAAGCGCTTACAGTTTTGGGTATACAGAAAAATGTAGCACGTACATT
>USCR01000111.1 GCA_900553295.1 uncultured Eubacteriales bacterium | reverse complement strand
GTAAAAGATGACCGAGCAGGAACTGGCGCTGCGTTACGCGCCCATCGTCCACTTTGATCAGAATGAAACGATTCCGCTGCAGGCGGTGGGCTATACCATCGCCAAAGAAACCACGCGGAGCCAATCCTTTCCCAAGCGGGAGATCGTCGTCCCCCAGGACGCAGCCTTTGTCATAGAATATGCCTACTATTGGGACTATGATATTCAGCACATGTATGATCTGGAGCATATCTGGGTGACGGTCAGCGGGGATGGACAGGTGATGGACGCCGAGGGCAGCTTCCATGGAAAATACCTGAAGCTGTTGTTGCCGGAGCTGCCTGGTGCGCTGTTGCCCACCCAGGGGCATGTACATGCCTTTTGCCAACCGGGAAAACATGCGTTTATGCCCAATGGACAGCTGTTCCGCCTTCTGCCGGATTGGTACGCTGCCTGCACCACGGCCTGCGGTGGACCGGTGCTCATTGGGGGATGCTTTAACGGCGTGTACCAGCCAACGGCGCAGGAGGACGCGTGCTCCATACGGTATCTGCGGGAGAACCTGTCCTTCAAGCCCACCCTTCACTTTACTAAAACGGCCGAGGACTTCGGGGTATCGCCACGCTACATGCCTTGGACAGAGCTGTATGCAGAGATACCTCAACGGATCCGCAGGGAGTGCGACCGGCTCCTGAAGCTCTATCAAACGACCTGATGCAAGGGAGGATGCGTATGCTGGATTTAGGCCGCCAGTTCAGGCAACGGCAACGGGCCTGGATGGAGGAACTGCGCCGCCATCTGTATACCCCGGTATTGGAAGCGGCGGTGGAAGGATTTACTACCTTTGACCGGTTGAGGCCGGAAACGGCGAAGAGCCGGACGTTCCGCCCCTATGCGGAGGGAGAGGCATGGGGTGCATGCTGGGAATACGGGTGGTTCCGCGCGGATATTACCCTGCCTGAAAGCTGCGAGGGCAGGCGCGTTGTGCTGCTGGGCCAGGTGGGCGGCGAGCAGCTCTACTATGTGAATGGCCGTGCCGTGGGCGCGGTGGACAAAGAACACCATTATGTCACGCTTTCCCGCCAGGCCAAGGCGGGAGAGACCTATCATGTGTTGGTGGAGAGCTATGCGGGACATGGCGCCCGGCTGGAAAACATTGGCCCCTGCCCGCCGGAACGCCCGGCCATCCCGCCTACGCCGGAAAAGCAGTGCGCCGTGGGGAAAAATGTGGTGGCTGTATGGAACGAAGAAGCCTATCAGCTTCTGCTGGATGTATATACCCTGGACAAGCTGCTGCAGGTGCTCCCGGACAAGAGCCTGCGTGCCCAGCGGGTAGCGGCGGCTTTGCAAGCCTTTACGGATATTGTGGACTTTGAGCTTTCACCGGAGGCGCGCCGGGAGAGCTTCATCAAGGCCCGGGAAGCGTTGCGGGATGCCATGGCGTGCCATAACGGCTCCACCGCACCGCTCATGTGGCTCATTGGCCAATCCCATATCGACCTGGCATGGCTGTGGCCCATGGAGGAGACGTACCATAAGATGGTGCGCACCTACTCCAACCAGATGACTCTTCTGGACGAATATCCCGGCTACCGCTTTCTGCTGTGCGAGCCCGTGCTCCTGGACATGCTCCAGGAGATGGACGGCGAGCTGTGGCAGCGGGTGAAGGATGCCTATGGCCGGGGGCAAATCGTACCCGAAGGCGCCTTCTATGTGGAATGCGATACCAATCTTCCCTCCGGCGAAAGCCTGATACGGCAGCTGCAATGGGGAAAGAAGTGGTTCCGGGAACAGTTTGGCGTGGATTCCCAGGTGGGCTGGCTGCCGGATTGCTTCGGCTTTTCGGCGGCGCTGCCTCAGATCCTGCGGGGATTCGGCGTAAAGTATTTCGGCACGCAGAAGCTCCAGCGGGCCGATCCCGAGTGCCAGCGCTTTCCGTACCATCATTTCATCTGGGAGGGCATGGACGGTTCGGAAGTGCTGGGCCTTTCCTTCATGAAGGATAACGGACCGGTGGATCCGGTATCCTTCAAGGAACGGTGGGAGGACAACCGGGTGCAGGCCACGGACATTGATACCCTGCTGCATCCCTTTGGCTATGGCGATGGCGGTGGAGGCCCCACCCGGGACATGGTGGAGCTGAGCCTGCGCCTGGAGGACCTGGAGGGAGTCGGCCGTTCCCATTATGGTGGACTGCGGGAGTACTTTGAGCATATCGCCGCCCAGGGCGTTAAGAACCGCTGGGTGGGAGAAATGTATCTGCCCTGGCACCGTGGCGTATTTACGGCGCAGCGGCGCTCCAAGGCACTCATGCGCCGTGCGGAGTTTGCCCTGCACGATGCGGAGGCACTGGTGGCGCGCCAGCCCGGCAAAAAGGACGTGCTGCAGCAGCGTCTAAGGGAGCTGTGGAGGAAGCTGCTCATTTGCCAATTCCACGATGTGGCCGGGGGCGTAGGCATCCGCCGCACCCATGAAGAGGCGGAGCAGATGCTGCAGCAGGTCGTGGACGGCGCTCGGGAAATTACCAGGGACTTGCGTCATGCCTATTATCACATGGAGGACCATGACCAGGATTACGTGATCTATAATTCTTTGCCATGGGAGCGGCGGGAATGGATCATGGACGAACATGGGCAACCGCGATATGTGTGCGCTCCCGCGGATGGGGCGGCCCCGCTTACGGAGATCCCTCAGCCACAGGATGCCCGGCTTACGGAGACTGCGGAAGGTTACCTGCTGGAAAATCAGTATTTGGAAATCGTGGTGGATGCCAGCGGTGCTTTGATCCGCCTCACGGATAAGGAAAGCGGGCAGCCGCTGCTACGCCCGGGTCAGCGGATGAACGACTGGCGGCTTTACAAAAACGTGCAACCTGTATATGATGCTTGGGAGCTGGACCGCGGCTGGGAGACCCGGTGCATGGAGGGGTGCTTTACCACGGAAGTCACGGTGGAATCAAGCGGCCCCGCGTGCGCGGCGCTGCGGATTGTGCGCAGCTTCGGTGATAGCCACGCAGAGCAGTCGCTTCGACTGTTTGCCGGCAGCCGCCGGATTGATTTTGTCACAAAGGTGGATTGGCAGGAGCGGCACCGCATGCTTAAGGTGCATTTCCAGAGCGACATTCTTGCGGAAGAGGCCGTGCACGAAATACAGTTTGGCTACGTACGGCGGCCGGCGCACCGTTCCACGCCCTATGCCTCCGACCGCTACGAGGTATGCAACCATCGGTACTCCGCCTTGTGTGAAGATAACCGCGGCTTTGCGGTACTCAACGACGGTTCCTATGGTGTTAGCGCCAACCGCGGGGAGCTGGCACTGACGCTTCTTCGCGCGCCCTTGGTCCCTGATGATACCAATAACCGGGGGGAACACACCTTAACCTATGCGCTGTATGTGTTCAACACATCTCTGGCGCAAAGCGATACCGTCCGGCAGGGCTATGCGTTGAACGTGCCGCTGGTGGTGGAGCACGGACATTGTCCCCAGAGGGTTACAGGCTTCCGCACCCAGGGCACTGGCGTAATCCTGGAGAGCGTGAAAGTCCCCGAGGACGGACGGGGAATCATCCTACGGCTTTATGAAAGCCAGCATGTTCAGGAGGATGCGTGCCTGGAGTTGCCCTTCCCGGCGACCCTGGTGGAGTGCGGTATGGATGAGAGTGGAACGGAAACCATGGGGCATGGAGATCGTTTCCAGCTGCGGTTTGCGCCATTTCAGGTGCGGACTTTCCGCGTGCTTCCTCAAGAATAAGGGTATACAGGAGTGAAATCAATGAAAAAGCTGATTCTATGCTTTGATTGTGGCGATACGCTGGTGGATGAGGGTACGCAGGTTTTTGCGGAGAATGAGGATGTACTTAG
The DNA here is from genome assembly GCA_900553295.1 of uncultured Eubacteriales bacterium. Classification (GTDB taxonomy): domain Bacteria; phylum Bacillota; class Clostridia; order Christensenellales; family Aristaeellaceae; genus Egerieenecus; species Egerieenecus merdigallinarum. The sequence goes on along the minus strand of USCR01000111.1, from coordinate 4,318 downwards.
TGCCGAGCCGATTCCCGGCGCGCTGGAAGCGTTGCGATATTTTCATGAGCAAGGCTATCGCATGGCACTGGTTGCGGACGGAAGGGTGGCGTCCTTTCAGAATATCCTGGGCAAGCTGGGGGTGTGGGACCTGTTTGAGGCTCACATTATTTCCGAAGCGGTGGGGGAACTGAAGCCTAGCCCGAAGATGTTCCAGGGCGCTCGCCAGGCCCTGGGGCTCACGGAAGCGGATTTCCCGCGCATGGTGATGTTTGGCAATAATCGCCTGCGGGATGTCAAGGGAGCCAATGGAGTGGGCATGATTTCCGTACTGCTGGATTATAGCCCCCGCTATGTGAAATTTGCCAGCATGCCCGATGAGGAACCCACCTATTTGACAAAGCTACCGTCAGAATGGCCTGCGCTGATTGATCGGTTGGAGGCGGAGGCGGAGAAAGGCACAGAAAATTTGCCAAGTAAATAAGTACCGAAAAATATGCCCGGAGCCAACAGCTCCGGGCGTGTTTTTCGTGTCGTATTTTTGGAAAAACAAAGGAACAAGGCGTTCCAAACGGTGCGTCTATGGAAGCAAGAACATCGTGCCAGGCTTGATATTCCTGGTGAAAATGAAAAAACCGCGATTTCTCGCGGCTTTGAAAAATGTGCGACCGACGGGACTTGAACCCGTACCCATTGCTGGACACGCCCCTCAAACGTGCGCGTATGCCAATTCCGCCACGGTCGCAAATGGTGAAGCAACAGAAGATATTATAAAGAATCTTCCGGATTTTGTCAAGACATATGTGCGGTATTCCAAATATTTTCTTGGCAGGTAGCAGCATCCTCCCCGTGCGTTGTCTCTTGCACGGGGAGGATGCCGGTGTATGCTTACTGATGCTGGCAAAGCGCGCAGAAAGTATCGATATCCTGCTTGATCACTTCCAGGGAGCTACGCCAGAAATCAACGCTGTGAACATCGATGCCCACACTGGCAGCCACGTTGGCAACCGTATCGCTGCCGCACAGGCGCAGCAGACGGTTATACGCGGGCACAAAAGCATCGCCCTTTTCCAGATACTGGGCAAAAACTCCCTTGCCGAAAAGCAGACCGAAGGCATAGGGGAAGTTGTAGAAATTCAGCCCGGAGGAATAGTAGTGGCTCTTGCAGGCCCACATGTAGGGATGGCGGAAATTCCTGTCCAGACCGTCCCCATAGGAAGCGTCCTGAGCACGGAGCATGGCGTCTTTCAGCTCATCCACGGACATGCTGTGGTCGGCCCGGGTGTCCACCACTTCGCTTTCAAACAGGAAGCGGCTGTAAATATCCACCACGGTTTGAGTGGCTTCCATAAGGCTGCTCTCCAGCAGGGCAAAACGCTCCTGATCCTCAGCCTGCGCCAGCACCAAGTGGCTAAGAAGCGTCTCGTTGAAAATTGAGGCAGTTTCAGCCAGGGGCATGGGTTCACGGGTCATCATCAGGGGCAGACCGGCCATCTGCCGAGAATGCCAGGCGTGACCCAGCTCATGGGCCAGGGTGCTAACATCCGAAAAGCTACCCTGGAAGTTGGTCAGAATGCTGGAACGGTTAGCCGGATGGTAACTGGCACAGAAGGCGCCACCTGTTTTCCCGGCCTTGGGGAACATATCGATCCAATGGTTTGCAAAGGCCTGGTCGATAAACTCACCCATGGCAGGGGTGAATTTCCGCATTTCCGTAACCAGCTTGGTCCGCGCTTCCTCCACGGTGTAGGTCTTGCCGCCCTTCCCCACGGGGGCAAACAAATCATAGAAGGGCAAGCCGTCCGTGTGCCCCAAATAGGCTCCCTTGGCACGCAGATAACGGCGGAAATGGGGGAGATATTCCCGGATGGCCGTCCACATGGCGTCCAGGGTTTGCTGATCCATGCGGCTTTCCTGGAGCGTCATATCCAGGACGCTGTCATAGCCCTGTGCCTCTGCCAAGGTACGGGCCTCCATCTTGATGGAATTCAGGCAGAAGGACATGGGCAGCTCAATCTTTTTGTAGGATGCCAGTTCAGCATCATAGGCGTCCTTGCGCACGGCAGGATCGGCATCATAGGCCATGCCACGAACAGCAGCCAAGGGGAGCTCCTGTCCGCGGTAGCTGACAAGGTGGGTGCCGTCCAGCTTGTCCCGCAGCTGGGAGAAAGCATTGCCGCCGCTCAGCTGCATTTTCAACATCCAGGGTTCAATGGCTTCCGGCATCATGTGCCTGGACATATGGGCCATCCAACGCAGGGCAAAGGCAACCTCCTCCAGCTTGGCTGAGGAGGCAATGATCTCATCCAGGCCGTTCAGCGCGCCAACATATCGGATAAAAGCACTTTCCAGCAGGGAAAAGTCATTATATGCCAGCAGAATTTTGTCCAGATATTGGGCAGCCGTTTCATTGGTGGCGTCCACAGACATGGTGAGCTGGCAGAAACTGGACAAACGATCCAGCACGGCGCTCAGGGCGTCGTCGGCCTCAACCAGCCCTTCCAGCTTTTCACGGGGAGCAAGCTCCGCATGTACGGCCTGTTCCATGGCGGCCTTTAGCTCCGGCAGTCGGGCTAAATCCGCAGTAAACGCGGGGTCGTCAAAACTTTGATATAAATAGGAAAGATCCCAATCCCATGCCATAACCAACTTCCTCCTTTATTTCCACCTTAGGTGATCCACCGGTGTGTATCCCATTGCGTGCAGGCGGTCCATTCCTGCGTTCCAAAGGCTGGTATCGGTTAAATGTGCCGGGTCGTGCGCATCTACGCCTATAATGACGTCGCCTGCGTACGGTTTGGCATAGTGCCAGAAGGCTGGTGAAGGATAGCCACGCCCTTCACCGGACAGCTGGGAACGCAATCCCAGCAGGTTAAACTCGATGGGCATTCCCTGCGCCTTGGCACAGGTACAAATATCCCGGGTTGCGTCCTGGCAAACGGCATTGAACTCCGCCTCATGACGGTGGCGCATAAATAAGTCAGGATGCGCAATGTAACGGAACAGGCCCGTTTCCATGGCCTGAATACAGTTTTCTGCGTAGCGCTTGACACCGTCATCCTGCTGGCAAAGGGGTCCCACGTAGGGGGTGAACTCGTCGCTATCCGTATAATGGGCGCCAAGAATCAGGTAATCCACGTCCCCGGACTCCGCTAAACGCCGCAGATGGTCCGCATAGGTGGGGAAATATTCGCTTTCCAGGCCGATATGGATTTCGATTTGCCCACGGTATTTCTCCCGCAAACGGCGGATGGATTGCAGATAGCCCGGAAAATCCTCCATGGACATGCGAATGTTGCTAACAAAGTGGCTGGCATAGGGCCAGGGTGCGTGATCCGCAAAACCGAGCTCATCAAAGCCCGCCTCCAAGGCCGCAAGCACATATGCTTCATCTTCGCCCACGGCATGGTGACAGCGCATGGTATGGGTATGATAATTGCACTTCAAGGTTCCATGACACTTCCTTATATCAAACAATAAAGACAGAACAGAACCGTTATTCCCGGTGACGCTGAAGCTCCAGCGCGGCAAGGCAGTTTTCCTTGCTGCGTTCAATGTGCTTACGGGTCAGCTTTTCCAAATGCTCCAAATCACGCTGCTCAATGTAGTCCACCAGCTTGTGATGCTCCTCATGGGCCTGGACGCGGCGATCTTCTTGCCGGATAGCCATGGCGGAGAAACGGTTGATAAACTCATCCTGGCTTTCGATGACCCGCAAAATCCTGTTTTTCCCGGAAATGTGGGTAATTGCACTGTGGAAAGCCCGGGCCATGGGAGAGAGCTTTTCAATATCATCCATCGCCATGACCTTATCCATTTCGTGGAGTTTGGCGCGAAGGGAGGCAATGTCTTCCAGCGTCGCACGCTCAACGATGGCAGGGAGCGTCAGCATCTCCAGCGCATTGCGAATGGTATAGATTTCGTCCACATCTTCGATGGTAAAGGCGCGCACAACCACTCCACGGCGCAGCACATACTCTACCAGGCCGTCCCGCTCCAGCTTGCGTAAGGCTTCGCGTAAGGGAGTGCGGCTGATATGGAGGCGCTCGGCGTAGTCGGTTTCCACAATGCGCTCACCGGCGGGAATTTCCCCGGTTACGATGGCATGCTTGAGAACCTCGTAGGCTATTTCACGGATGGGCCGGCTCTCCATCATGGGCTGAAAACGAAGTGTGGACATGACGATGCAACTCCTTCAAAGCATTGGGATAGTGGGAAAAGTGGTACAGCCGAAGTGTACGGTGTATGCACTTTGTATACAAGAATAGAACAAAAGAGAAACAATGTCAAGAGCAGAAAGTGGAAAAACGACAAAAAACGCGCCACCGGTTTTTCTCGG
>USCR01000110.1 GCA_900553295.1 uncultured Eubacteriales bacterium | reverse complement strand
TGGAAAAAGCGCCCGCAGCTGCTGCCATTCCCCCGCTGCGGCAAGCCCGCCCTGGCTCCGGGGCATTTGCGCATATTGCTGAAAGAAATTTTCCTGATCGTACGGATTCCCCATCATGGCCATGTCACTTCCTCCTATTCATAGTGCTTAGTCCAGCAGCACGCTTTCCTGACAGGTGTGGGTCATAAAGCAGCTGCGCCAGCGCTGGTGCAGCTCCTGCTGCGCCTCCCGGGCAACCTGCGCGCGGGTAAACAGGCCGAACACCGCCGATCCGCTGCCGGTCATCCACGCGCCCGCCGCGCCATGCGCCCGCAGGGCGGCAATGCCCTCACCAATCTCCGGCCGCAGTTCCGCGCTAACCCCCTGGAGCACGTTCCCCAGGCTGCGGCATAACCCGCGCCAATCCCCCGCTGCCAGGGCCGTGGCGGCAGCCTGGGTATCCGGCCGGTTCTCCCTGTCATCCAGGCGGAAGCGGCCAAATACCTCCCGTGTGCTCAGGCCAGGGCAGGGTTGCAAAATCACCAGCCAGAACAGTCCGCCGCAAGCCATGGGCGTAAGTTTCTCCCCCACGCCTTGCGCCCGCTGCAACCCGCCCCGCAGGCAAAAGGGTACGTCGGCCCCCAGGCGAAGGCCCAGCGCTTCCAGTTCCTGCTGGGTCAAGCCCGTTTCCCATAGCCGGTTAAGGCCCGCCAACACCCCCGCTGCGTCAGCGCTTCCACCCCCTAGCCCGGCTCCCACGGGAATGCGTTTGTGCAGGTGGATGCTTGCCCCGCCCCGGTAGCCCGTTTGCGCCTGCAGCGCTTGCGCGGCACGTAGCGCCAGGTTGTCCGGCCCGGCCTTCACCCGGGGATAACCGCTCACCGTAAGCGTCAAACCATTTTCCGTCTTTTCCAGGGTCAGCTCGTCCGCCAGCTCCACCGGCTGCATGAGCATATCCATCAGGTGGTAGCCGTCCTCCCGCTTGCCTACGATATCCAGGGTCCAGTTGATTTTCGCCCGTGCCACTACATGCATGATATTCCACCCTCTCCAGCATGCTATGATACCAGATTTAGTAAGGAATCGCAACGGCGGCAGGATTTTCCGCCCGCGCGTCGTATGCATATATGACTGTGTTATACCGCCTGCTGGCGGATAGATAAGGAGATGCGCTATGGCTGAGCAGATCAAAAAACGTTGTGAAATCGACGCCCAATGGAAATGGGATTTGACCCATATTTTCCCCAGCGACCAAGCCTGGGAGGAGGCCCGCGCCGCTGCGCTGGAGACCATCAAGGCCTTTGCCGCCCGGCAGGGCCATGTGGCGGAGGACCCCAAGGGGACCATCCGCGCGTTTTTCGCCCTCTACGAAAGGTTCGCGGAAATCTACGAATACGCCTTTTTGCGTCAGGAGACCGATAACAGCGACACCGTGGCCCAGGGCCTCAAGAGCAAGGCCATGAGCCTGGCCGTGCAGCTGGAGTCGCAAAGCGCCTTTTTGCAGCCGGAGCTGCTCACCCTGCCCGCTGCGGAACTGGAGGCGCTGCAAACGGCGCCCGACATGGCCGACTATTCCGAGTACATCCGCAATCTGATCCGGGAAAACCCCCACATTCTTTCCCCCGAACAGGAAAAGCTCCTGGCCATGATGGGCGAGCTTCAGCAGGCCCCGGACAACATTTTCAGCATGCTTTCCAATGTGGACATGACCTTCCCGGATGTGCACATGCCCGATGGCACCACCTCTCCCCTGCGCGAGAGCAACCTGAGCACCTATCTGCACGACCGCAATCAGGATGTGCGCCGCCAGGGCTGGGAAGGCATCATGTCCACCTACGGACGTTTTGGCGCCACCATTGCCGCCATTTATGGCGCCAGCGTGAAAAAGGACCAGTTCAACGCCGATGCCCGGCATATGCCCTCCGCCGTGGAGGCCAGCCTGTTCCCCTATGAAATTCCCCTGAGCGTGTATGACAACCTGATTGCCGCAGTGCATGAGTCCCTGCCGTCCCTGACGGATTACCTGAAGCTGCGCCGGGAGCGTATGGGACTCAGCGAGCTGCATATGTACGACATGTATGCGCCTTTGGTGGATAATTTCGACATGGATCTGCCCTATCCGGAGGCATACCAGCTGGTGCTGGAGGGGCTGGCTCCCTTGGGGGAGGATTACGTGGCCAAGCTCAAGGAAGCCTATTCCGGCGGCTGGATTGACGTTTACCCCAACGAGAACAAGTCCAGCGGCGCTTTCTCCTGCGGCGACCTGGTGCGGGTGCATCCCTATGTGCTGCTGAACCACAACAATAACCTCACCAGCGCCATGACCATCGCCCATGAATTGGGCCATGCCATGCACTCCTATTTCAGCAACACCCATCAGCCTTATCCCAAGGCGGATTACAGCCTGTTTGTGGCGGAGGTAGCCTCCACCTGCAACGAGGCGCTGATGCTCCGCAGCCTGCAAAAGAAGTTCACCGATCCCAAGGCCCAGGCCTATCTGCTGGTGGACCTGCTGGAGAAGTTCCGCACCACGGTATACCGTCAGACCATGTTTGCCGAGTTTGAGCGCATCAGCCATGACATGGCCGCCAAGGGCGAGCCGCTCACCAAAGACGCGCTGAACGCCGCCTACTACGACCTGAATCAGAAATACTACGGCGGCGGCGCGGTGGTGGACCGCCTGGTGGAAAATGAATGGATGCGCATTCCCCATTTCTATCGCGCGTTCTATGTGTTCGTCTATGCCACGGGCTTTTGCGCGGCCATGGCGCTGAGCCAGCGGATCATGCAGGAGGGCGAAAGCGCCGTGCAGGACTACCGCCGCTTCCTCAGCGCCGGTTCCAGCGTGCCGCCCCTGGAGGCGCTGAAGCTGGCCGGCGTGGACATGACCAGCCCCGAACCAGTACGCAACGCGCTGAAGATTTTCCAGGAAACCATCGACCAGTTCCGGGCGCTGAACGCCTGAGAACCCATACAAAAGGAGGCTGCCGCCATGATGAAGGGATACGACCGCGAGGAGGCCCTGGCCTTTATCCTCAGCCGGATTAACCGAAACGCTCACCCCGAACTGCGCGACCAGATTGATGGGCTCATTGCCCAGGCCATTGACGCCGACATGAAGTACATGCACGAAAACGGCGTACTGGACGCGGATGGCAATGCCGGCGACTGCTACTATGAGGACGACGAAGCCTTCGAGTATATGGTGGAAGCATTGGTGGATGCCAATACCCTGACGCCTGAGCAGGCCGTAAAAGTTGCTTCCCTCCTCGACGATTATATGGATATTCAGCAGGCCTACCTGGAGAGCAAAGGGCTGGTGGACTGGGAATAAGCGGCAGTTTTTTCCTGCCGGCGCGGATTGACAAATTCCGCCTTCCCTGCTATCATGGCAGGGAAAGGCTGTGACGGAGCAAAGGCGTCCCGGAACGCTGCAAGAGACGCGGCGGTTGGTGCAAGCCGCGACGTGGTGGACGCGTATACCTCACTCCCGAGCCGGTGCGCTGAACGTTTCTCAGGCGCACCCGTTGGCCGCGTTAGGGCCGCGCCTGTTTGGCGCATGAGGCGGGGATGGCATGTCTCCGCAAGCAGGGTGGTACCGCGAAAAATATTTCGCCCCTGCGTCCGGTTGTATCGGGCGCAGGGGCTTTTTACACAAAGAAGGGGGTTCACACCTTGGAGCAGGTAAAAATTCTGGATACAACGCTGCGGGACGGCGAGCAAACGCCGGGCGTATCCTTTCAGCTGAAGGAAAAGGTGGAGATTGCCCGCGCCCTGGAAGATCTGGGCATAGACGTGATCGAGGCCGGGTTTGCCGCCTCATCCAAGGGAGACTTCAAGGCCATTTCCGCCATCTCCGATACGGTGCGCGGCAGCGTGATCTGCTCCCTGGCCCGTTGCGTGCCCGGGGACATCGACGCCGCGGCACAGGCGCTGGCCAGTGCTGCGCAAAAGCGCATCCATGTGTTTATTGCCACCAGCCCCATCCATATGGAATACAAGCTGCACATGACCCCGGAGGACGTTTACGCCTCCGCCGTGCGCTCGGTGAAGCAGGCGCGGAACCTGTGCGAGGATGTGGAATTTTCCCTGGAGGATGCCACCCGCAGCGACCGGGAGTTTATTTACCGGGTGGTGGAGGGCGCCATCCAGGCCGGCGCCACCACCATCAATTTGCCGGACACGGTGGGCTACGCCGCCGTGGCAGAGTACGGGGACCTGATCCGCGACGTGCGGGAGCATGTCCCCGGAGCGGATCAAGTCATCCTTTCCGTTCACTGCCACAACGATCTGGGGCTGGCCGTGGCCAATTCCCTGGAGGGTATCCGCGCAGGGGCCCGTCAGGTGGAGTGCACCCTGAACGGCCTGGGCGAGCGCGCCGGCAATGCGCCGCTGGAAGAGATTGTCATGAACCTGCGCACCCGGCAGCAGTTCTACCAATGCGATACACGTATCGTCACCCAGCACATTCATCGCGCTTCCCGGATGATTGTGGGGCTGAGCGGCATGGAGCCCGCCCCCAACAAGCCCGTGGTGGGCGCCAACGCCTTCCAGCATCAGAGCGGCATCCACCAGCATGGCGTGCTGAGCAACCGTGCCACCTATGAAGTGATGCACCCCGAGGATCTGGGAATTCCCCAGGGCAGCCTGAGCCTGGGCAAGCTCAGCGGAAGCCATGCCCTGGCGGATCGCGCCCGGCAGCTGGGATATGAGCTCAGCGGCGAGGCGCTTCAGGCAGCGTTCCTGCGCTTTAAGGAGCTGGCGGACCGCAAGCGGGAAATTACCGATAAGGACGTCATGGCCCTGCTGCGGGAGCAACGCCTGCATCGGGATGCCGGGATGCAGCTGTTCTCCTTCCAGATATTCTCCGGCAATAAAATGACCTCCACCGCTACGGTTACCCTGGAAAAGGACGGGGAAACAAAAACCCGCGCCGCGTGCGGGGATGGCCCCGTGGAAGCCTGCTTCAACGCCGTGGACGCCATCACCGGCATGCCCTGCTCCCTGGAAAGCTACAGCCTGAAAGCCGTTACCGAGGGCCAGGACGCCCTGGGCGAGGTTACCGTCCGGGTCCGGCATGGGGAAGATACCATGCTGGGGCGCGGCGTCTCCACCGATATATTGGAAGCCAGCTGTTTAAGCTACCTCAACGCGGTGAACCGTCTGATTGCCCATCGGGAAGAATTGGCGCGCGGCGAGGACGCGTCCGTGAAGTAAGGAGGGACGGCCATGGATTCCTGGGTGCTTCCCTTGGCGCTGGTGGTGATTGCGGCGCTGGCCTTTACCTTGCAACGCATGCGTCACACGCAGCGGCAGCAGCGGGACGCCGTGCGTCAAGTGCGCGAAAGCAGGCTGTACGCACACGTATATCCCCTGCTGCTGCGCTGTGAAAAGCTTCATGTGGAGCAGATCAGCCTGTACAGCGACGGGTTGTATATTCAGCTTTACCGTCCCGCGGGGCGCATGCTCACCTACCGCTTTGAACAGCACGGTTTTCATCCCGTGCCACAGGACAGGCTCTACCCCATGGCCCAGGCCCTGGCGGTGGATTTGAAGGTGCTGGCCGATCCGCGAAAATACAGCTTTCATCCGCAGGTTCGCATCCATGGGAACGGCGAACGGGAAGAATACTACGAGTACAGCATCACCACCCGTTACAAAGACAAGGCGCAGCGCCTGTTTTACGGACGGCAGCGCGATCAGGGGCCGTGAGCCTTTCCCCCTGTGTCTCATAGCCATTTCCCAGCCGGCGCACAAACAGCACGGGGCGGCATGGGATAGGCCCTTGGCCATTCTCACCGCCCCGTGCAAACCGTTATCTGATCTTACAGCGTACAAAAAAGTGGCTGCCGTCACTTAAGGAAGCCATTCAGCCAACCGGCGACCGTCCGCATTTGCTTCCCCGAAAAAGTGGTTTTGCCACTTTTTCGGCATTTGGGGCACACCCGTTATTGATGGGTGTGCCTTTTTCAGCCCACGCAGCCCCGGCGTTCCTGTTTTTCAAACTGGTAATCCTGATAGCGTTGCAAAATCAACCGCCGCCCATTTCGGGATACAGGCACCCGGCTACCATCCTCCAGCAGGAAATCATGCTCATCCACGGCCACCACATGATCCATATTCACCAGCACATTCCGATAGCAGCACAAAAAGCGCGGATGGGAGGACATCAGCTCCGAAAAAGCCGGAAAGGCCATATAGGTCCGTATCACGCGGTCGCGCAGATGCAGCTGAATATAGTGATTATGGTAGTCCGTATAGTAAATATCCTCCAATAGCACACGGGTGGACAGCCTGCCTTCCTTGATCTCGATAAATGGACGGCGGCGGCGCAACGTCTGCGCGCAAAGATTCATCATGCCCTCAAACTGCGTATACTGAAACGGCCACAGCAAATAATCATGGGCACGCACACGATAGCTCTCCACGGCCCATTGTGTATCCGGGCTGACAAAGATCAGCAGTGTTTCCTTATCCCTTTCCCGCAATTTTCTGGCAAGCTGAATGCCTTCTTCTTCCCCCTGGCGCACCATAAGCAATATAAGCTCGAAATACCGCTGCTGCCTAGCCTCCCAAAAATCTTTGGCATGGGCATAGGCATGCACCTCCATACGAAGTGTATGCTCGGACAAGTACCGCCGCAGAGAGTCCTCCAGGGTCTCCTCTTCTTCCGGCAACGCATTCAAAATCGCTGCGGCAAGCATGCGTGTTCGCCCTCCTCGTGGCATGAAATGATATCAATAAAAAATGAATTGTTATGCAAAATTATACTATTGCTTTTCAGTGTTGTCAATACTGCATCCTGCAATTTCCTAAAGTTATAGAGATGTAAAGATTACAGCGATGTGTATTTTTATAATACGAATGTATACTCATGGGCCAAGCCTGGCACCACGCGTTGCCAGAATATCTCCTGGTCAAACACCACCGTGGCGCGATTATCGCAGGGGTGGAAGGCGATTTTTCCCGTCCGTCGCAGGCCACGCTCCAGTATGAGCTTTACCTGCTTCTCCCGGTCAAACCACAGTCCCAGGGGGCTTACCGCGCCTTTTTCCAGGCCCAGCAGGCGTGGAAGCGCGTCTTCCGGCGCAAAGCTCAAGCGGGAAACGCCCAGTTCATGACTTACCTCCGCGGTACGAAACGTTCGTTCCGGCGAAATCACCAGCAGATAAAACGAGGTTTGCTGCCGGTTACAAAGAAGCAGGTTTTTGCAAAAAAGAAGTTCCGGCGTTACGAAGGGCAGCTCATAGCAATCCTGCATGGTATATGCCGCCGGGTGATCATAGCACACATACGGTATGCCCAGTGTGTCCAGCTGACGTAAAACATTTTCCTTGTTACTCATGGATGCGCCTTCCTCAAAGAAAGTGGAAAATATACTTTCGCTATTTTTGACCAAAATCCTTCAAAATTGGAGAAAAAGTGCTCTTATGATGCAACCCGGAGCGCCGCGGAAATTTTTTGAAAACTTCCTTTTCATCCGGTTAGCATCTTGCCAAAACGGGAAAATAATAGTATAATTTCAGGGATATGTGAGGGATTGTCTGAGCTGCAAACGCTGTGTCTCCTCAGACTGTTCCACACAGAGGTATCATCTCTGTGCAAAAACCAACGAGGAGGAATTTCCCATGGAGAAGAAGTACGTCTATCTCTTCACGGAAGGCAACGCCGACATGCGCGAATTGCTTGGCGGCAAGGGTGCCAACCTGGCTGAGATGACCCGCATTGGTCTGCCGGTGCCCCAGGGCTTCACCATTTCCACGGAAGCCTGCACCCGCTACTATGCCGATGGCAAAATGATTGCCCCCGACATTGAAAAGCAAATTTACGACGCGCTGGCCAAGACCGAAGAAATCGTCGGCAAGAAGTTTGGCGATGAGAACGATCCCTGGCTGGTTTCCGTCCGTTCCGGCGCCCGCGCCTCCATGCCCGGCATGATGGACACCATCCTGAACCTGGGCTTGAACGACATCTCCGTCAAGGGCCTGGCCAAGCTGACCAGCAACGAGCACTTTGCCTATGACGCCTATCGCCGCTTCATCGCCATGTTCTCCGACGTGGTTATGGAAATCGAAAAGCGCAAGTTCGAGGACGTGCTGGACGAGTTCAAGGAAAAGCGCGGTGTGAAGTTTGACCGTGACCTGACCGCCGAGGACCTGAAGGAAGTTGTGGAGCGCTTCAAGGCCATCTACAAGGCCGAAAAGGGCGTGGACTTCCCCCAGAACCCCAAGGAGCAGCTCATGGAGGCCAT
>USCR01000109.1 GCA_900553295.1 uncultured Eubacteriales bacterium | reverse complement strand
CCTATCCCGAATTCTGCTGCAATACCAAACGGGCCCAGGTATGGACGCACGGCGGTTTTCCTCCTTGAGGAAACTCCGCAGGGCCAGCTTGCTCACCGCGTCCAGGCCGATGGTGGGCTCGTCCAGGAACAGCAGCCGGGGCCGGTGCAGCAGGGAACCGCACACCTCCGCCCGCATGCGCTGGCCCAGGCTCAGCTGCCTGAGGGGCGTGCGCAGCAGCGGTTCCAGCTCCAGGGCGGCGCTGATCTGCTTGAGCCGCTCCGCCCAGTCATTGCGCGGCCGGTCATAGATTTCCCGCAGCAAATCGAAGGAATCGGCGATGGGCACATCCCACCACAGCTGGGTACGCTGGCCAAACACCACCCCTAGCTCCCGGACATGCTGCTTCCGCTCCTGCCAGGGTACCCGTCCCGCCACCCGGCAGGTGCCCTCCGTGGGCGTGAGGATGCCCGTGAGCAGCTTCACCGTGGTGGACTTGCCCGCGCCGTTGGGGCCGATGAGCCCCACCAGCTCCCCGGCCTCCACCTGAAAGCTGACGTGATCCAGGGCCTTCACCGTTTCCCGTTCCCGGGCGAGCCAGCGGCGAGGTCCCGCCTCCCGTACCTTTTTTCTGCGAAGGAAATACCGGGTAAGGCCTTCCGCTTCCATGTACGCCATGTTGCCCTCCTATGCGCTTGTCGAAAAGAAAACAGGGATGGTTATTTTACGCATGTTTTAGCAAAATGTCAACCATTTTTTGCAATATTCAAAAAGGGCATAAAAAAGCAGCGGCTCGAAAGCCGCTGGCAGGTTCCTCCCAGGGAGAGTTACTGAATTTCCACAAAAACGGGCTTGCTGTTCTTGGCGGTGGCGGCCTTGACCACGGCGCGAATCGCCTTGGCAATGCGTCCCTGCTTGCCGATGACCTTGCCCATATCCTCCGGCGCCACGTTCAGCTCCAGGATAATGGCTTCTGGGCCTTCGGTCTCATGGACGACCACCTGATCCGGATGATCCACCAAGGACTTCGCTACAAAGGTCACAAGTTCTTGCATGGCTGCTCCTTTCTGTCAGCAGAGGAAGCGGCCATCACTCGATCACGCCGGTCTTCTTCAGCAGCACCTTTACGGTATCGGTGGGCTGAGCGCCAACGCCGAGCCAGTACTTGGCGCGCTCGCCATCCACCTTGATATCAGCGGGAGCGGTCATGGGATTGTAATAGCCGATCTCCTCAATGAAGCGGCCATCGCGAGGGCTGCGCACATCGGCAACGACCACACGATAGAAGGGGTTCTTCTTCATACCCATTCTCTTCAGACGGATTTTCACGGACATTGGGAAATTCCTCCTTGTATACTTTTCGGGAATGTATATGGAAATCCCGTTTTTTTCGGGATACCACGCGATGTTCTTACCGGAAGGGAATGCGCATGCGCGCCTTGCCCTTGCGGCCCATGAAGGACTTCATCATCTTCTTGGCCTGCTCAAACTGGTTGATGAGCTGGTTGACGTCCTGCACGGTGGTGCCGCTGCCCGCGGCGATGCGCTTGCGGCGGCTGGCGTTGAGGATGCTGGGATTGCGGCGCTCCTTGGGGGTCATGGAGCGGATGATGGCCTCAGGCTTTTTCAGGGCGTTGTCGTCCACCTGCTCCAGCTGGTCGGCGTGGCCGCTCATGCCGGGGAGGAGCTTGAGCATCTCCCGGATGCCGCCCATTTTCTTCATGGACTGCATTTGCTCCAGGAAGTCCTCCAGGGTCAGCTCCGCGTTGCGGGAGCGGTTGGCCAGCTTGTCCAGGTCCTTTTCGTCAAAGGCTTCGCTGGCCTTGTCGATGAGGGTCAGCACGTCGCCCATGCCCAGGATGCGGCTGGCCATGCGGTCCGGGTGGAAGGGCTCAATATCGCTGAGCTTCTCGCCCACGCCGGAGAACTTGATGGGCTTGCCCGTCACCGCGCGCACGCTCAGGGCCGCGCCGCCGCGGGTGTCGCCGTCCAGCTTGGTGAGGATCACGCCCTGGATGTCCAGCTTGTCGTTGAAGGTCTGGGCCACGTTCACCGCGTCCTGACCGGTCATGGCGTCCACCACCAGGAGGATCTCCTGGGGCTTCACCGCGTCGCGGATGCGCACCAGCTCATCCATGAGCTCCAGGTCGATGTGCAGCCGGCCGGCGGTATCGATGATGAGCACGTCCCGCTGGTAGTACCGGGCATACTCGATGGCCTCCAGGGCGGTTTTCACCGGGTCCTGGGTGCCCTTCTCAAACACGGGCACGTGTACCTGCTCGCCCACCACCTGCAACTGCTTGATGGCGGCGGGGCGGTAGATGTCGCAGGCGGCCAGCATGGGCTTTTTGCCCTGCTTGGTCAGGTAGCCCGCCAGCTTGGCGGCCATGGTGGTTTTACCGGCGCCCTGCAGGCCGCAGAGCATGTAAATGGTGGGCACGCTGCTGGACCAGGTGAGCTTGGCGTTGCTGCCGCCCATCAGCGTGGTCATTTCCTCGTTGACGATTTTGATGACCTGCTGGGCCGGGGTCAGGGAAGAAAGAATCTCCTGGCCCACGCAGCGCTCGGTGACCTTCTTGATGAAGTCCTTGGCCACGGCGTAGTTCACGTCCGCCTCCAGCAGCGCCATGCGGACCTCCCGCATGCCCTCCTTCACGGCGGCTTCCGTGAGCTTGCCGCGCCCGGTCATTTTTTTCAGCGCGCCCTGCAGTTTTTCACTCAAGCCCTCAAAGGCCATTGCTATCCTCCTGATCCAGCGCCCGCAGGGATGCGATCATCGCCCGGGCGTCGTCGTAGCGCTTTTCCTCCAGCGCCTGCTGGCATTGTTCCAGTCCCCGCTGCATGCGGGTAAACCGCGCCGCCATGCCCAGCTTTCCCTCCAGCTCAAAGAGCTGATGGGCGGCACGGCTGAGCAGGTCATGCACCGCCTGGCGGCTGATCCCCGCCTCCTGGGCGATTTCCCCCAGGGAGAGATCCTCTTCGCAGTGCATGCGCATCACGTCCCGCTGCTTGGGGGTGAGCAACCCGCCATAAAAGGCGCTGAGCCAATTCAGCTCGATTTTCTTTTCCAGCTCGCCCTGGGCCATGATGCGCTCCTTTTCCGGTGTAAAGGTTTTTCCCTTGACACCCAAATCATTATACACGCTTTCCACCGCTTGTCAAGGGGTTTTCCAGCGGTTTGACGGAGGGATTTCATCTGTGCTACAATGTATACAACCGTTTAACGTGCAAGTGTATACCGCCTTTTGCCTTTCCTGTACCGCTCCAAGGGAGGTGTCCCCATGTTTCACAAGCGTCTGCTTCCGCTGCTGTGCTGCCTGCTGCTTCTGCCCTTTCACATGGCTTGGGCCGAAACCTCCGACGCCGCCCCAGTGACGGTTGCCTATGGCGGGCAAAGCATCGTTGCCCAGGCGGACGCCTTTTACTGCATGCTGCCCCATGAGGACGGCATCCATCGCGTTCTGGCCCGCTACGACCCCGTTTCCCAGGCCGTCACGCCTCTGCAAACCCTCGTCAGCGCCTGGCTCATGCCCTCGGCGGAGGGGCTGTTGGTGATGGATTCCTCCCGCAACGGCATCTATACCCTGCAAGGGCCGAAGCTTCTTCCCCTGTACACCCTGACGGAGGAAGTACCCCAGGAGCTGTGGTTTGCCGATTCGCCGGTTTTCGCGCAGGGGCAGGTATTTTTCCTCTACGGCAGCAGTGCCAAGGGAAGCATGCTCTATGCCTTTGATCCGGAAACGGAAACGCTTGCCGCCACCGGGCTGAGCGGTCTGAGCAGCCTGACCCTGGGGCCCGAAGGGCTGCTGTACGCCTTCCGGGGCCAGCACATCGTGTCCCTTTCCTCCGCACAGCCCACCGCGGCGCAGGAAGTGGCGGAGGTGAGCATGTTCGCCGACGGGCTGGCCTATGACGCCTCCAGCGACACACTCTGCTGGGTGGACGAAGGCATGCTCTATGCCCTGCGGGACGGGACGGTATCCCAGGTGCGGGCGCTGTCCCTGCCCACTCCCCTGGACGGAGTAGCCGTATGCGGGGACTGGTACCTGGTGCTGGATGGCATCTCTGCCCAACTGCACGCCTATAACATCACGGAAGCGCCGGAGCAAGCGATGCTCACCATCCGTTCCTCCTTCCGCGCTAGCAACAGCCTGACCTTTTCCCAGGCGCACCCGGAGCTGTATGTGAACGCGGTACTGGTGGAGCACCTGTGCGCCGAGGAAGTTTTCACCGCCATCCAGACGGGAGATGACAGCACGGACATCTTCGGCCTGACCCTGGACAGCGGTGTGCGGCGGCTCATGGAGCGGGGCTACCTGGCGCCCCTCACCCATGCGCAGATCATTGCCGGGGAATACGCGCAGATGTATCCCGCCTGGCGGGCGGCCCTGGCCCTGGACGGGGAAATCTACGCCGTGCTGAGCAGCGCCATCGTGCAGGGCTGGTCCATGCGGGATGACCTGGATGGGCGTGTAACGCCCCCATCCACCGTGGAGGAGCTGATTTCCGGCGCGGCGGCTTGGGCGGACAACCCCGCCAACCCCGGCGTGCCCTGGGTTTCCAGCAGCGAATACCCCCAGGGCTGGGGCCCGGAGCAATACGGGGAATATCTCTTTGACGCCTATGTATCCGATTGCCTGCGCCGGGGCGAAGGGGTGGACTTCTCCAGCGAAACCTTTGCCGGGCCGCTGTCCTTGCTGCGGGATGTGGCCGGGGATATCCAGCAGGTTACCCTGCCCAAGGGGGAATCCAGCGCCTTTACGGTCAGGGAATACTACCTCAATGGCAGCAACGACGGCCAGCATTATGTGCCCGCGCCGGGCCTCACCCCGGAGGCAAGCGCCCTTTATCCCGTGCGCGCCCAGGTGTACGTGGTCAATCCCCGCAGCCCGCGGCAGGCCGAAGCCAGGGCATATCTGGAAGACCTGATTTCCAACCGCATGGAGCATGACGCCTTCACCCAGCTGCTCTGCCCCGGCGAATCCCCCCGGCGCTATGCTTCCCACCAGGCGCAAATCGACGATCTCCGCGCCACCCTGTCGGAGCTGGAGGCTTTGACCGAGAGCGCAGCATCCCCTCATTCTGAGCTGGAGCAGCGCATGGCATGGGTACTCCAGGAGCTGCAAGCCATCGAAAGCGATCTATCGGCCTGGCAGGTGTACGAGCCCTTCCTGGCGCTGTACGAGCAGGAAGTCGCACCAAACCTTGGCTTTGGTTTCTCGCCCATGCTGGAAACCAGCCGGCACACCTCCGTGCGGGAGGATATGCTGCGGGTGCTGAGCCAGTGCGTTCAGGGACAATCCACCGTGGAAGCCTGCGTGAACCGGCTCAACGATATGGCCCGGGCCATTGCCCTGGAAAACTGACGGCGGAGGATTACTCCCCCGCCGCCTCCACCGCCTGGGCCATCAGCGCCGCGCTCTGCCTGCGCTGGAGACTGTCCGACCACCAGGAAAGGTGCTCCCGGGTAGACAGCGCGTCTTCAAACAGGGTCAGGACTTCCTCCCGCAGCGCGGGGTCCTCTGTCTGCGCCAGCAGGCGGCACAGGGCTGGAGCCGCCGCGTCCGGGAAGTCCGTATACTGGGTCAGGTCCATTTCCTGCAAATCCCCGGCCAGGTAACGGTCCACATTGGCCTGCGCCACCAGGCTCCCGGCGTTCATCAGCCCCACCACCGCCAGGGTGCAGGCCGCCAGCGCCGCTCCCAGCCGCAGCATGGGCAAGGGCCGGTACAGGGAAACCAGCAGCGCCAGGAACAGCACCGCCAGCGCCACCATCATGCAGCTGGTATACAGCCGCAGCAGCGTCAGGCCGTACAGGCGGATATAGAGGAGCATTTTCGTCAGCGCCAGGGCAATAAGGCACAGGGTCAGCGCCGCCAGCAGGGTCTGCGCCCCGGCCCGCGCAGCGCTGCCGCCGTACCCCCAGGAAAACCGCCAGGTTCAGCACCGCCGCCGCGCATAGCTGGAAAAACCCTTGCCGGGCATAGCCGCTGTACAGCTCCGGCGCGCCGCCGGGGCGAAGCATTTCCGGCAGCGCCCGGCAGGAAATCACCAGGAACAGCAGGTACAGCCCGCAATACAGCCCCAGCATCACCCCCAGCACCACCGGGTCGCCTTCCCGCTGGGGACGCAAAGCCGGGGTTTTTTCGCGTTCAGCCTGTAGGTAGAAGCAGCACAGATAGACGCCAATGAGCAGGGAAAGCACCGCCTTGGCCACCACCTCGGTGAGCGTGTCAGCAAGGCTGTTGGTAAGGCCCTCAAAAAAATCATAGAAGGCCTGATCCGCCGATAGCAGCAGCCCTCCCGCCACAATCAGCAGCGGGACGGCCAGTCCCACGCCCATGGCAACCCGGCCCAGGCGGCCCGCCCGGGCGCTGCGCCGCAGACCGGAGGCCACCGCCTCCATTTCCCCGAAGGGGAAGAAGGGCCGCGCCTGTTCCCATAGCCCGCCCTCGTGAATGCCGTCCAGCGCCCACAATCCCAGGGCCATCACCATGCCCAGGAGCAGCAGCGGAGACAGCATGGGTTGTTCCCACAGGGCCATGGCCGCCCCATAGCAGGCCGCCGGAAGCAGCCACCACCAGGCCCCGCGATACCGGGGGCCGCCTCCCCAGGCGCGCCACAGCAGCACGCCTGCCGCCGCCAGCAGGCCAACATTCATCCCCCATCGGGAAAACAGGATACCCTGGGTCAAGGCAAAGCCCAGGGCCGTGAAAGCCAGCAGGGTAATCCATGGTCTCTTCTGGAACATTTTGATCCCTCCTCTGCTGGGAAGGCTACCATGGAATGCTGCGTTTGTCAATAGAAATTTATCGAAATTCGATAATTTTTCGTTGACATTCAATGCAAATGCTGCTATCATAAGGCCAGGGCGAACGATGAGGGAGGGAATCCATATGAAAAAGTTCCTGCAATCCCGCAAGCATTTGGCATGCATGCTCAAGGCGGTAACGCTGCTGACTTTTGCCGGCGTGCTGTTCGCGGGGCTGGTGCCCATACCGCAGCTGGTCCACTACGTGGCCCGGTTCTACCCTGATTATGCGGGCTTTGCGTCCGCGGCGGTGTGGTATGTAAATCTGGGATTTTTGCCATTTTATGGGGCATTGGTATTAGCCTGGCAGGTGTTTTCGGCCATCGGGCGCGATGAAAGCTTTACCCGCTCCAATGCCCGGCGGGTGCGCGGGGCATCCTGGCTGGCGCTGTTCGAGGTGGCTTACCTCATAGGCGGACTGATCTGGTTCGGCACACGGCGAGCGCTGTCGGGCGTGACGACATTGGGGCTTCTGGGGCTGATACTGCTGGGCCTGGCCGCGGCGGTGCTGTGCTATGCCCTGTCGGTGCTGATTTTGCAGGCGGCGGAGATGAAGGAAGAAGCCGACCTGACCATTTGAGGAGGCGCCCATGCTGATTGTAAATCTGGACGTGATGCTGGCCCGGCGCAAAATGAGCGTCACGGAGCTGGCCCAGCGGGTGGGCATCACCCTGGCCAACATCTCCATATTGAAAAACGGCAAGGCAAAAGCCATTCGTTTTTCCACGCTGGAGAAAATCTGCCAGGTGCTGGAATGTCAGCCCGGCGATATTTTGGAGTACCGGGAAGATTGACCGGCGCAGCTTCCATAGATAAGCGCCCTGACAAGGGATGCAACGCAGGCGAAGATTTCCATAGTCGGAAATGCGCCTGCGTTTTTTCGTGAATTTCCCAGGTTTGTGCGACCGCGACTCCGGTCACAATAGCCCTGACAACGAGAACAGGAGGTGAACTCCAGATGAATCAGAGTCAGAATGCGTCCGGCATGGTGCCGGAGGCTCGGGGCGCCCTTGACAACATGAAGTTTGAGATCGCCCGTGAGCTGGGCATCAACTTCAAGCAGGGCTACAACGGCGACCTGAGCTCCCGCGACAACGGTTACGTGGGCGGCTACATGGTCAAGCGCCTGATCCAGCAGGCGGAAAATCAGCTGGCGGGCAAGGCCAAGTAAGCATCGGTCATCCTTCCCCCACGGAAACGTTGAAAGGAGAAATGCAACATGTATAATCAGAATCAGAATCAGTCCCAGAATCAGAGCAGCGGTAAGATCGAGGTGCCCGAATCCCGCGCGGCCCTGGACAACATGAAGTATGAAATTGCCGGCGAGCTGGGCATCAACCTGAAGCAGGGCTACAATGGCGATTTGACCTCCCGCGACGCCGGTTCCATCGGCGGCGGCATGGTGAAAAAGATGATCGAGGCCCAGGAGCAGAAGATGAGCGGTCAGACCGCTCCCCGGGGCATGC
>USCR01000108.1 GCA_900553295.1 uncultured Eubacteriales bacterium | reverse complement strand
AGTGTGCAGGAGGTGGTGGATTCCGGCTTTCTGCCGTAAGCGGCGTCCAGATAATCGAACAGGGAGGCGTCCTGAAGCGCTTCGTAAGCATCCAGCAGGCCCCTGAAGGGCTGGTAGGGAAAGAAATTGTTCTCCAGCATCACGGGCTCGCCGTCGGCTGTGCGCACGCGCTGGAGATATATCACATCCGAATGCGGCTGCAGGCTGAAAAAGCGCACTTCATCCGAGCGTGCAGGGCAGCGCTGGATGCTGATGACCTGGGCGCCGGGCTGCATGCCGCAGGCGCGGCACGCCTCGGAAAAGCCCATTACATCGCCGTTCTGCGCTATTTTGCGCATCACCTTCGGCTGGCTGACATATGTGCCCTTGCCCTGTTTTTTTACAAGATACCCCTCGGTGCAAAGCTCTTCAATGGCCCTGCGCACCGTAATACGGCTGACATGGTACAGTTCGGACAGCTCCGGCTCGGAAGGTATCTTTTCATCCGGCATATACTTCCCTTCTGCCAATGAGGTCTTGATGTCCTCCATCAGCTGCTGGTACAGCGCGCGGTGCTCAATGGCGGCAGCACGTTCCTGGGCCAGGCAGGCCGCCTCCACGGACTTGAGGATTTCTCTTGCCTGCTTCTGCGCCTCTGCGCGCATGCCGTCGGCTTTCGCCTCCGCCTGCTCGATGCTCTGAAGAATTTCCAGCGACAAACCAATCACCACCTTTCTATTGGGAAGCAACGCCTCCCGGTGTTATTTTGTACCAAACAAGCGATCACCCGCATCGCCCAGTCCGGGCACAATGTAGCCATGATCGTTGAGTTTTTCATCCAGGCCCGCCACATAAATATCCACGTCGGGATGCTCACGCTGCACCCGGGCAATGCCCTCCGGCGCGGCAATCAGGTTCACCAGGCGGATATGATTGCAGCCCCGCTTTTTGATAAAGGTGATGGCCGCGCTGGCGCTGCCACCGGTGGCCAGCATGGGGTCCAGCACCAGCAGCTCACGGTTTTCCGAGTCCACGGGCAGCTTGCAGTAATACTCCACCGGCTCCAGGGTCTGCGGATCACGGTACAGGCCGATGTGGCCCACCTTGGCCGCGGGTACCAGCTTGGTCACGCCGTCCACCATGCCCAGGCCTGCCCGCAGGATAGGCACGATGCCCAGCTTCTTGCCTGCCAGCACGCGGGTTTTGCACTTGCAGATGGGCGTTTCCACCTCCACCTCCACGGTGGGCAGATCCCGCGTCACCTCATAAACCATCAGCATGGAGATCTCCTCCAGCAGTTCGCGGAATTCCTTCGCGCCGGTGTTTTTGTCCCGCATCAGGCTCAGCTTGTGCTGAATCAGCGGATGATCAAAAACGTGAACTTTACTCATGTTCCGTACCTCCTGAAATATGATTGGTTCCCCTGGGATTGCTACTATGGTCACGCAGAAAACAGAGCGAAGCGCATATTGTTAAAAAACGAACAAGCGCCACCGTCAATCGTTCGGGCACTCGTTCGTTTACTCCGTCGGCCGCTAGGTTGAGGCAGCACGCGTAGATTCATGCAGCTTACGCTCCATCCATGTATTTTATCTCTATTATTATAGCCGATTGCCAGGCACATGGCAATCCTTTTTTTGCACGATATGGGGAAAAAGCTGGACAGGAATGCAAAAAACCGGCCTTGAAACCGGCATTTTTCCGTTTTTTTTGCAAGAAAATGCACAAAAAAACAGCGGGCTAGTTTTTTTGTACGCCCGCTGCTTTTTTTCATATTAAATGCATATGTCAAGGAAAAATTGCATTGTTTTTCCAGAAAGCAGATCCTTCCGCCGCCGCATTATGCTTTTTTCTTGCTCCCCAGGCGGTTTTCTTCCCCCCGGCACAGACGCTGAATATTGCTGCGGTGCCGCAGAATGCACAGCGCGGCCAGCAGCACGCTCCAGACGATCACCAGCCAGTTCCCCGCATTCTGGAAAGACACCAGAATGGCATACAGCGTCAGCATGGACATGCTCCCCAGGGAAATATACTTCGACAGATAAATCAGCGCCAGGCAGAACACAAAGCAAATAATTGCCGGCAGCGGGAAGCACACCAGCATCACGCCACAGCTGCTGGCAACACCCTTTCCGCCCTTGAACTGAAAAAATACCGGCCAGTTATGCCCCAGAATCACCAATAGTCCCGCCAGCATGGCCCCATACAGGGATGCCCCATAGGGTGCCAGCAACCACCGGCCAATCAGGCAAGCCACCGCTGCCTTGCCACAGTCGCCCACAAAGGTAATCAAACCGCTTTTCAGGCCCATGGTGCGCAATACATTGCTCGCGCCGGTATTCTTGCTGCCCACTTCCCGCAGGTTCGGTCCATGATTCTTCTGCGCCACCAGGATACCTGTGGAAATGGAGCCTAACAGATAAGCGATCACGCCGGTGATCACATAGGCCAACGTTACGCTCATGCCTTATTCCTCCTTGTGCTTCGCCCGAAGTACCAAGCGGATGGGCGTGCCGGTAAAGTCGAAGGTTTTCCGCAGAAAATTCTCCAGGTAGCGCTGATAGGCAAAGTGCATCAGCTCCTCATCATTCACAAAGAGGATAAAGGTCGGGGGGGCCACATGCTGCTGTGTGCCATAATAAATCTTCAGCCTGCGTCCGTTGGTGGCCGGCGGCTGCAAGGATGCCTGGGCATCCGCAAGCACATCGTTCAGCACGCCGGTGGGAACGCGCTTGGTGTACTGCGCGTAAGCCTGGCTGACCATGTCCAGCACCGTATGGACCCGCTGCCCCGTCATGGCGGAAACAAACAGCACCGGCGCATAGTCCATGAATTTCAGGTCTTCCAGCACCTGCTTGCGGTATTGCTCCATGGTGTTGGTTTCCTTTTCAATGGCGTCCCATTTGTTTACCACAACCACGCAGGCCTTGCCTTCCTCGTGGACCAGGCCGGCAATCTTCGTGTCCTGCTCGGTAACGCCATCCTGGGCGTCAATGAGCATCAGCGCCACGTCGCAGCGCTTGATGGCGGCAATGGAGCGCAGCACGCTGTAACGCTCCAGGCTTTCATCCTCGATCACACGCTTGCGGCGAATGCCCGCCGTGTCAATAATATTGTATTCCGTGCCATCCGGCGCGGTGAAGCGGCTGTCGATGGCGTCCCGGGTGGTGCCCGGAATATTGGATACCATCACCCGTTCCTTGCCCAGCAGGCGGTTGACCAGCGAGCTTTTGCCCACGTTGGGCCGGCCCACCACCGCCAGCTGTACCACATGCTCCGCCTCGTCTTCTTCCTCCGGGTCCGCGGGAGGCAACAGTTTCACAATCTCTTCCAGCAGGTCCCCCAGCCCCAGCATGTTCACGCTGCTGATGCTGATGGGGTCCCCCAGCCCCAGATTGTAAAACTCATACACGTCGTCGTTCAGCCCCGCATGATCCACCTTGTTGACCACTAGGAGCAGCGGCTTGTGGGTCTTGCGCAGCAGCTCGGCCACTTCCTGGTCATCCTGGGTCAGGCCGGCACGGGCATCAGTGAAAAAGCAGATGACATCCGCCGTATCCATGGCAATTTCCGCCTGCCGGCGCATCTGCTTGAGCAGCACATCCTCGCTGCGCGGATCGATACCACCGGTATCAATCAGGGTGAACTTTCTGCCCAGCCATTCCACATCGGCATACACCCGGTCCCGGGTAACGCCGGGGGTATCCTCCACGATGCTGATGCGCTTCCCGGAGATCTTATTAAAGAAAGTGGATTTGCCCACGTTGGGGCGGCCCACAATGGCCACCAGCGGTCTTGACATTACGCTTCCTCCAATCCGTACAGTGCGCGGTAGAATTGTTCCCCGTTGGTGGAAACCACCCGCACGGGAATGGGCAGGCGGGAGCGGAATTCCTCCAGGCTCATATCGTCCAGGAACAGGTCACCCTCCGCCCGGAGGGTATTGCGAAACAGCAGCACTTCATCATAGCCCGTGCAATCCAGCTGTGCCAGGATATCACCGCCGGTCAGCAGTCCCGTCACCGTAATGGTAGGGCCGAAAAAGCGGTTTTCAATGGCCTGGGGCGTAAGCGTGACGCCCTCCGGGGCATACTCCCTGCAAAAATCTCCAAAGAAGGTCCGTGCCGACATCCCTACGGGGATCACATAACGCTTGGCGGGCGCCTGCATTCCCTCCAGGTCCTCCCTCGCCCAGCGGGCATCGGTTTCAAACTGGCGGAGAATGCCCACGCCATTCTCAATCTGCGGATAGCCTTCATAGGCTTCATCCGGAGGCAGCGGACGGCCGCTCAGGCAATAAAACTCGTCCGAAGGAAAAACAAACCGGGTGCCCATTTCCCGAAGAAAACGCTCCCGAAGGGGTTCCAGCTGGTCCAGCAGCTCCCCCGCCGTCTCCCGGTTAAACAGCGTGAGCGGCTCCAAGCCATCCCGATAAGCGGTAAGGCCCACGGGCACCACCGCCACCGTCTGCGCAGCCGGCGCCAGCGCTGCCAGGTCATCCAGGGTTTGCCGGAGCACCTCTCCATCGTTCCAGCCGGGGCAGCATACGATTTGACAATGGAAACGGATACCGTTTTCCTTCAGGCGCTTCAGGCGAGGCAGGATGTTCTCCGCGTTGGGGTTGCGCATCATGCGCTTGCGCACCTGTCCATCCATGGCATGGACAGAAATAAACAGCGGGCTGGCATGGCGGCGGATGATGCGGTCCAGCTCCTGGTCATCCACATTGGTAAGGGTGACGAAATTCCCCATCATCAGGGACAACCGCCAGTCGTCATCCTTTACATACAGAGATTTCCGCAGTCCCGGGCGCATCTGGTCAATAAAGCAGAAAACGCAGTGGTTTTTGCACACGCGGGGATTGCACAGCATGGTATCGCTAAGGGTAATACCCAGGGGTTCATCGTCCTCCTTATGGACGGTGTGGCGGACGACCCGCCCGTCCCGGCGAATCACCTCCAGCACACAAGGGCTTTGCGCGGTCAGGGCCTGATAATCAATCTGGTCAATCAGCGTCTCACCGTTGATCTTTGCCAGGGCGTCCCCTTCCCGCAGTCCCAGCCGGTCGGCAATGCTGCCCTTTTCTATATGAACGATTTCATGCGCCAAGTTTCCATTCCTTCCTTTCCGGAGAAGGAAAGCATTCCCTCCCCCGTATCATGCCTATTATCGGGGAAAATATGCCAAATGTCAAGCCACGCCCCGTGTGCAAAGCGCACAGGAAAAGGACCTGGACGATTTGGCCGTCCAGGTCCCGGAATGGTTGGAGCATTATTTCAGGTAGCGGTTGGTGGGCTTGGGCACCCGGCGATTCCGGATATGGCGGCGCCTGAACAGCTTGCGCAGCAGGAATATCAGCAGCACCAGGGCAACCACCGGCAGGGCCAGGTACAGCGCCAGTTCCACCGTCAGGGGCGGGAAGGGATTGGGATCGGCCTCCGTCTCGGCAACAATTTGTTCCAGGGTCTTGGGGGCGTTTTCCCGCATGGCGATGGCCCGGGAAGCGGTCAGGTTGTAGTCCACCGCATTTCCATTCTCGTCAAAATAGGTCATCACGCCCATGACTTCCCCCGCCGCAATGGGCGCAACAAAGTCACGGGTATAGGTAATCAGGCAGGTGTAGCGCAGGTTCTCGGCCATGGTCTCCACCTGCTCTTGGGTAGCGGTGATGGACGCGGTCTTGGTGGGATCCGCCGGTTGGCACAGCAGCGCCAGGCGCCCCATGTCCGAATCGGAAAGGGAATAGTTGGTGGTCTGGATGGTAATGGGGTTCATGGCGTACAGGTCGATGGGCGTTACGTTCACATACTGGGAGAAACCGTAGTCCATCAACTTGATGGTGTCCGCCCAACGGCCCCGCTGCCCGGCAGCCAGCACCACGGAGATCAGCTCCACGCCGTCCTTTTCCGCAGCACCCACGTAGCAGTAGCCTGCGGCATTGGTAAAGCCAGTCTTAATGCCAATACCATAAGGGTAATAATACTTGTTGGGATTATCCTCCGTGCCAGGGGTCATAAAGGAGTTGTCCCGCAGCGTAAGGGTTCTGGCGCGCTGCTTATTGGTCTGCGGCATGGGATAGGACAGCGTTGCCGCAATTTCCCGGAAGGTCTCGTTCTTCATGGCCTCCCGGGCGATGATGGCCATATCCCGCGCCGTGGTATAGTGATTGGGGTCATGCAAGCCGTTGGGGTTGGCAAAATGTGTGTTGGTGCACCCGTAGGCCTCCGCCGTGCGGTTCATCAAATCCACAAAATCCGCAATGCTTCCGGAAATGGTTTCGGCAATCACGTTGGCGCCTTCATTGGCCGAGCGGATCAGCGTACCCACCAGCAGATCATGGAAATTGATTTCCTCGCCAACCTCCAGCCCCATGGTGGTGGCATCTTCATCTCCCAGCTGCATGGCGGTCTCGCTGACGGTCACGGTCTGGTTCATGTCACCCAGCTGAATGCCCAGCAGCACCGTAAGGATTTTCGTGGTGGATGCGGGGTACATCACCTGGTCGGCATTTTTCTGGTAGATGACATCGCCGCTGCTGGCCTCGATCAGGATGACCGAAGGTGCATAGAGCATATCGTCTTCCAGAATTTCCGGATGCTCCGCATCATAGGGCGTGGCGTCCGGCGCCAGCGTCGGCTCCACAAAAGCAGTCTCCTCCGCCAGGGCAGACGCAGTACACAGCAACACCAGCACCGCCAGCAGGCCGGCCAGCAAACGTTTGGGCAACAGCTCGCACCGCCTTTCTTTCATCATATGCACAGCATAACAACGCAGATTATACCATTTTCCATGCCTTTTGTACAGTTTTACATCCAACGCAGTGGCCTTCCGGCATTGAAATGCCCTTTGCGCCTTGCGCAGCCCTGTCTGTGAAATAGGGAAATTCTTCGGCTTTCAGGCCGCGCGGGGTCAGGAATACCGGCGCATGGATTGCCATTCGCCAGCGCAAAATAAACGGCAAAGGAGGTGGATTTTCATGTCGCTGCTTCTTTGGCTGGTCTTTGGCGCGCTGGCGGGCTGGCTTGCCACCCTGGTGATGGGCGTGAATCGACGCGTTGGCCTGCTTGGCAACCTGCTGTTGGGCATTGCCGGCGCGGCGGTGGGTGGTTTCCTGGCATCCTGGCTGGGGTTGGGCACGGTTACCGCGTTCTCCTGGTGGGGATTGATTGTGGCGGTGGGTGGAGCCTGCGTATGCATTTTCCTGGCAAACCTGATTCGTGGCCGGGCATAAGGCCACCGGCGCGGGACTCGCCTCCGCGTGGGGTAAAAGTGGTTTTCGCCGCTTTGGTAAGGAATAAACCGCCCCGTCGGCAAAGCCCCCGGATACGAACGAAAGTCGGAGAGGCCGCGGCCCCTCCGACACCTCCCCAAGGGGTTTTTGACAGTTTGCGGCGCGCGGCGCGCCTTTTTTTATTGGAAAAGGGCACCCGTCAGGGGGCAGGATTGCAAAGCATCGCGGCTTGTGCTATGCTAAGAAGGCGGTTTCTTCCATCCGCCACGCAGGAAGCGCCGCCTTTGATTCGTTTCTTATTAATGAGAAAACGCATCACACATGCAGAAAAGGAGATCTTGCGATATGATCAAGCGAATCGTCTGCCTTGTCTTGACCCTGATCCTGTCCCTGAGCTGCTGCGCCGCCCTGGCGGATGACCCACAACCCATTGAAACCATTCCCTATGAGGAGTTGCCCCCGGCCATTGACGGACAGCATCATTACCTGTTGCTGTGCGTGGACCAATGGACCGGCAAACCCCATAACCTGGGGAATACCGATGGTATCGTCATTGTGACCCTGGACACCCGTGCCCATCGCGTCATGCTGACCTCCATCATCCGCGACGCGCTGGTGGAACGTCCCGACGGCGTTATCGGCCGGATCAACTACATTGCCAAAAATTACGGTCCGGAAGCACTGTGCAAGGTAATCAGCCAGCACGTCGGCGTGAAGATTGAAAAATATCTGCTGTTTGACTTCAGCCAGATTGCCAGCATTGTGGATTTCCTGGGCGGGGTGGACATCGAAATCACCTCCACGGAATCCAATTACCTGCAACGCTACGCCATTCCCAAGGATTCCACCACGCCCCGCCTGCGCGGAGCAGGCACCTACCACTTCAACGGCCACAGCGCGGTGATTTACATGCGTATACGCAAGGTGGGCGGCGGCGGAGACTTCATGCGCACCCAGCGCGTACGTACCGTGCTCTCTACCCTGGCGGACCAGTGCCGGGAGATCACCCTGGAGGAGGCCCGGGCGCTGGTGGACTCCGTGCTGGAAAACACCACGCTGACCAACATGTCCACCGACGAAATGGTGGAGGCCATGAACTACGCCATGGAGCTTCGGGGCTGCACGGTGGAGGAACTTCGTCTGCCCCCGGACGGCGCGGCCACACCCACCACCACCAAGCTTTCCCGCATTACTTACCCGCAG
>USCR01000107.1 GCA_900553295.1 uncultured Eubacteriales bacterium | reverse complement strand
CTCTTCCGATCTCCCCAGCCCCACCCCGGCCCCGACCACCGAACCGGGGAAAACATCCAACAATAACGCCTGAGGCGCATTCAGGCGCGGGAGGCAAGCATGAAACGGACCGGCCTGAAAAACCGGAAGCTGCCGGATTACACCCGTGGAGAAGAGATCTTCAACATGGTATCGCATATTGTGGGCGGCGCATTCGGGATTGTCGCACTGGTGCTGTGCCTGATTACCTCCATCCTGAAGGGCAATCCCTGGTCCATCGTAAGCAGCGTGGTATACGGTGTGTCCATGGTGCTTCTCTACACCATGTCCAGCGTATACCACGGACTGCTGCCGGAAATGGCCAAAAAGGTGATGCAGGTGCTGGACCACTGTACCATCTACCTGCTTATCGCGGGTACCTATACGCCCATCGCGCTGTGCGCCATCCGGCCCGGCTATCCCGCCTGGGGCTGGGCGCTGTTCGGAGGGGTGTGGGCCATTGCGATCGTGGCGATCGTCTTTACCGCCATTGATTTGAAGAAGTACGCCGTGCTTTCCATGATCTGCTACATCGGCATGGGCTGGTGCGTGGTGCTGGCGGCGGACCCTGTGCTCAAGACAATCCCCGTTCCCGGCCTGATCTGGCTGCTGGCAGGCGGCATCGCTTATACGGTGGGCGCTATTCTCTATGGCCTGGGCCGGAAACACCGCTACATGCATTCGGTGTTTCACCTGTTTGTGCTGGCAGGGAGCATTCTGCACTTTGTGTGCATCTTCGTCTATATCATCTGATGGGATGAAAAAATCGTAAATTTATGCCTTGACAAATGAGGTTAGGAATGATAAACTTCATGGCGGTTAGGAGGTTATAACTCCTAGCCGCCATTTTGACACGTGAGTTAGTCAAATCGAATTCAAAGGCGGGGAGATGAAATGATGCCATTGGCGATGGCAAACGTGGGGGATGTCAACATCATCCGCAAGATCACCGGTAGGGATGAGGTGCGTCAACGCCTGGCGGAGCTGGGATTCGTGGTGGGGGAGCCGGTCACGGTGGTAAGCGAGCTGGGCGGCAACCTGATCCTGAGCGTGAAGGAAAGCCGCGTTGCCCTGGACAAAACGATGGCCATGCGGATCATGGTCTGAAGCAGGAGGAGGTACCTTATGAAGACCCTGAAGGAAGTCAAAATCGGCGAATCGGTCACCATCAAAAGGTTACATGGCGAGGGCGCGCTCAAGCGTCGCATCATGGACATGGGCCTGACCAAAGGAACCGAGGTGTATGTGCGCAAGGTCGCGCCTCTGGGCGACCCCATGGAGCTGACGGTGCGAGGATACGAGCTGTCCGTGCGCAAGAGCGATGCGGAAAACATCGAGGTGGAGTGATTCTTTTTTTCTCCGTGAGTTAGCCATAACAAACATTTAGGAGGCGGCGGTATGTCCACAAAGATCGCCCTGGCGGGCAATCCAAACTGCGGTAAAACCACCATGTTCAATGACCTGACCGGTTCCAACCAGTACGTTGGCAACTGGCCGGGCGTGACGGTGGAAAAGAAGGAGGGCAGGCTGAAAGGCGAACCGGATGTCGTCATCCAGGACCTGCCCGGCATCTACAGCCTTTCGCCCTATACGCTGGAGGAGGTGATCGCTCGCGACTATCTGGTAAACCAGCGGCCGGACGCCATCCTCAACATCGTGGACGCCACCAACATCGAGCGCAACCTGTACCTGACCACGCAGCTGGCCGAGCTGGGGATTCCCATGATCATCGCCCTGAACATGATCGACGTGACCCGCAAGAACGGCGATCAGATCAATCTGAAAAAGCTGGGCGAGGCGCTGGGCTGCGAAGTGGTGGAAACCAGCGCCCTTCGGGGCGAGGGCAGCCGCGAGGTGGCCCGGAAGGCCGCGCAGCTGGCGGGCAAGAAAGCAGGCGAACCGCCGCATGTGTTTGCCGGGAGCGTGGAGCACGCCCTGGCGCATATCGAGGATCTGATCACGCACCGCGACGGGCAGGAAGCCGTGCATCACCATCACGCCGACGGCAGCCGGCACGAGGGCGGTATCGTACCTGACCACCTCGCCCGCTGGTATGCCATCAAGCTCTTTGAGCGAGACGAAAAGGTACGGGAGGAACTGAACCTTCCCGCCGGCATCCGCTCCGCCATCGAAAGCACCATCAAGGATTGCGAAGCCGAGATGGACGACGATGCGGAATCCATCATCACCAACCAGCGCTATGCCTATATCAACCGGCTGGTGTCCACCTGCGTTAAAAAAGGCCGCCCCAAGGGCGCGCTGACCACCTCGGACAAGATCGACCGGGTGGTGACCAACCGCTGGCTGGCCCTGCCCATCTTTGTGGCGGTGATGGCCGTGGTGTACTACATTGCCGTATCCAGCATCGGCACCATCGTCACCGACTTTACCAATGACGTATTCGTGGCGGAGTGGATACAGGAGCCCGTGCGGGGGTGGCTTACGGGCATCGGCACCGCGGGCTGGCTCACGGGGCTGATCTGTGACGGTATCATTGCCGGTGTGGGCGCGGTGATTGGCTTTGTGCCCCAGATGCTGGTGCTGTTCTTCATGCTGGCCATTCTGGAGGACGTGGGCTACATGGCCCGTATCGCCTTCATCATGGACCGCATCTTCCGCAAGTTCGGCCTGTCGGGCAAGAGCTTCATCCCCATGCTGATCGGCACCGGCTGCGGCGTGCCGGGCGTGATGGCCTCGCGCACCATTGAAAACGACCGCGACCGCAAGATGACCATCCTTACCACCACCTTCATCCCCTGCGGCGCCAAGATGCCCATTATCGGCCTCATCGCCGGCGCGCTGTTCCACAATGCGGGCTGGGTGGCAACCTCCGCGTATTTCATCGGTGTGGCCGCCATCGTCATCAGCGGCATCATCCTCAAAAAGACCCGCATCTTCGCGGGCGATCCCGCTCCCTTCGTCATGGAGCTGCCCGCCTACCATGCGCCGTCCGCCAAAAACGTGCTGCATTCCATGTGGGAGCGCGGCTGGAGCTTCATCAAGCGCGCGGGCACGGTGATTCTGGTTTCCGCCATCGTGATCTGGTTCATGCAGGGCTACGGCTGGGAGGCCCGGATCCCGGAGGATGCGATGGCCGCGGACGCGGAGGTGGTGGAGACCGTCGATGCGCCCGTCACCTTCGGCGCCGTCGAAAATACCGACAACAGCATTCTGGGCCGCGTGGGCTCCGCAGTGGCGCCCGTGTTTGAGCCGCTGGGATTCGGCGACTGGAAGCCCACGGTGGCCACGGTGCTGGGTCTGGTGGCAAAGGAGGAGGTTGTCAACGTCTTTGGCATCCTCTACAACACCGATACCGACGAGCGCGATACCGCCACGCTGCTGGAAGAGGGCTCCGAGGAGGAAGTGGAGCAGGGCCTCAGCCCCATCGCTCAGAACTTTGATGAGATGTCCGGCGGTTACGGCAGGCTTGCGGCCTTTGCCTTCATGATTTTCAACCTCCTGTGCGCCCCGTGCTTTGCGGCGATCGGCGCCATCAAGCGCGAGATGAACAACGCCCGCTGGACGTGGTTTGCCATCGGCTACCAGTGCGTGTTCGCCTATGTGATCGCGCTGATCGTGTTCCGGCTGGGGCTGTTGCTGGCGGGCGCGGGCTTCACGGTGTGGACGGCGGTTGCGCTGGTGCTTCTGGCGGGGCTGATCTATCTGCTGGCGCGGCCCAACCGCTATGATGAGAACCATCTGACCCAAAAGGTCAGCGTGGAGGCATAACCATCCGGAATATCAGGAAAGGAGCTGCGTGAATATGGCAACCTTGATTGTAGGCGGCGTGGTGCTGCTGGCGGTTGCGGCCGCCGTATGGAAGATGGTCCGGGACCGCAGAAAGGGCGGGTGCAGCTGCGGAGGCGACTGCTCGCGCTGCTCCGGATGCGGACACTGATATTTGGAGGGAGGGCCTTTGCCCTCCCTCCTTTTTTGCGCCCTCACATTGCCTTTGCCCCGCGTCTGTGCTACACTGTGCGTAGTGTAATCCGGCAGGGAGGTCTTTTTTTGGAACGCGATCTGACCCGCGGCAGCATTCGCAAGGGACTGGTTCTTTTCAGCCTTCCGCTGATTGCGGGCAACCTGCTTCAGCAGTGCTACAATATTGTGGATACCTGGGTAGTGGGACGCTTCCTGGGCAGCGTGGCGCTGGCCGCCGTAGGCAGCGCCTTTTCGCTGATGACGCTGCTCACCAGCCTGCTTCTGGGCCTGTGCATGGGCAGCGGGGTGGTCATGAGCCAACTTTACGGCCAGGGGGACCGCGAGGGCCTGCGCCGTGCCATGGGCAACGCCTTCGTGGGGATTGCGCTGGCGGCGCTGGCGCTGGCGGCGGCGGCTTTTGCCCTGCTGGACAGCCTGATGGTGTGGATGCGGGTGCCTGCCGAGGCCGTGGAAGATCTGCGCGGTTACCTGCAAATCATATTCTGGGGCATTGGCTTTACATTTCTGTATAACTTTTTTGCCACCGCTCTGCGCAGCGTGGGAAATTCCGCGGCGGCGCTGTGGTTTTTGCTGTGCGCTGCGGTGATGAATATCGCGCTGGATTTGTGGTTTGTCACAGGCCTGGGCTGGGGGGTGGAGGGTGCCGCCCTTGCGACGGTGATCGCCCAGGCGGCAAGCGCGGCCGGGATCGTCGTATATTCTCTCCTGAAAATGGGGGACCTGCGCCCCGGCATTCGCCACCTGAGGCCGGACGGGCCGCTTATCAGGCGCATCGCGGTGGTTTCCGTGCTCACGGGCGCGCAGCAGTCCATCATGAATTTCGGCATTCTGATGATCCAAAGCCTGGTCAACAGCTTTGGCGTAAACGTGATGGCCGCCTTCGCGGCAGGCGTGAAAATCGACGCGTTTGCCTACGCGCCCGCACAGGACTTTGCCAACGGGTTCGCCACTTTTGTGGCGCAGAATGCCGGCGCCGGCCGCGCCGACCGGGTGCGGCGGGGCCTTCGGGAAGCGGCCGTGATGTCCCTGGGCTTCTGTGCGCTGGTATCGGCGGTGGTGGGGATCTTTGCCGTGCCGCTGCTGAGCATCTTCATTGATCCCTCGCAGAACGATGTCATGGCGGTGGGCGTGCATTACCTGCGCACAGAGGGCCTGTGTTATGTGGGCATCGGCCTTTTGTTTCTGCTCTATGCCACCTACCGCGGCCTGGAGCGGGCGGGCATGAGCATCGTGCTGACCGTGATTTCGCTGGGCCTGCGCGTGGCGCTGGCCTACTGGCTGGCTCCCTCATGGGGGCTGGACGCGGTATGGTGGGCCATTCCCATCGGGTGGGCGGTGGCGGATGCGACAGGTCTGATGGCCTTAAAACATTCCATGACATCGCTAAGAACCCGTTAAAAACAGGGCGGAGTGGAAAGCAGAGGGCGCAGGCATTTCATTTTACCCCATGATATGCTATAATGATACACTGCGATTGAAATCCCTTTGATGATTTGTACCGCTTTGTGGATACGGAGGATGGATGTATGCGAATCCTGGTGGTTGGTGACGGCAAAGTAGGTCATACGCTGGCGGAACATCTCGCACGAGAGGGGCATGACGTGGTCATTGTGGACCGCAGCGAGGAAGTCCTCCAGCGCAGCGAGGATACGCTGGATGTGCTGTGCGTGCGTGGCAACGGGGCCAACGCCGCCACTTTGGTGGACGCGGGGGCTGACAAGGCGGATATCATCATTGCCGCCACCGCCAGCGACGAAACCAACATGCTTTGCTGCCTGGTGGCCAAAAAGCTGGGAACCAAGTACTCCATCGCCCGCATCCGTGACCCTGAATACAACGACAGCCTGACGCTTTTGCAGCGCGAGATGGGCATCGACATGCCGGTCAATCCCGAGCGTGCCACCGCGCTGGAAATCAGCCGGCTGCTACGCTTTCCCTTTGCCAGCAACATCGAATCCTTTGCCAAGGGGCGGGTGGAGATGGTGGAGTTCCGCGCGCAGGAGCACGATGTGGTGGTGGGCCACGCGCTCAAGGACCTTCCGCGCAAACTCAACGGCCTGCCCCAGGTGCTTTATGCCGCGGTGGAGCGCGAGGGAAATGTGGTGATTCCCAACGGCGATTTTATCATCCGCGCCGGTGACCGGGTGCATGTGGCCGCCGATATGGTAACCATTACCTCCTACTTCCGTTACCTGGGCAAAAACTCCCTGCGTGTGAAAAACGTGATGCTGCTGGGCGGCGGTCGCATCAGCTACTATCTGGCCAAGATGATCGTTCCCATGGGCATTCACGTGTCGATGATTGAAATCAATGAAAAAAAAGCCAATGACCTCAGCGAATCCCTGCCCGATGTCAATGTGATCTATGGCGACGGCACCGATCAGGAGCTGCTGGAGCAGGAGGGCCTTCAGCAGATGGACGCCTTCGTGGCCCTGTGCGACCGGGACGAGGAAAACCTGATGACCGGTCTTTTTGCCGTCAAGGAAGGCGTGCCCAAGGTGATTGTGAAAAACAACCGCGTAGCCTATGCGGATATTATCAGCGGCATGGGGCTGGACAGCATTGTCAGCCCCAAGGCCAGCACCTGCACGGCTATCCTGCGCTATGTGCGCGCCCGGGTCAATGGCGAGGGCACCAAGGTGGAGCGCCTCTACCGGCTGATGAACGGCAAGGCGGAGGCCATGGAATTCATTGCCCGGGGGAAAGACCCCTATATCGGTATTCCCCTGAAAAACCTGGTGGTGCGCCCCGGCACCCTGGTGGCGGTGATTGTCCGCCAGAGCAAGGTGATCGTACCCTTTGGCGACGACCATATTGAGGACGGGGACCGGGTTGTTGTCATTGCCTGCGAAAACGGCATTGATGACCTGAACGAGGTTATTCATCGATGAACAGATTATTGGTAGGGTATTTGCTGGGCGCGATTTTATTGGTGGAGGCGGCGGCCATGGCCCCCGCGCTGCTCATTGCGCTGTTCTACGGGGACGGGGATGCCATGGCCCTGGCAAAGTCCATCCTGGTGCTGCTGGTGGTGGGGCTGCCCCTGCGCTTTGGCTGTCAGCCTCGGGAGCGGAACTTCCGCGCCCGGGAGGGGTTCCTGGTGGTGGCGCTGTCCTGGGTGGCGCTGAGCGCCTTTGGGGCGCTTCCCTTTGTTTTCAGCGGCGAACTGCCCAACTATGAGGATGCGTTTTTCGAGGCGGTATCCGGCTTTACCACCACCGGCGCCACGGTGACCACCCACTTTGAGGGCGCGCCCCACGGGATCATGTTCTGGCGCAGCTTCACCCACTGGATTGGCGGCATGGGGGTGCTGGTGCTTACCCTGGCCCTGCTGCCCAAGATGGGCGGCCGCACCTCCCACCTGGTGCGGGCGGAAAGCCCCGGCCCCACCCTGAGCAAGATTGTGCCCAAGATCGGGGACATGGCCAAGATTCTCTATATCATTTATCTGGCGCTGACCATGGTGGAGTTTGCGCTGCTGATGGTGGCGGGCATGGGTCCCTTTGACGCGGCGATCCATGCCATGGGCACGGCGGGCACCGGCGGCTTCAGCAACTATGTTTCCAGTGTGGGATATTTCCAGAGCGGGTGGATAGACCTGATTATCACCGCGTTCATGCTGGTTTTCGGCACCAACTTCGCCCTGTATTACCGGCTGCTCACCGGCGGCTGGCGGGACGCCCTGCGCAGTGAGGAGCTGCGCTGGTATCTGGGCATTTTCCTGGTGGCCACGGGGATGATAACGGTGATGATTCTTCCCCAGTATGGTTCCTGGGTGCAGGCGTTGCGCTATGCGGGCTTTCAGGTGTCCAGCGTAATGTCCACCACGGGCTTTGCCACCGCGGACTTCAACCTGTGGCCTGTGGCGGCGAAGATGGTCATTATCATTCTGATGTTCATTGGTTCCTGCGCCGGGTCCACCGCTGGCGGCATCAAGGTATGCCGCATTGGCATGATGTGCAAGCAGGGCCTGCGGGCGGTGCGGCACACCTTCCAGCCCCGAAAGGTGCAGACCGTGCGCTTTGAGGGCAAGGGTGTTTCGGAAACGCTGCTACAGGAAACGGCGACTTTCATTTTCGTCTATGTGACCATGGTGCTATTGGGGACGCTGCTGGTGTCCCTGGAGGGCACTTATGATCTGGAGACCAACTTCAGCGCGGCCATTACCTGCATGAGCAACGTGGGGCCGGGGCTGGGGGCCGTTGGCCCCGTGGAGGATTTCACCGGGTACAGCCCCTTCTCGAAGGTGGTGCTCAGCCTGCTGATGCTGGCGGGGAGGTTGGAGATTTTCCCCATGCTGGCGCTGTTCCATCCGGCAATTTGGAAAAAGCAATAAAAAGTGCGTGGCCGCTCCGAAAGGAGCGGCCACACCCATAGGCAGCGGAAAAGCGTGCCTTTTTTATATGCCCATGTAAAGGTGAAACCTTTGGTTTCGCAGCATGCAAGGACTGCATCAAGGCAAGGCTTTCGCCCCCCCCCCCGAAGGGGTCCAGGGGGGGAACGGAAAGCCCCCTGG